>CABKMZ010000004.1 GCA_902373545.1 uncultured Actinomyces sp. | reverse complement strand
GGCCAAGCGGCCCGAGGCCGTGGCGTGGCTGGACGATGACGCGGAGTTGGCGCCGCGCGAGCCGCAGCGCCTCGCCCGCGAGGTGGCCGCCCTCATCGACCGCCACGATGACCCGACGGAGGCGGCGGCGCGCGTGCGCGCGGTGCGCACCCGCGAGCTGACGCGCGCCGCGATGAGCGACCTGCTGGGCGGCGTCGACCCGCGCGGGCACGCGATCGCCGACGCGACGGACGCGGCCCTGCTCGGTGCGCTGGCGATTGCGGGGCGCGAGGATGCCGAGCGGTGGGGGGCCGAGCGCGCCCGCGTCGCCTTCGTCGCGATGGGACGATACGGCGGGCGCGAGTGTTCCTACGCCTCCGACGCGGACGTCATCGCCCTGCACGAGGCCGTGGGCGGCGCCTCCGACTCCGAGGCGGCGGCCAGCGCGACGGCGATTGTCAACCGGGTCAAGAAGCTCCTGGGGTCGGCGACCAGCCAGCTCGGCATCGTCGTCGACCTCGACCTGCGCCCCGAGGGCAAGAACGGCCCGATGAGCCGCACGATCGCCTCGCACGAGGAGTACGCGCAACGCTGGGCCTCCACGTGGGAGCGCCAGGCGGCCGTGCGCGCCCGGCCCATCGGAGACGGTGAGCTGGCGCAGGCTGCCAGGTCTCTTTTTGAGTCCATGGCGTACCGGGACGTGAGCGAGGCCGAGGTGCGCGACATCCGCCTGCTCAAGGCCCGCATGGAAAACGAGCGACTACCGCGCGGCACGGAGCCCGCCCGCCACGTCAAGCTCGGCCCCGGTGGGCTCAGCGACGTCGAGTGGACGATCCAGCTCATCCAGATGCGCCACGGGCGCGAGGTTGAGGCCCTGCGCACGTCGTCGACGACCGACGCGATTGCGGCCGCCCGCGACGCAGGGCTGTTGGAAGCGCCCGACGCCGAGATTCTCTTGAATGCCTGGGATCTGGCCACGCGCATCCGCGCCGGCAACACCCTGGCGACCGGGCGCATGAGCGGTGTGAAACTTGACGTTGTGCCTCGTGACAGCGCCGAGCTGGGGGCGCTTGCCGCTATCCTCGGGTACGGGAGCGGCGGGCTGACCGCCCTCGAAGAAGACTGGTTGCGCGCGGCACGACAGGCGCGCGACGTGATGGAACGAGCTTTCTGGGAGCAGCAGTGAAGATTGTGCTGGTACGGCATGGACAGACCCCCGCCAACCGTCTGGGGGCTCTGGACACGGTCCGCCCCGGCCTCGGCCTGACCGACGAGGGCCTGGCTCAAGCGACCCGCCTGGCGGACCGCTGGGAATCCGAGGTTGCGCCTCCTCCCACCGTTATCGCCGTGTCCGGTCTGCATCGCACGCGCCTGACGGCCGCGCCGCTGGCCGCCCGCTACGGGCTCACGCCGCTGGTGCGCCCGGGGATTCGCGAGCTGCGCTCGGGCGACCTGGAGATGGCGGCCGATCCCGCCTCCCAGATGCAATACGTGCGCACGACCCTGTCGTGGTGCGCGGGGGATCTCGATAACCGGATGCCGGGCGGGGAGAGCGGGCGCGAGGCCCTGGCTCGGTCCCTGGAGACCGTGCGCCGCGTGGGCCTGGCGGCTCGCGAGCAGGCGGGGGAGGACGCGGTCGCGGTGTTCGTCATCCACGGGGCGCTCACGCGCCTGCTGGCCACATGGCTGTCGGCCGACATTGACGAGGCCCTCGTGTCGAAGCACTTCATGTCGAACACGGGCACGACCACCTTCGAGTGGGCTCCCGGCTTCGCCCCGGCCTCGGCCTCCGAGCTGGCCAAGGGCCTGCACGCCCTGACCTGGAACGACCGTCCCCTCGATCAGTGGGACTGAGGCTGGTCCTCGTCGCCTGATTCCTCGCCGCCAGGGGAGGAGGGGGCGACGAACTCTGAGACCTCGTAGGGGAAGGACCGGTACGTGAAGTACCCCTCCAGGTAGGAGAGGTGCTCCTCGCACGCGAGCCACGTCTTCGTGCGGGCGCGGTGGATCGCCGGATTGCGCCAGTCGATCCGGTAGATCGCGGCGTTCGTGCATTCGCGCGCCGAGCAGATGCCCGAGGCACTTTCGACTCCCAGAGCCATGAGTTCCTCCCGATGCGGTTACGCTTGGAAGTATGCCAACCCTCGTTCTCGTTCGCCACGCGCAGGCCGCCTACAACTACCCCGACCGTTCTCGCCCGCTCACCGACGCCGGGCGCGACCAGGCCGCGCGCCTGGGCGCAACGCTGGCCAGTGAGATCGGGGCCTTCGACGTCGCCGTCTCCTCCGACGCCCAGCGCGCCCGCGAGACCTTCGCGGCGATCCTCACGCGCGCGGGCGCCGACGAGGCCTGGCATGACCGCTCCATCTACGACGGCGGCGAGGAGGAGATCATCGAGCTGGCCCGCACCTTCACGGGCGAGGCAGGCCTGATCGTCGGGCACGAACCCGTCATCTCCTACGCCGGATACATCCTCGCCCGCAAGGAGGACCGAGGGGCGGCCGACAGGGGAGTGCCCACCGCCACCGCGCTGGTCCTCTCCTTCGACGGCGCGTGGGAGGACCTCGCACCTGGAACATGCGCCATGAGGGTCTTCTACACCCCACCCACCCGCTAGCTTGCGTGCCCGGGGAGGCGGCCACGGCCTCGTCCCCGATGCTGTGACGGTGTTTACGTTTGTCCACGAGGACGCCACACACATGGGGAAGCGCCCCATTGACGCGATAGAATGTGCCGGTATCTATCCACCCAACAGGGAGAAGTGATGTCGGGACACTCTAAGTGGGCGACCACTAAGCACAAGAAGGCCGCCATTGACGCCAAGCGCGGCAAGCTCTTCGCGCGCCTCATCAAGAACATTGAGGTTGCGGCTCGCACGGGCGGCGGCGACCCCGCTGGCAACCCGACGCTGTACGACGCCATCCAGAAGGCGAAGAAGAACTCCGTCCCCGCCGACAACATCGACCGCGCCGTCAAGCGTGGCTCCGGTGCCGAGGCCGGCGGCGCCAACTACGAGACCATCATGTACGAGGGCTACGGCCCCAACGGCGTTGCCTTCCTGGTGGAGTGTCTCACCGACAACCGCAACCGCGCCGCCTCCGACGTGCGCCTGGGCTTCACCCGCCACGGCGGCTCCCTGGCCGACCCCGGTTCGGTCTCCTACCTGTTCTCGCGTCGCGGCGTCGTTGAGGTGCCCGCCGGTGAGGGTGTGGACGAGGAATCCATCATGATGGCCGTCCTGGACGCGGGCGCCGAAGAGGTCGAGGACGCCGGCGAGCTCTTCGTCATCGAATCCGACCCCAAGGACGTCGTCGCCGTGCGCACCGCCCTGCAGGAGGCCGGCATCGACTACGACTCCGCCGAAGTCCAGTTCGTCGCCTCCACCGAGGTCGAGCTCGATCTCGAGGGCGCCCTGAAGGTCAACAAGCTCATCGACGTTCTCGAGGACTCCGATGACGTGCAGAACATCTACACGAACATGTCGCTGAGCGACGAGGTTCGTGCCCAGCTGGAAGAGCAGGAGTGACCATGAGCGAGAGCACCGCGAAGCGCGAGGTCGGCACCCCGCAGGTCAAGCGCGGCATGGCCCAGATGCTCAAGGGCGGCGTCATCATGGACGTCGTCACCCCCGAGCAGGCCAAGATCGCCGAGGACGCGGGCGCCGTGGCCGTCATGGCCCTCGAGCGCGTCCCCGCAGACATCCGCGCCCAGGGTGGCGTGGCCCGCATGTCCGACCCCGACCTGATCGAAGGCATCATCGAGGCCGTGTCCATCCCCGTGATGGCCAAGGCCCGCATTGGTCACTTCGTCGAGGCCCAGGTCCTGCAGTCCCTCGGCGTCGACTACATCGATGAGTCCGAGGTCCTGACCCCAGCCGACTACAGCCACCACATCGACAAGTGGAACTTCACCGTTCCCTTCGTCTGCGGCGCGACCAACCTCGGTGAGGCGCTGCGCCGCATCAATGAGGGCGCCGCCATGATCCGCTCGAAGGGCGAGGCCGGCACCGGCGACGTCTCGAACGCGACCACGCACATGCGTAAGATCCGCGACGAGATCCGCCACCTGACCTCCCTGCCCGAGGACGAGCTCTACGTCGCGGCCAAGGAACTGCAGGCCCCCTACGAGCTCGTCGCCGAGGTCGCCCGCGAGGGACGCCTCCCCGTCGTGCTCTTCACGGCCGGCGGCATCGCCACCCCCGCCGACGCTGCCATGATGATGCAGCTGGGCGCCGAAGGCGTCTTCGTTGGTTCGGGTATCTTCAAGTCCGGCGACCCCGCCAAGCGCGCGGCCGCCATCGTCAAGGCCACGACCTTCTACGACGACCCCTCCGTCATCGCCGAGGTCTCGCGCGGCCTGGGCGAGGCCATGGTCGGCATCAACGTCGACGACCTGCCCGTGGATCACCGCCTCGCGGAGCGCGGATGGTGACCATCGGCGTTCTCGCCCTGCAGGGCGACGTCGCAGAGCACGTGCGGGCGCTGGAAAACTCCGGCGCCCGCGCGCTGCTTGTGCGCAGGGTTTCTGAGCTGGATCAGGTCGACGGCCTGGTCATCCCCGGCGGAGAGTCGACGACCATGTCGAATCTGCTGCTCTCCTTCGGCCTCTTTGATGCGCTGCACGCGCGCATGAGCGCGGGGCTTCCCGTCTACGGCACGTGCGCGGGCATGATCATGCTCGCCTCGTCGATCCTGGATGGGCGCGAGGACCAGCGTTCTTTCGGCGCCCTCGACATGGTCGTGCGTCGCAACGCCTTCGGCCGCCAGGTGGACTCCTACGAGGAGGACCTGGACGTCGCGGGACTGGAGGGCGGCCCCTTCCACGCCGTGTTCATTCGAGCCCCCTGGGTCGAATCGGTGGGCGAGGGCGTCGAGGTGATTGCGCGCGCGGGCAACAGTGCCGACGGCCCGATTGTCGCGGTGCGCCGCGGCAACGTCATGGCGACGTCCTTCCACCCCGAGGTCGGCGGAGACGACCGTATTCACGCCATGTTCGTCGACATGGTGACCCGCGCCTGATGCGCGTCATGGGCATCGACCCGGGCCTGACGCGCTGCGGCCTGGGCGTTGTCGACGTGGACCCCTCGCGTCGAGCGAGCCTCGTCTACGTCGGCGTCGCCCGCACCGACAAGGACCTGGCGACGCACTTCCGGCTGCGCACGATCGCGGACGCGATCGACTCCGTCATCGAGCAGTACCAGCCCGAGGTCGTCGCCATCGAGCGCGTGTTCGCCCAGGACAACCTGCAGTCGGTGACGGCCACGATGCAGGTGATGGGGGCGGCCATGACCTGCGTGGGACGGGCGGGCCTTCCCATGGCGGTCCACACGCCCTCCGAGGTCAAATCCGCCGTGTCCGGCAACGGCAATGCGGACAAAGCGCAGGTGCAGACGATGGTCGCGCGCATCCTCGGCCTCGCCAAGGCACCGAAACCCGCGGACGCTGCCGACGCGCTCGCAATCGCGATCACGCACGCCTGGCGGGGGACCGGCCTGCTTGGTGCCCCCGAGGACTCGTCGGTCGCGGTCTCCATATCGGGCCGCCTGACCTCGCGCGGGTCCATGACGCCCGCTCAGCGGGCGTGGGCCGAGGCCCAGGCCGCGCAACGCCGCACGGGTGCCGTCGACCCGAGGCGCAGGCGCGGCTAGAATCGTACATATGTTCGCCCGCGGTCTCGCGGGTGAGTGACCAGGGAAAGGACAGCAGTGATCTCGCTTCTGCGCGGCATCGTCGCAAGCGTCGGACTCGACCACATTGACATCGTGGTCGGGGGCATCGGCTTTCGCGTCCACGTGACGCCCGCCTTCGCGCAGGCGGCCCCGCGCGATGAGGAGATCACCGTGTACACCTCGATGATCGTGCGCGAAGATTCGATGACCCTCTACGGCTTCGAGTCGGCCGACGAGCGCGACGTCTTCACTAAGCTCCTGTCGGTGTCGGGAATCGGCCCGAAGATCGCGCTGGCAGCCCTGGCCGTCCTGCGCCCCGACGACCTGCGCCGCGCCGTGCGCGACCAGGATCTGGCTACGCTCCAGCGTATCCCCGGTGTGGGTAAGAAATCCGCTCAGCGCATGGCCCTGGAAATCGGGGACAAGCTCGGCACGCCGGCCGCGCTGCCCGGCGTCGACGCCGCCCCCGCCCCCGCGCCCTCCGAGGATGCGGTCGCCTCCGAAGTCAGCGCCGCACTGGTGGGTCTGGGATGGTCCGAGGCGCAGGCCGCCAAGGCCATCGAGAAGCTCGCGGGCAGCGGTTTGGGTGCCTCCGACATGCTGCGCGCCGCTCTAGTGAGCCTGGGAGGCGGCCGTGGCTGAACAGCCCGACATCGAGACGATGCGCATTGTCGCCCCGGACGCGGGCGAGTTGGAGCGCGCGGCCGAGGCCGCCCTGCGTCCCAAGAAGCTGTCGGAG
This sequence comes from uncultured Actinomyces sp., assembly GCA_902373545.1. Lineage (GTDB taxonomy): Bacteria > Actinomycetota > Actinomycetes > Actinomycetales > Actinomycetaceae > Pauljensenia. The sequence continues at coordinate 51,126 of CABKMZ010000004.1, read as the reverse complement.
TTTGTGGGCCAGCGCGTCGTGCGAGGCCAGTTGCAGCTGGTCCTCGACGCCGCCCGCATGCGCGCCGCCACACCCGACCACGTCCTGCTCGCCGGCCCTCCTGGCCTGGGCAAGACGACCCTCGCCATGATTATCGCCGCAGAGATGGGAACCTCCTTGCGCCTGACCTCGGGTCCCGCGATCCAGCACGCGGGGGACCTGGCCGCGATCCTGTCGGGCCTGCAGGAAGGCGACATCCTCTTCATCGACGAGATTCACCGACTGGCGCGCACCGCCGAGGAGATGCTCTATCTCGCGATGGAGGACTTCCGCGTCGACGTCGTCGTCGGTAAGGGCCCCGGTGCGACCTCGATCCCGCTGACGCTGCCGCCGTTCACGGTCGTGGGTGCGACCACGCGCTCCGGCCTGCTGCCCGCCCCGCTGCGCGACCGCTTCGGCTTCACCGCGCACCTGGAGTTCTACGAGACCGACGAACTCCAGTCTGTCGTCACGCGCTCGGCCTCCCTGCTCGGCTCGCCCATCGACGCGCGCGCCGCCCACGAGATCGCCTCGCGTTCGCGAGGCACGCCACGCATCGCCAATCGCCTGTTGCGCCGCGTCGTCGACTACGCGCAGGTCCATGGTGACGGAACGCTCACCCTGGACGCCGCGCGCGGAGCCCTCGAGCTCTTCGAGGTGGACCCCTCCGGCCTGGACCGCCTGGACCGAGCGGTTCTCGAGGCTGTGTGCCGTCGCTTCGCCGGCGGACCCGTGGGCCTGACAACTCTGTCCGTCACCATCGGTGAGGAAGCGGAAACCGTCGAGACTGTCGCAGAACCGTACCTGGTGCGCGAGGGTTTCCTCGTGCGCACCAACCGCGGACGCATGGCAACCCCGAAAGCCTGGGCACACCTCGGCCTGAACCCGCCCGCGCCCGACGGCGCCCTCTTCGACTAGGGGAGCGGGCCTCGTCGATCGAGCCCCGCCGTTCGTCGTGCGACGATGACAAGGAGCGACGAGTGGTGGCCGGCGCCGCGCCACACGGACATCACTTAGGCAAAAACCTCCTGCGGCATTAAACTGTCACAGTGCGCTTCAAGCGCCCGACCGTCATCGAAAGTGAACCAGCCATTATGAACAACTACGCCCTCATGGGCCTGCTCGTCGTCATGATCGCCTTCATGTGGTGGAGCTCGCGCTCGCGCAAGAAGCAGATGGAGAAGATGGAGGAGGAGAAGCGTGAGCAGCTCGCTGCCGTGACCCCCGGCAAGTGGGTGCGTACCCGCGTCGGCTTCTGGGGCCGTTTCGTCGACCTGGATGGTGACATCGTCGTCCTGGAGACGACCGATGGTCACGAAATGTACTGGGAGCGCGAGATGATCGCCGAGATCGGCGGCCAGCCGCCCCTCGCCCGTGCAGAAGAAGATGAGGCGTCCGAGAGCGCCGACGTCGAGGACGCCAGCGACGAGGGCGAGGCCATCCTGGGTCTCGACGACACCACCTCCTCGTCCAAGGACACCGACGAGCAGCAGAAGTAAGTCATCAAGGCTGAACGGAAAGTAGAACCGTGGCATCTCATAAGCGACGCCCTGTGCGCGCGCTCGTGACGCTGATCGTCGCCATCGTGGCGGCGTGCGCGGCGCTTGCGCTTGGGCATTTCACCAAGGGGGTATCGCCATACCCCGACCTGGCCCTCGATCTCAAGGGCGGCACCCAGCTCATCCTGACCCCGACCGTGACGGCCGAGGGACAGCGCGAGATCACCGACGAGGACATCACTCAGGCAATCTCGATTATTCGTAACCGAATCGATGCCTCGGGCGTGTCCGAGTCCGAGATCTCCTCTCTGGGCAACTCGAACATCATGGTGTCGATCCCTGGCACCCCCTCCCAGGAGCAGCTGGACCTGATCCGCGCCTCCTCGCAGATGAACTTCCGCCCGGTGCTGCGCATGGGCCTGGCCCAGAACTTGATGCCGACTGCACAGGGACAGACGCAGATCGGGACGGCTGACCAGACCGCGCAGTCCGGTGAGGCTGCCCAGTCCGGTGAGGCCGCGCAGTCCGGTGAGGCCACGCAGTCCGGTGAGGCCGCGCAGTCGGGTGAGACTGCCCAGTCGGGTGAGGCCACCCAGTCGGCTGACGCCGCACAGTCCGGCCAGAGCGAGGTGCGTTCGACCGCCCTCGACGAGGCCACTGCGATGAGTATCGCCGATAAGAACGGCGACGGCGTCCTGTCGGACACCCCCGCTTCCGAGCCGGCCAACGCCTCGGACACGGCATGGGAGACCGAGCAGGTCCAGTACGACTTCCTGACCCTGGACTGCTCGGCCGCCGCCGACGTTAAGCGCGTAGAGGGCCCGGCCGACAAGCCTTACGCAGCCTGCGATGACTCCGGTCAGATCAAGTACATCCTCGGCCCCGTCGCCGTCCCCGGTTCCGACCTCTCGTCGGCCACCGCGGGCCTCGTGCGCACGCAGACCGGCGGCTCGACCGGCCAGTGGTCCGTCTCCCTGCAGTTCAACGCCGCGGGATCGGAGAAGTTCAAGGAAACCTCCACGATTCTGTACGGCTACCACAACTCCGATCCGCAGGGTTCGACGTCCGGCCAGGGCACCCCGGACCGTAACCACTTCGCCGTCGTTCTCGATGGAACGGTCATCACCGCCCCCTCGATGAACGCGATTATTCCCAACGGCCAGGCCGAGATCACGGGTAACTTCACGGCAGTGTCGTCACGAACGCTCGCCAACCAGCTGAGCTTCGGCTCACTGCCCCTGAACTTCGAGGTCGAGTCCGAGCAGCAGATCTCCGCGACCATCGGCACCGACCACCTGACGGTGGGCCTGTGGGCGGCCCTCATCGGCTTCCTCCTGGTCATCCTCTACCTGATCTGGCAGTACCGCGGCCTGGCGATCATCTCCGCTGGCTCGCTCATCGTCGCCTCGATCATCACCTACCTGGTCATCGCACTGCTGTCCTGGTGGATGGGCTATCGCCTGTCCTTGGCCGGCGTCGCTGGCCTGATCATGGCGATCGGTGTGACGACGGACTCGTTCATCGTGTACTTCGAGCGCGTCCGTGATGAGGTCCGAGACGGACGTCCGCTGCGCGCCGCCGTCGAAGAGGGCTGGGACCGCGCCAAGCGCACGATTCTGGTCTCCGACGCGGTCAACCTCGTCGCAGCCGTTGTCCTGTACCTGCTGGCCGTGGGTGGCGTTCAGGGCTTCGCCTTCACGCTCGGCGTCACGACCGTCATCGACATCGCCGTGATCTTCCTGTTCACGCACCCGATGATGGAGCTGCTTATCCGCACGCGCTTCTTCGGTGAGGGCCACAAGCTCTCGGGCCTGGATCCGGAGCACCTGGGTGCCAAGAATGCCCTCGTGTACGCGGGCCGCGGTCGCGTCGTCGCGCGCGGCGAGTCGACCTCGACGCCCAAGAAGGACGAGGCCGGGGACGGCATGTCGATCGCCGAGCGTCGCCGCGCGGCGCGCCTGGCAGCGCAAAAGTCCGAGGCCAACGCTGGCGTGACCGAGGAAGGGGAGAACTGACATGATGAGTTTCGCTCAGTGGGGCAACGCCCTGTACTCCGGCGAGAAATCCTACGCCGTCGTTCCCAACCGCAAGAAGTTCGTGGGCCTGGCGGCTGCCGTCCTCGTCATCGGCTTCGCGCTCGTTGCGATCATGGGCCTGAACCGTTCGATCGAGTTCACGGGTGGCTCCCAGTTCGACGTGACTCGTGTCAGCGACCAGAGCGAGTCCTTCGCCTCGCGCGTCGTTGCCGACACCGGCCTCGTTGAGGGCGCTCCGAAGGTCACGCGAGTCGGCTCCGACTCCGTGCGTATTCAGACCTCGTCGCTGGATTCTGCCACCACCGCCCAGATGCGCGACGCCCTGGCGGCCGCGTACGGCGTTGACACGACCTCGGTTCAGTCCTCCTCGATTGGACCCTCGTGGGGCTCGTCGGTGACCACCAAGGCCGCGCAGTCCCTCGTCATCTTCATGGCCCTCGTGGCCCTGCTGATGACCGTGTACTTCCGCTCGTGGCGCATGGCGGCTTCGGCCCTGCTGGCCCTCGTCCACGACATCGCCGTGACGGTCGGTGTCTTCGCGATCCTGCAGGTCGAGGTCTCGCCCGCCACCGTCATCGGCTTCCTGACGATTCTGGGCTACTCGCTCTACGACACCGTGGTTGTCTTCGACAAGGTGCGTGAGCTGACCGCGGACGTGTACGACCAGAAGCACTTCACCTTTGCGGAGTACGTCAACCTCGCCGTCAACCAGACGATGGTCCGCTCCATTAACACCTCGGTTGTGGCCCTTCTCCCTGTCGGTGCGATTCTTATCATCGGCTCCGTGGCCCTGGGCCCGGGTACCCTGGTGGATATCTCGCTGGCGCTGTTCATCGGCATGATCGCGGGTACCTACTCGTCGATCTTCATCGCTTCGCCGCTCCTGGTGACCTTCCAGGAGATGTCGAACAAGACCCGCGAGCACGACGCGGCGGTCGCGCACGAGCGCGAGCACCGCCACACCACCGATGAGTCTTCGCCCGCGAAGGCCGTGAAGGTGGCTCCGATAAAGCCCGGCAAGCGTCTGGGCAACGAGAATCAGCCTCAGAGGAAGAAGACTCATCGATGATCGGTGAACTCGGCGATCGCGTCGCCATACTGGTGCGCGACAACCTGGTGGAGATCCCGGACTTTCCCGAGCCGGGCGTCCTGTTCCGTGATATCACGGGCCTGTTTGCCAACGGTCCTGCGTTCAAGGAACTCGTGGAGTTGATCGGCGCGCGCTACGCGGGCCGCATCGACGCCGTGGCCGGCCTGGAATCGCGCGGCTTCATTCTCGGCGCCCCCGTTGCCGCCGAGCTTGGGCTGGGCATGCTGACGATCCGCAAGGCGGGCAAACTGCCCGGCGAGGTCATCGGCGTCGACTACTCGCTCGAGTACGGCAGCGCCCGCATGGAGATTCGCCCCCAGTCGGTCCGTGAGGGCCAGCGCGTCCTCATCATCGACGACGTCCTGGCCACGGGCGGCACGGCGCGCGCCGCCGTGGACCTGCTCAACCAGTGCGGCGCTTCGGTCGAGGCCCTGGCCGTGCTGATGGAGCTGGACGCCCTCAACGGGCGGGCCAAGCTCGACGACGTCACGGTGGAGACCGCCCTGCACGTCTGAGTGACCAGTTGTGAGAGACGAGCGGGTCCGGGGATCGACTTGATCCCCGGACCCGCTCGTTCGTCGCTATTATTGGTTCATGAGCAGCGATGACACGACGTCAGGGGCCGCACTGCCTGCGGCCGTGTCCCGAGTGCGCTCCGGCCTCGTGTGGTTCGGTTCTCGCGGACGCGCCACAATTCCCGAGATTGAGCCGCTTGTGCGGGCTTTGCGCGCCAATCATCCCAAGGCCGACATCAGTGTCGTTGAGCGCGCCTACCGCAAGGCCGAAGAATGTCACCGGGGGCAAATGCGCAAGTCCGGTGAACCGTATATCACCCACCCGGTAGCGGTCGCCACCATTCTCGCTGAGATGGGTATGACGACGCCGACGCTGGTCGCCGCGCTGCTTCACGACACGGTCGAGGATACCGACTACACCCTGGAAGAACTCGCCGCGGACTTCGGAGAGCCGATCGCGAACCTGGTCGACGGCGTGACCAAGCTCGACAAGGTGCGCTACGGTGCCGCCGCTCAATCCGAGACCCTGCGTAAGATGCTCGTCGCGATGAGCCGTGACATCCGCGTGCTGCTCATCAAGCTCGGCGACCGTATCCATAACGCCCGTACGTGGCGTTTCGTGCCCGCCAAGTCGGCCGCGAAGAAGGCCCAGGAGACCCTGGAGATTTACGCGCCGCTGGCCCACCGCCTCGGCATGAACATGGTCAAGTGGGAACTCGAGGAGCTGTCGTTTAAGACCCTGTACCCGGAGATTTACGAGGAGATCGACCGCCTCGTTACCGAGCGCGCCCCGCAGCGCGAGGAGTACCTGCGTGACGTCATCGACCAGATCGAGGAGGATCTGCGTCGCTCGGGTACCAAGGGCACGGTGAGTGGCCGGCCGAAGAGCCACTACTCGATCTACCAGAAGATGATTGTGCGCGGCAAGGCATTCGACGAGGTCTTCGACCTGGTGGCCGTGCGCGTCCTCGTGGAGTCGATCAAGGACTGCTACGGCGTCCTGGGCGCGCTGCACGGGCGGTGGAACCCGATTCCGGGCCGCTTCAAGGACTACATCGCGATGCCCAAGTTCAACCTCTACCAATCGCTGCACACGACGGTCATCGGTCCGGGTGGCAAGCCGGTGGAGATCCAGATCCGCACCTTCGACATGCACGAGCGCGCCGAGCATGGCGTCGCCGCTCACTGGAAGTACAAGCAGAACCCGAATGCGACGAGCGGTGACTCGGACCGCATGAGCTCGGAGGAACAGGCCAACTGGCTGCGCGCCCTGGTCGAGATGGAGCGCGAGACCGGGGACCCGGAGGAGTTCCTGGATTCGCTGCGCTACGAAATCGCCGGCGACGAGGTGTACGTCTTTACGCCCAAGGGCGAGGTCATTGTCCTGCCCGCGCGTGCAACCCCCGTCGACTTTGCTTACGCGGTGCACACCGAGGTCGGCCACCGCACGGTGGGCGCGAAGGTCAATGGGCGCCTCGTGTCCCTCGACACGCGCCTGGAGTCCGGCGAGACGGTCGAGGTCGTGACCTCGAAGTCCGACAAGGCCGGTCCGTCGCGCGACTGGCTGGCGTTCGTGGCATCTCCGCGTGCCCGCTCGAAGATCAAGGCCTGGTTCTCGAAGGAGCGCCGCGAGGAGGCCATCGAGTCCGGTAAGGAGGCGCTGGCCCGCGCGTTGCGCAAGCAGAACCTGCCGCTCCAGCGCCTCATGAACCACGAGTCGATCATGTCGGTCGCGACGTCGTTTGGATATCCCGATGTGTCTGGCCTGTATGCGGCGGTGGGCGAGGGGCACGTGTCGGCCCAGAGCGTCGTCAACCGGCTCATGGACAACCTGGGTGGGGGAGACGGCACCGAGGAGACGCTGTCCGAGGGCGTGACCCCGGGATACGCGAAGCCTCGTTCGGAGGTATCGGGCGACGCAGCCATCACGGTGGCGGGCCTGAGTCCGAACGAGATCTGGGTCAAGCTCGCGAAGTGCTGCACACCCGTTCCAGGCGATGAGATCGTCGGTTTCATTACCCGCGGCCAGGGGGTGTCCGTGCATCGTAAGACCTGCGCGAACGCGGTGCGCCTGGCTCAGCTTCAGCCCGAGCGTTTCGTCGACGTGTCGTGGAACTCTGAGGGTATGACGGCCCCGTTCCGTGTTCAGATCGAGGTGCGTGCGCTCGACCGCGGCGGGCTGCTGTCGGACCTGACAAGGGTGCTGTCGGATTACCGCGTCAATATCTTGGCCGCGGCCCTCAAGACGGACGGGGACCAGGTGGCATCCGGCAATTTCTCCTTCGAGCTGGCCGATCTGGGCCACCTCAATGCGGTGCTCTCGGCGTTGCGCCGGGTAGACGGGGTCTTCGAGGCGGTGCGTATCGGCTCGGATTCATAGACGAGGCCGTGGCGCCGACGCGCTCGGGCAGGAAGTTAGGTGTTACATCCGTCCCCTTTGCGGCGTTTTTCGCTCATTTTGCCGTTAGATGTGACACACTAGCCCTGTGTGTCACATCGGCACGCGACCGCGCCGGGCGTCAGCCCTCGTCCTAGAAGGAATATCGTGACCGAGACGTCGATTCCGACCAACGAAACCACCCCCGAAGCCGTCACGGCTGCTCCCGAGGAGGCCACGGCCTCGACGATTCCCGCGTCGGAGGTGCCCGAGCACCCCTTCGCCCGCATCGGTGAGGATGGGACTGTCTATGTCAAGGATGGAGACGAGGAGCGCGTTATCGGCGGCTTCCCCGAGGGAATTCCCGCGTCGCCGTACGCCCTCTACGAGCGTCGCTTCGCCGACCTTGAGGCCACCATCAAGCTGTTCGAGGACCGCCTGGCCACGCTGAGCCCGCGCGACATCGATCAGACGCTGGCCACGCTGCGCGAGCAGGTCGCCTCCCCGAACGTCGTCGGCGACATTCCCGCCCTGCGTGCGCGCGTCGAGGCCGCCGCGAAGGCCGCCGAGGAGCGCAAGGAGATCGCTCGCGAGGAGCGCAAGGCCGCCAAGGCTCAGGCCCTGGCCGACCGCACGGCCGTCGTTGAGCGCGCCGAGGAGATCGTCGCCCAGGATCCCGCCAAGACCCACTGGAAGCAGTCGGGCCAGACCCTGCGCGATCTGCTGGAAGAGTGGAAGACCCTCCAGCGCCGCGGCCCGCGCCTGGAAAAGGCTGTCGAGGACGAGCTGTGGAAGCGCTTCTCCTCCGCGCGCACCCAGTTCGACCGTCACCGCCGCCAGTTCTTCTCGCAGCTCGACCAGGCCCAGTCCGAGGCCAAGCGCGTCAAGGAAGCCCTCATCGCTGAGGCCGAGGCCCTGTCCTCCTCCGTGGACTGGTCGCGCACCTCGAGCGCCTACCGCGAGCTGATGAACCGCTGGAAGGCCGCCCCGCGCGCCTCGCGCAAGGAAGACGACGCCCTGTGGGCGCGCTTCCGCGCTGCACAGCAGGTGTTCTTCGACGCCCGCCGTGCCAAGGACGAGGCCACGGACGCCGAGTACCGCGAGAACCTGGTCGCCAAGGAGGCGATCCTGGTTGATGCCGAAGCGATCCTGCCCGTGACCGACATCGAGCGCGCTAAGGCTCAGCTGCGCCTCATTCAGGACCGCTGGGAAGAGGTCGGCCGCGTGCCTTCCTCCGACCTGCACCGCATCGAGGGCCGTCTGCGCGCCGTCGAGGCGGCCGTGCGTGAGGCCGAAGAGAAGGAATGGCGCCGCACCAACCCCGAGACGCGCGCCCGCGCGGCCGGCATGGTGGGCCAGCTTGAGGAGCAGATCGCTCAGCTCGAGCGTTCCCTCGCCGATGCTGAGGCCAAGGGCGACAACAAGGCTGCCTCCGCCGTTCGTGAAACCCTCGAGACCAAGCGCGCCTGGCTCGCGCAGATCTCCTCGTCCATGGAGTGACATGCGCCTTCATGTCATCCCGTCGCCCTTTTACGCGGCGAATGGGCTTGTGCTCGTCCCTTCCGGGGCGGGCACAGCCCTTGTTGTCGACCCTTCTGCCGGCATCCAGCACCTGATCCGCGAGGTCCTTGAGGCCGAGGGTGTGAGCGTTGGAGCCGTGCTGCTCACCCACGGTCACCCCGACCACGTGTGGGACGCCGCCGAGGTGTCCACGTGGGGGGCCGATGGTGCCACCGTCCCGGTGTACCTGCCCGGACCGGACATGTACCGCATGGATGACCCGGCCTCGTTCCTGCCGATGCCGCCGCCCGACTTCGTCGGCGAGTGGGTCAAGCCCGCCGACCTGCGCGAGATGCCCGCGGATTCAGTCGAGCTGACTCCGGGCGTGTGGCTGCGCATGGTGCCCGCCCCCGGTCACACGGAGGGGTCTGCGGTGTTCCTGGGGCACAGCCCCCTCGATATTCGCGTCAACAACCAGTCCTTCTACGCCAGCGAGGAGCAGGTGCCGTGGGCACTGAGTGCCGACGTGCTCTTTAAGGACAGCGTGGGGCGCACGGACATGCCCGGTGGTAACGAAACGCAAATGCGTCACTCGCTGCGTACTATTTCCAACGCGGTGGACCCGCGTACCATCCTCATCCCCGGCCACGGTCCGGCAACCACGATGGCGGATGAGATACGCTCCAACCAATACTTGATCCGCGCTCGCCGCATTGGCTAGCGTCGGCACCGTTTGTTTTCAAAGGATTACGTTATGGCTCGCACGTCTTTGTCAGGTTTCCCCGAATGGCTCCCCGAGGGCCGCATCATCGAGATGCATGTCCTCGACGAGTTGCGCCGTGTCTTTGAGCTGCACGGATTCGCGGGCATCGAGACGCGCGCGGTCGAGACGCTGGCTCAGCTCGAGGCCAAGGGCGAGACCTCGAAGGAGATCTACGTTCTGGATCGCCTCCAGGCCCTCAAGGCCGCCGCTTCCGGGGCGCGTGCGCCTAAGGACAAGGGCATGGGCCTGCACTTTGACCTGACGGTGCCCTTCGCCCGCTACGTCGTGGAGAACGCGAACGAGCTGGATTTCCCTTTCAAGCGCTACCAGATCCAGAAGGTGTGGCGCGGCGAGCGTCCCCAGGAGGGCCGTTTCCGCGAGTTCACGCAGGCCGATATCGACGTTGTCGGTAACGGCGAGCTGCCCTTCCACTTCGAGGTGGATCTGCCCCTCGTCATGGCCGAGGCTCTCAACAACCTGCCGATCCCGCCGGTGCGCGTGCTCGTGAACAACCGCAAGGTCGTCCAGGGCGTGTGCGAGTCGCTGGGTGTTACCGACGTCGAGGCGGCCCTGCGCGGGCTGGACAAGATCGACAAGATCGGCCCCGAGGGCGTTGCCAAGGAACTCGCCGAGTCCGGCATCGACGCCGAGCAGGCCTCGGTGCTGCTCGAGATGGCCCAGATCCGCACCGCGGATTCGGGCGAGGTGCGCGAGCGTCTCGCCTCCCTGGGCGTGGGCGGCGAGCTGCTCGAGCAGGGCCTGAGCGAGCTGACTGCGCTGCTCGACACAGCGAACAAGCGCATGCCGGGCGCCGTCGTCGCGGACCTGAAGATCGCTCGCGGCCTGGATTACTACACGGGCAGCGTCTACGAGTCTGAGATTGAGGGCCACGAGGACCTCGGCTCGATCTGTTCGGGCGGACGCTACGACTCGCTGGCGAAGGACGGCAAGCGCACCTATCCGGGCGTGGGCCTGTCCATCGGTGTCTCGCGTCTGGTTTCCCGCATGATTTCGGCGCCGCTGGCGCGCGCCTCGCGCAAGGTGCCCACCGCCGTCGTCGTGGCGGTGACGAACGAGGAGCGTCGCGAGCGCTCCGAGGAGATCGCGGCCGCCCTGCGCGCCCGAGGCATCTCGACGGACGTCGCCCCCAGCGCCGCCAAGTTCGGCAAGCAGATCAAGTTCGCCGACAAGCGCGGCATCCCCTTCGTCTGGTTCCCGGGCGAGGACGGCGCGAGCGATACTGTCAAGGACATTCGCACCGGCGAGCAGGTGGACGCCGACGCCGCCACGTGGATGCTTCCAGACGCGGACGCGGCCCCCTCGGTTGAGAGGGTGATGCCCTGAGTGTCGGTCACCGCGGTTGAGGCGTCCCGCGCTCTGGCGGGCGCGCTCGAGCAGGCGTGCGAGGCGATGCCTCCGGGCAGCCGCGCGCAGGCGCAGCGCGCGCTTCGCCGCCTCCAGGACGTGGTACTGCCGCGCCTGGAGGACGCTGATGCACCGCTGCTCGTCGTGGTTGGTGGGTCGACCGGGTCGGGTAAGTCGACGCTGGTCAACTCCCTTCTTGACCGTAACGTGAGCCGTGCGGGTGCCGTGCGCCCGACGACGCGCCGTCCGGTCCTGGTGTGCGCGCCTCGTGCCCGCTCGTGGTTCCTATCGGATCGTGTGCTGCCGCGCCTGGCCAAGCATGAGGGCGGGGAGGGCACAAGTCTGGACGCCGTGACGGTTGCGGTCGACGACGTGATGTGGCCGAGCGTGGGTATTCTGGACGCCCCCGACATCGACTCGGTCGAGGAAGGCAACCGCCGCCTGGCGTCAGAGCTGCTTGACGGCGCGGACCTGTGGGTCTTTGTCACGAGCGCCGCGCGCTACGCCGACGCCGTTGCGTGGACTCACCTGGAGGAGGCGGCCGGGCGGGGCTTGCGCGTTGCCATTGTGCTGAATCGAGTGCCCGCCGGCGCGCAGGACGAGGTGCGCGCGGACTTGGCTGCTCTCGCCCGTCGACGAGGCCTGGGTGACGTTCCGATCATCACGATCGCCGAGCAGGAGCTGACGGATGGCCGCCTGCCCATCGCGGCGATCTCTCCTCTCGGCTCTTTCCTGGAGAGCATTGGTCACGATGCGTCGGAGCGCGCGGCCATTGTGAGGCGCTCCCTCACGGGTGCAATTTCCTCGTCTCTTGCGGAGGCGACGCGTGCGCTGGACGGTGCCCGCGAGAGCTACCGGCGCCTGGAAGCAGCGCGTGAGGGCATCGAGTCGCTCGTGGCCACGGGCGCGCGCGAGGTTGCCTCGGCCTCGAGCAACGACGTGCTGCGCGGAGAGGTGAGCGCTCGCATTGCCGAGGTCCTGGGGTCGTGGGACATGACCCGGACCTTTGCGCGCGTCGTTGGTGGCCTGCGTGAGCGCATCTGGGGTGCCGTGCGCGGCACCGCGGCGCCGGAGGTGCAGGTGCGCCGCGATCTGACCGGCGGCCTCGCCCAACGCCTGGCGGATACGTACCACCGTGCGTGGGACCAGTCCCTGCGGCTGGCCCAGTCCGTGGGCGAAGCGCACGACCTGGAGACGATGATCGACGCGGACCAGGCTCTGGAGCGCGCCCGCCTGACAGCCCAGGAGTGGACGGCGGAGATCACCGAGATCGTGCGCGGGCAGGCGGAGTCCTCGCGGGTGACGGGCCGCCTACTGGCTGGCGGAATCAACATTGTGACCGTCTCGCTCATGGTCAGCGCCTTCGCGATGACAGGTGGCGTGACGGGCGTGGAGGTCGGCGTCGCCGGCGCGTCCGCAGCCCTGTCGCAGACGATTCTCGAATCCTATTTCGGCGAGCGCACCGTGCGTTCACTGACGAAGCAGGCACGTCAGGCCCTCGAACGCCTCGCGGCGTCTTCACTGACCGAGGTGGTCGCGCCGATTTCTGGACGCCTGGAGCGCCTCGATGAACGCTCTCGCCTTGAGGCGCTCGAGGCGGCGCTCGGCCAGGCCAGGGAGGTGCTGGCATGAGGCGCGCCTCGACACCGATCGCCTCAGCGGCCGCAGATCTGGACCAGATCGCCACTGCCGCCGCCTCCGACATCGCCCCCCAGACTTTGGAGCGCATCCGGGAGCTCATCGACGTGACCTCGGATCGCTCCGAGATCGATCCGACGTGGTGCGTGATCGGCATGCTCGGCGGCACCGGCGCGGGCAAGTCGTCGCTGGTCAATGCCTTGGCCGGGGGAGAGGTCGTGCGCGCGGGAGTCCTGCGGCCCACGACCAACGAGCCATGCGCGGTTTTGCCCCGCGGCCGCGCGCCCAAGGAACTGCTCGGCTGGCTGGGCGTCAGCCGTCGCGTGGACGCGCCGGGGGACCTGGCTGGTGAGACGGCCATCATCGACTTGCCCGACATCGATTCGGTTGAGGTCTCGCACGGCGAGGTCGCCGGGCGCCTGGCTTCGCGCGTGGACGCCCTGGTCGTCGTGGTCAATCCGCAGAAGTATGCGGATGCGCGCCTGCACGACGAATGGCTCGCGCGCCTGCGCTCCTCGCACGCGTCCGTGACGGTCGTGCTCACCCACATCGACACGCTCGGGCAGGATGAGCGCGCGTCCATCGAGGCTGACCTGCGCCGTCTCCTCGATGCGCGCGGCCTGGCCGGGGCGTCGATCGTGGCGGTCTCGCCGGTCACGGGCGAGGGGATTGACATTCTCGCCGCTCACCTGGCCCGGGAGAGTGCGCGGGTGTCGGGTCAGGCGATCCGGGCCCGCGCCGCGCTGGCCGAGGCCGCACGGCTCGTGCGCGACGCCGTCGGCGTGTCTGGCACGATCCGTGGCGTGGAGACTGAGGGGATGGCGTCCGACCTGGCGGTTGAGGCCGCCGACCTGGCCGGGGCGCCCGTTATCGCCGAGGCCGTGGCCGCCTCTACGCTGCGAGCCGGAAGGCGTGTGGGCGGCTGGCTCCCGCTGCGTTGGCTTGCGCGCGTTGGGGTCGATCCGCTGCGACGGTTGCACCTGGGCGAGGAGAGCAGTCAGGAGAGCGCGACGACCCCGACGTTGCCCACGCGCTGTGCTTCCGACGACGCCGCTTTTGCCAATGCTGTGCGCCGTGAGGTCGCAGCGCGCTCTGCGGGGCGTCCCGACCGCTGGCGCGGCCTCCTCATCGAGCGGGCAGTGTCGGGCGCTAACGACGTGCCGGCGGCAGCCCACCGCGAGCTCTCGGCGAATCTGCGCGTGAGCGCAGCCCCGCCCCTGGCCGCGCGTGTTTTCGGCGCCGCTCAGCTGGTTGCCTGGCTGTGTGTTCTCATCGGCGCTGCCTGGATCGTCCTCGTCCACCTGGGTCGAGCGGTCCTCATCGACGCGGTCGTTCCCGCCATCGGTCCGATTCCCGTTCCGACCGCGGTGATTGCTTGTGCTGTGGCGGTGAGCCTCCTGTGTGCCGGGCTCAGTCGGGCCTGCTGCGCGTGGGTGGCCTCGCGTCGTAAGCGCGCCGTCATGGAGGATATCCGCTCAATGTGCCGCGATGAGGTCGAACGCTGCGTTATTGTGCCGCTGCGCGCGGAGGACAACCGGCAGGTGAGCATTGCTTCCTTCGTGGCGCGCTTGCACCTTGATGAAAGGGTGTGAAGCGGCACTCACCAGTATGGTTGAACAGTGAGTTCGCCGACCACGCGTGCCTTGTGCACGCACGCCCGCGCTATGCTGGTGGCAGCGATGAGGCGCAGCCCCTTGTTATGGTGCCCCGCGGGATGCGGGATTTGTTGTTATGGGTGAGGCCGCGCTGAGGAGCCCAGATGGCCCGCCCCGATGGTTTTGCTACCCCAACACATGCAACAGCAAGGAATAACTATGCCCTCTGAGGACTACATGGACCTCGACGAGCGCGATGAGCGCGACGACATCATGGACGAGGACAACGATCTGGTCGATGACGTCGACGATAATGACACGGGCGATAATGACACGGGCGATACCGAGGACACAGAAGACACCGTGACCTTCGCCAGCCTCGGACTGCCCGAGGAGATCCTCGCGGCCGTTACCGACATGGGCTTCCGCGTGCCCACCCCGATCCAGGCCGCTGCGATCCCTCCGCTGCTGGAGCTGCGCGACGTCGTCGGCATCGCCCAGACGGGCACCGGCAAGACGGCAGCCTTCGGCCTGCCGCTGCTGGCCATCGTCGACGCCGATGAGCGTGACGTCCAGGCTCTGGTCCTGGCCCCCACCCGTGAGCTCGCCATGCAGAGCGCCCAGGCGATCGAGGATTTCGCGGCCCGCACCGCTCGCCTTGACGTCGTCCCCGTCTATGGCGGTTCGCCGTACGGCCCGCAGATTGGCGCCCTTAAGCGCGGCGCCCAGGTTGTTGTCGGCACCCCGGGCCGCGTCATCGACCTCATCGAGAAGGGTGCGCTGGACCTGTCGAACGTGCGCATGCTGGTCCTCGACGAGGCCGACGAAATGCTGCGCATGGGCTTTGCTGAGGACGTCGAGACGATCGCGTCGAGCGCCCCGGATGATCGCCTGACGGCCCTGTTCAGCGCGACGATGCCTGCCGCCATCGAAAAGGTCGCCCGCGAGCACCTGAAGGATCCCGTCAAGGTCGCCGTCTCCACGGAGTCTTCGACGGTCGACACGATTCACCAGACCTACGCGGTCGTGCCCTACAAGCACAAGATCGGTGCCCTGTCCCGCGTCCTGGCTACCCGCGCCCAGCACATCGCGGCCGGCCAGGAGGAGGCCGACGCGGCCATCGTGTTCGTGCGCACCCGCGCCGACGTCGAAGAGGTGTCCCTCGAGCTGTCCGGCCGCGGCTTCCGCGCCGCTGGCATTTCCGGCGACGTCGCCCAGACCGAGCGTGAGCGCATGGTTGAGCGCCTGAAGAACGGCTCGCTCGACGTGCTGGTCGCCACCGACGTGGCCGCGCGCGGCCTGGACGTGGAGCGCATTTCGCTGGTCGTTAACTTCGACGTTCCCCGCGAGCCCGAGGCCTACGTGCACCGTATCGGCCGCACCGGCCGCGCCGGGCGCGAGGGTCGCGCGCTGACCTTCTTCACCCCGCGCGAGCACGGCCGCCTGCGCCGCATCGAGAAGCTGACGGGCACCGAGATGGAAGAGGTCGAGATTCCCTCGCCCGCCGCCGTCTCTGAGTTCCGTGCCCGCCGACTCCTCGAGGGTCTGTCCGCCCGCATCGAGCGCGGCCGCCTCGACATGTACAAGGGCCTGCTGGCCGACATGGGTGAGGACGCGAGCGTCGAGGACATCGCCGCGGCCCTGATGGCCACGGCCGTGGGCGACGATGGCCCTGCGCCCCGCCACGAGAAGGATCGCCGCGGAAACGGCAAGATCCGCCGTGAGGAGCAGCTGGACGAGTCCGGCGAGTTCGTGGGCGCCACCTTCGAGGCGGGCCGCGACAAGGACCGCCCGATCAAGGGCGGGGCGAACGGCGCTCGCCGCCGCGGTGGCGGCCGTCCGGCCCCCGGCTCCGGTACGCGCTACCGCGTCGAGGTTGGCAAGAAGGACCGCGTCAAGCCCGGTTCTATCGTCGGCGCTATCGCTGGCGAGGGCGGTATCGACGGCCGCGACATCGGCCACATCGAGATCTACCCGACGTTCTCCCTGGTGGACATCACCGCCGACCTGTCCGGCGAGCAGTTGTCCCGCATCTCCAAGGGATACGTCTCGGGCCGCCAGCTGCGCATCCGCGTGGACGAGGGCCCGGGCGCGCGCGGTGATCGCGATGGTTTCGAGCGCCGTGAGCGCCGCGACTTCGACCGCGATTCACGAGGCCGTGGCGGCTTCGGCGGGGACCGCGACGGACGTGACGGACGCTACGGTGAGCGCGACGAGAAGCGCCCGCACCGCTTCGAGAAGGGCGACGGATCGCGTCCGCGCCGCAGCGTGCGCACCGAGCGCTGGGAGAAGGACATCAAGCGCGCTCGTCGCGAGCGTGAGGGTGGCCGCGATGGCGGCTGGGAGCGCGACGGAGGCCGTGAGGGCGGACGCCGCCAGTTCGGCAAGCGTCGCTACGACGACTGAGTGCTCGCGCCGTCCGCCGTGGTTGCCTCCTGAGCGGGACGCAGTCGCCGCACGGCGACCACGGTGACGATGGCGAGCGCGCAAGCAATCACCCAATAGGGAGCGTAGGCCGCCCCGCCCGCCTGGGCGGTGGCGGCCCACGCGCTCATGGCCACCGACACGAGGGCGAGTTCGAGGGCCGGGCCCGCTGAGTCGGCGACCTGCAGCCACGAGGCCACGCGTCCGTGCTTGGCCTCGGGCGTGACCTCGAGGGCCATGACGGACAGGGGAGCGTGGACGAGGCCCATGCCGAGGCCGACCAGCAGCCAGCCGATGAGG
This sequence comes from uncultured Actinomyces sp., assembly GCA_902373545.1. Classification (GTDB taxonomy): domain Bacteria; phylum Actinomycetota; class Actinomycetes; order Actinomycetales; family Actinomycetaceae; genus Pauljensenia. The sequence goes on along the minus strand of CABKMZ010000004.1, from coordinate 34,006 downwards.
GCCACCCACACGGGAATAGCAGGAACCAGAAGCGCGCCGACCGGGATCGCGCCGATTGCCATGAGTGCGCCCCCAGCGACGGGAAGGCGACGTCGCCAGATCGGATCGTGCACGCGCGCCTGGGCAACTGCTCCCACCGACCACGTGAGCGACCCCAGCGTGACCCACCAGGCGGAGGAGGCCTCGGACCAGGAGTGCACCCGCTGTAGGACCAGGGGAATCATGACGGCCAGACCGACCTGTGATGCCATGGCGCACAAGCGCGAGAGGATTGCGGACGGCATTCCCGCGCGCGATCGGAACGTGCCGCGCGGCAGCAGGCGGGGCAGAGCCCACGCTGTGAGTGCCGCGCCAAGGACGAAGATACCGAGCTGAGACAGCGGCGACGCCAGCGCGCCCGCGAGCTGCAGGAGCACGACGCCCAGGCCCGCCAGGAGTGCGTCGCGTGCCAGCGAGGCCAGACGCACGGCCTTTCTGGCCTCACTCGCGGGTACCGTGCGCAGCACGTAGACCACCGGCACGGCGGCGATCACGACGAAGAGAGGCACGACGCCGAACACGTAGTGCCACCCCCACACCTCAGTGACGTGGCCGGCAATCGCGGGACCCACGAGCGAGGGCAGCACCCACGCGAGCGAGAAGGCTGCGAAAAAGACGGGTCGATGGCCAGAAGACGCCACGGCGCCGATCAGGACGTAGAGAGGGACGACGAGAAGGCCACCGCCCAGGCCCTGCAACGCGCGGCCCACGACGAAGATAATGATCGTCGGCGCCACGGCTGAAATGACGAGGCCCACCGCGAACAACACCATGCCGCCGAACAGAACGAGGCGCGGACCCTTCCAGTCGGCCAACGCACCGGCGACCACCGTGGCGCTCAGCTGCGTCGCCAACGCCGCGCCCGAGGCGACCGGATACCAGGCGGCCGCATCGAACGATGCGACGACAGCAGGCATGATCGTCGTGGCTGCCAGCTCCTCAAAAGCGACGAGCGTGATGAGGAGGACGGAACCGATCGCCAACCCGATTTCGGCGGAAGTCCACGAGGCGCGTGCGTGCGAGGAAGAAGTAGCGTCAGTGGGCATGTTGACTATTCTACTCGCGGCGAGCATGCTCCCAGACCGAGCGCGCGTACAATAACACTGCCGCCGCCTGTCTCGCGGATGGTAACAACGAAAGGAATAACAGTGCTTCGCACTCACAACATTGGAACCCTCGGCACCGACCTGGTTGGCCAGACTGTGACGCTCACCGGTTGGGTGGACCGTCGCCGTGACCACGGCGGTGTCGCCTTCATTGACCTGCGTGACGCCTCCGGCATCGCCCAGGTGGTCGTGCGCGACGAGCGCGTGGCCCACGAGCTGCGCTCCGAGTTCGTCCTGAAGGTTACCGGCGAGGTCTGCGCTCGCCCCGAAGGTAACGAAAACCCGCACCTGGCCACCGGCGCCATCGAGGTCATGGGTGACGACATCGAAATCCTGAACACCAGCGCGCCCCTGCCGTTCCAGGTGTCCTCCAATGCTGAAGATTCCGGCAACGTGGGTGAGGAAACCCGCCTGAAGTACCGTTACCTGGACCTGCGCCGCGAGCCCGAGCAGTACGCGATCCGCCTGCGTTCCAAGGTCTCCCGCGCTGCCCGCGAGGCGCTCTACGCCCGCGACTTCGTCGAGATCGAGACCCCGACGCTGACCCGTTCGACCCCCGAGGGCGCGCGCGACTTCATCGTCCCCGCACGCCTCTCGCCCGGTTCCTGGTACGCCCTGCCCCAGTCGCCCCAGCTTTTCAAGCAGCTGCTGATGGTGGCCGGCATGGAGCGCTACTTCCAGATTGCGCGCTGCTACCGCGACGAGGACTTCCGCGCCGACCGCCAGCCCGAGTTCACCCAGCTCGACATCGAGATGAGCTTCGTGGACCAGGACGACGTCATTGAGGTCGCCGAGGACGTCCTGAAGAACGTGTGGGCGCTCATTGGCTACGACCTGTCCACCCCGATCCCGCGCATGACCTACAAGGACGCCATGGAGCGCTTCGGCTCGGACAAGCCCGACCTGCGCTTCGGCCTCGAGCTGACCGACCTCACCGAGTACTTCAAGGACACGACCTTCCGCGTGTTCCAGGCGCCCTACGTGGGCGCCGTCGTGATGCCCGGCGGCGGCTCGCAGCCGCGTCGCACCTTCGACAAGTGGCAGGAATGGGCCAAGGCGCGCGGCGCCAAGGGCCTGGCCTACGTCACGATCGCCGAGGACGGCACGCTGGGCGGCCCCGTCGCCAAGAACATCACCGAGGCCGAGCGCGAGGGTCTGGCTGCCGCCACCGGCGCCAACCCCGGCGACTGCATCTTCTTCGCCGCCGGCAAGCCCATGCCCTCGCGCGAGCTGCTGGGCGCCGCCCGCCTGGAGATCGGCAAGCGCTGCGACCTCATCGACCCCGACGCCTGGGCATTCACCTGGGTTGTCGACGCGCCCCTGTTCAAGCCCACCGGCGACGCCGAGGCCGAGGGTGACGTCGCGCTGGGCCACAGCGCGTGGACGGCCGTTCACCACGCCTTCACCTCGCCGAAGCCCGAGTGGGTCGACTCCTTCGACAAGGACCCGGGTAACGCGCTGGCCTACGCCTACGACATCGTCTGCAACGGCAACGAGATCGGCGGCGGCTCCATCCGTATCCATCGCCGTGACGTCCAGAACCGCGTGTTCAACGTGATGGGCATCGGCGAGGAGGAAGCCCAGACGCAGTTCGGTTTCCTGCTGGACGCCTTCAAGTACGGCGCCCCGCCGCACGGTGGTGTCGCTTTCGGTTGGGACCGCATCGTCTCCCTGCTGACGAAGTCCGACTCGATCCGCGACGTCATTGCCTTCCCGAAGTCCGGCGGCGGTTTCGATCCGCTGACCGAGGCCCCGGCCCCGATTACGCCCGCGCAGCGTAAGGAAGCTGGCGTCGACGCGAAGCCGAAGAAGCGCGGCGAGGAAGCCTCCGACGAGGACAAGAAGTGATCTAGGTCGCGCAAGTCGTGTCCACGAAACCCCCATCCGGCCCCCGGCCGGTGGGGGTTTCGTGCACAATAGATGCATGTCGTACGTTGAGATGCATCCGGAAAATCCTCAAGCACGTCTGGTTAACACGGTCGTTGACCTGCTGGAGCGCGGCGGTACGATTGCGCTGCCCACGGACTCCGGCTACGCGATCGCGACCAAGATCGGCAACAAGTCGGGCATGGACACGATTCGCACGGTCCGTAAGCTCGACGACAAGCACAACTTCTCGCTGCTGTGCCACTCCTTCGCCCAGCTCGGCGAGCTGGTCATCGTGGACAACCACGAGTTCCGCACGATGAAGGCGCTCACCCCCGGACCCTACACGTTCATCCTGCGTGGCACCAAGGAGGTCCCGCGCATCATGCTGAACAAGAAGAAGCACACGGTGGGCGTGCGCATCCCGGACCACGTCATCACGCAGGCGATCGTCGAGGCCCTCGGTGAGCCGCTGGCCTGCTCGACACTGATTATGCCGGGCGAGACCGAGCCGCTGACGGACGGCTTCGAGGTGGACGAGCGCATCGGCCACCAGGTCGACCTGGTCGTGGTGGGGCCGGTCGGCGTTGCTGAGCCGACGACGGTCATCAACTTCGCGGGCGGGGATGCCGTCGTGGCGCGCGTGGGCGCGGGCGACATTTCGCTCTTCGACTGATCTGTGGCCTTCGAGGAATCGTCTTTTTCTCAGACGGGCTTTTGTCGGCTGACGCCCGGCGCGATGGCGCGTCGGCGCGTCGGTACGAGCGGGCTTCCCCTTGTGGGGGAGCGCCTGCTCATCGACGGCGTTGACGCCGTTCGCGTCACGTTCCGGTGTGAGGCGCCGCAGCGCGCGCAGTGCTACCTCCTGCTCAATACGGTGACGGATCGTTCGCGTGAGCATATCGATGCCTTCCGCATGGATTGGCGCGACGGTGCCTGCGAGCTGGAGTGTGCCCTCCCCGCCGATGCGATCCTCAGCTATCAATTTGCCCTGTGCGGGCCGGGTGGGATTGATCCGCGCGTGCGTGTCGACATGGGGAGCTGGGTTCGCCTCGTCGAGGAAGCGCGGCCGGACGCCTGTAACCCGCTCAGGCTCGTCAACGGGCGCGGGCACGCCGCGTCGATTTTTGTCGGACCTGATGCACAGATGTCCTGGCCCAGCGGTGACGTCGATGCCCCGTCGATGCGCGCCACGCGCGAAGAAGATATCGGGGCCAGGGTCCGTGCCCGGATCGGAGGCGGGCTCTCCCGATGCGTCGTCGCGCACGACGGGGAGCAGGCGCCCACGCGTACGCTCGTCGTCTTCGATGGCGACGTGTGGCGTGCCAACGGCGTGGGCTGGTTGACGCGGCGCTACCCGGGCTTGCGCGTCGTGACGATCGGCGCAGGTGATGTGGAGGCCAGGCGCCGAGAGCTGACGGACGCCGATGCGGTGAGCGCGCTGCTGGGCGCGGTGTGTGACGTGGCTGGGGTCGGTCCCGTGGCCGTGGCCGGTCAGTCTTTTGGTGGCCTCGCGGTGCTTCAGGCCGCGCTCGGCGGCTCCGTCCCCGTCGAGTGTTTTATCGCACAGTCTCCGTCCCTGTGGTGGGGTGGGGACGTACGAGGCCGGGGCGAGGGCGCGCTGATGGGTGACCTTGGCAGGGGTGCATGTCGGTCACTGTCTGGCTTGACAATCTGGTGTCAGGTGGGTGCGCGCGAGGTGGCGATGGCCCCCGTCGTTGAACGTTGCGCCGCCCTGCTGGGGGAGTGCGGTGCGCTTGTCAGGCTGGAGCGTTATTCGGGTGGGCATGATGTTGCCTGGTGGAGAGAGGGACTACTGGCTGCACTCGACGAGTGGTGTGTGTGAGCCTGTCCGACTGGGGAACTTGTCAGGATATGCAGTCATTGCCAGGTTAGGCTTGCCTATGTCCTAATCGTGACCTAGACGAAACGAGGAACACGTGCACACGTCGATACGAGTTCGCGCCATCGTGGCCGTGGCCCTGGCGGCCCTGACCCTGGGAGCTTGCTCCTCCACCTCGCCCACCCCGGCCTCGTCCTCCGATCCGGCTGACGCTGCCCAGACCCGCATCGTCACCGACGCGTCCGGGCAGGAGGTGACCCTCCCGGCCCATCCGACTCGCGTTGTGACGCTGTCTGAGCCGACGACCGATAACGCGCTCGCTCTCGGTGTGACTCCCGTCGGTGTCGTCTCGGGGCGCGGCCAGACCACCGTCCCCAACTACCTGGCCGATCGCGCGGGTGACATCCCGATCCTCGGCTCGATTGGCGCGCCGAACCTGGAGGCGATCGGGGCGGCCCGCCCCGACCTGATCCTCGTCGACGGCACGTCGGTGAAGGACAACGACAGCGAAACCCTGAGCGCTCTGGGCCAGATTGCCCCCGTCTTCTTCACCACGCAAAAGGGCGGCGACTGGCGCGAGACCTTCACCCTGACGGCCGACGCGCTCGGCGTTGCCGACCAGGCTGAGACCAAGCTCGCGGAATTCGACAAGCACGTTGCCTCCGTCAGCGCCCGTCTGAAGGACGCTGGATACCTCGACCAGACCTACTCCGTCGTGCGCTGGCAGGGTGACAGCGCGGGCCTGATCCTCAAGGAGCTGCCCGCCGGCCAGGCGCTGACCGCGCTCGGCATGAAGCGCCCCGCGAACCAGGACCGCGACGGTGAGGGCCATTCCGAGCCGGTCTCGCTGGAAAATATCGACCAGATCGACGCGGACTGGATTTTCTTCGGCACGCTGGGCAAGTCCTCGGTCAACAACCCCTCTGCGGGCGGCGGCACGGGCGTTGAGGCGTCGGCGGCTGCCCTCGAGGAAGCCAAGTCGACCGTCGGCTTTGATTCGCTTCGTGCCGTTCAGGCCGACCACGTCATCCCCGTCGACGGCTCCCTGTGGACCTCCACCGGCGGCTACCTCCTGATGGACGGCATCGTTTCCTCCATCGAAGCCCAGTTTGTCCCGGCGTCCTGACGCTGGAGATGAGCGCGCCCGATCAGGCGTGGGCCTGACATGAGAGCCCGCAGCGTGACCAGCGCCGCCACCGCTTGCGCCGTGGCGGCGCTGGTCCTTGCCCTCATCATCGTTGCTTCGCTGGCGCTGGGGTCGCGGCACATTGAACCTGCCCTCGTGTGGGACGCGCTTCGCTACGGCGGCCAGACCCAGGACGCGCGGGTGGTGCTCTCGCTGCGCGTACCCCGCACGCTTGCCGCGCTCGTGATCGGTGCTGCCCTCGGGCTCGCGGGATCGATCATGCAGGCCGTAACTCGCAACCCGCTGGCTGATCCCGGCGTGCTCGGCGTCAACGCCGGGGCGGCATTCCTCGTCGTCGTGGCAACCGCAGTGGCGGGTGTATCGACGCGCGCGGTGACGATGGGTGCAGCGCTCGTCGGAGCGGGCGTGGCGGCCGCGCTCGTCTTTATGCTGTCCGGTCGCGGCGGGGCGGGGTCGCGGGCACGCCTGGCATTGGCCGGCATCGCCGTCTCCGCTGCGCTCGCGTCCCTGACGCAGGCTGTCCTGGCCGGTCATCAATTCGCGTTCAATGAGTTTCGTTACTGGGTCTCGGGATCCCTCGAAGGCGTGGACATGGCCTCGCTAACCTGGGCGGGCACCATCATCGCCTGCGGGGCGGTGCTGGGCGCGCTGCTGACCTCCGCGCTCGGCGTTCTGACCCTCGGCGACGATGCTGCGCTCGGACTGGGCGTCCGCGTGCGCCTGATCCGATGTTTGGCAACCCTGGCTGTCACGGCTCTGGCGGGCGGGGCAACCGCGCTGGGTGGGCCCCTGACCTTCGTCGGTCTCGCCGTGCCCCTCCTCGTGCGTCGCGTGGTCGGTGCTCGCCAGGGTGCTATTGCCGTGTGGTCTGCGGTGGTTGGTGCCGCGTGGGTGTGCGCCGCCGATGTTGCCTCGCGGCTGGTGCTGGCCCCGCAGGAGGTTCCCGTCGGCGTCGTCGTCGCCCTGGTTGGCGCCCCCTTCTTTGTCCTGGGTGCGCGCGGGAAGGGAATGTCATGAGGGAATCCTCCAGCCGCTACGCGCTCCTGTCGAACGCGTCATTCTCCGTGCGCCTGCACCGGCGCAGTGCGCTCGTCGTGAGCCTCGGACTTCTGTCTCTTCTCGCGCTTGCCCTGTATTCGCTGACGCTCGGAGACTACGGGCTCAGCGTCGAGCAGTCGCTGCGACGCCTCGTGGGAGACGGCGGCCCCACGGATGACTTCCTGGGCGTGTATTTCGTCCAATCTGTCCGTCTTCCCCGCGTTATCGCGGCGGTGGCGGTGGGATGCTCGCTCGGTGTGGCGGGTGCAATCTTCCAGACACTGTCGGGCAACCCGCTCGGCAGTCCCGACATCGTCGGGCTGTCGACGGGCTGTGCGACCGGCGCGCTCGTCGCGATCATCGTGCTGGGCGCCAACCCGGCGACCACCTCCGCGGGTGCGCTGATCGGCGGCCTGGCCTCGGGGGCTCTCATCGTGGCGTGTGCGGGCGGCGTGCGTGTCACGGGTGTGCGCGTCGTGCTCGTCGGTATCGGCTGCTCGGCCGCGCTGCGCGCCCTTAATTCCCTGCTCATCGTCAAGGCCCCGCTGGAGGCTGCCCAGCGCGCCCAGCTGTGGAGCGCCGGCTCCTTCGCGGGGGTGACGATGCCTCGCGTCAGCGTGCTCGTCGTTGTCCTCCTCGCAGTCTCGTTACCGCTCGCGGCCTGCACGGCGCCGCTTGGCTTGCTCGCGATGGGAGACGATGTCGCGACTGGCCTGGGCGTTCGCGTGCGCAGGCTTCGAGTGTCGCTCATTGCCACGGCGATGGTCTTGGTGTCGCTTGCGACGGCGGTTGCGGGTCCGGTGGCCTTCGTTGCTCTGTCCGCCCCTCACGTGGCCCGTCGCCTGTGCGGAGGTGGGGGAGTGGGGCTCGCGTCATCGGCAGTGCTGGGAGGCCTCCTCGTGCTCGTGTCTGACGTGGTCGCGCAAAGACTCTTAGCGCCCCACGAGCTGCCGGTTGGGGTGGTCACCGGCGTCGTGGGAGGCGTGTATCTCCTGTTCTTGTTGGTTCGTGAGGTGAGGTGAGGTCATGGGACGTGACAGTGGTGCGAGCGGGCTGTCGGCCCGCGAGATTACGGTCGGCTACGGGAAGGATGCGCCGATCTTGGAGGGGTTGTCCCTCGACGTCTTAGAGGGGGAGTTGACCGTCATTGTCGGCCCAAACGCGTGCGGTAAGTCGACGCTCCTGCGCTGCCTCGCCCGTGTCTTGGGCGCGCGCTCGGGCGTCGTCGAGTTGGATGGGGTCGAGCTTGGCACGATGAATCAGAAGGCTCTGGCGCGTCGGCTTGGCCTCCTTGCTCAGTCGTCGGTCGCTCCTGGCGACATGCTCGTGGAGGACCTGGTGGCGCGTGGCCGCTACCCTCACCATGGCCTCGTGCGCCAGTGGAGCGCGGTCGACGACGAGGCCGTGGCTGGGGCGATGCGCGACGCCGGGGTGAGTGCGTTGGCGGGGCGAAGGGTCGGGGAGCTTTCCGGTGGGCAGCGCCAGCGCGTATGGATTGCGATGGCTCTGGCGCAGTCGACGGATATTTTGCTGCTGGATGAGCCGACGACCTACTTGGACCTCAATCACCAGCTGGAGGTGCTGCGCCTTGCGCAACGGCTGCAACGCCAGGGGCGAACGATCGTCGCGGTGTTGCACGACTTGCACCTTGCGTTCCGCTACGCCACGCACCTGGTGTGTATGAGGCAAGGCAGAATTATCGCCCAGGGGGCGCCGGGCACGGTTGTGACTCCTGAGCTCATCGAGAGTGTGTTCGACGTGCCCTGCGTCGTCATCCCTGATCCTGAGACAGGTGCGCCTCTGGTGGTGCCCCGTCGTTAGCGGGGTGGGGAATGTCTTTCATAGTCTCAAATGCTGACCAAGAGGTTATGTCCGACAACAGTTGTCCGATAATATACCTCACAATTTTAGATGAAAGGGCTTGCTTTTCCCGGTAAAATGGCCTTTTAGTGCAGTGGTCCGTGAATTTGCTTGTTGCTCGCAATTGCGTTGCGGACGCGAGGTAATACTATTGTGCGTACAGCCGTTAGTTACCCGAACACTGACATAAAGGATCTGTTCCCAATTGGGCAGATTTGCTAAAATTATCCACAAGAGAAGGAAGCAACACGCATGACGACACGGTCGCATTCGCGCAACAGGGGACTGCATATGTCCCTGCTTGCGCTGACCGCATCAGCGTCGATCGTCGTCGGCATGTTCGCGACCGCGGTACCGGCTTACAGTGATGACACTCCAGAGGTTCCCGCCGCTTCGTGCCTGGTTGAATCGGAGGGTGAGGCCAGCGTCTTCGTTTCCTCGGTTGTGCATGCGGGTGAGTCCCTGTACCTAGAAGGTCGCGGATGGACCGCGGGGACGGACCAATCGCGCGGGTTCGTCGTCGTCACGCTCGATGATGGCGCGGTCGAGCGCGGTGCTGACATGGAGCTGCCCGAATGGGTCCCGACCGGCGTGGCGCGCAACAGGAGTGCGTGGGCCGTTCTCGAGGTCAACTCAGAGGGCGCCTTCTCCGGTGATATCCCCGTCCCCTCTGCCTGGGCTGTGGGCGAGAGCCATCAGGTCGCCATCGGCGATGGTGTGAGCGGAACCTATGTCAGCGTCCAGGTCAGCGTCGTCGACGCCGCCGCGGGTGTACAGGCGTGCTCGCTGTCGGTCAATGAGCCCGATCCGGCCGATCCGGTTGCTCCGCCCGAACCGGCTCCCGACGTCCCGGGCGAACCGGCGTTTCCGAACGCCCCCGTTGCTCCTGCCCCCGAGGAGGTTAATGCGTCAACACAGCAGGATGGTCCTTCCGTGCCCGCTCAGCCCGCGGCCGATTCGGCGAGCAATGCCCCGGCCTCGTCCTCTGCGCCCGGCGCCGCGCCCTCCCCTTCGTCATCCGCCCCCCCGTCGCGCCGTGCGGGATCCTCGGGCAATGGCTTCGGCTCCAATAATTCCGACGATCCCACCCCCGAGGCGTCCACCTCTACCTCTCCGCAGGTCGTGTCCGCCTCCGAGATTCGACCGAAGGCTCATCAGGATCAGCAGGCCACCCAGCAGGCCGCCCGCGAAGAGGAGGGGCGTCTGAGCGGGTGGATTCTCGCAGGTGGGGGCCTGCTTGCTCTGCTCGGGGCCATCGTCACGGTCAGTATTGTGCGCAAGCCGCACGGCGGCCTCCAGTAGACGGGCCCATCTTCCTGTCATGCCAATGCGGTCACGATTAACCGCATGGTGCGTGTTCGCGCTTCCCATACAGGCGTCACACCTGTTACTCTGGTTATCAGACAATATCTTCTGAGTATTAAGTTCCTAAGGAGAACCGTTATGCAGCACGGACGGTCCACATCCGCCCTCGCCGCACGAGGGTTTATCGGCCGCAGCCGGGTAATGAGCGTGCTCATGGCCCTGTGCCTCTTCGGCGCGGTCGCGTTTGCCATTCCCGGTTTCACCGCGCGTGCACACGCAGATGACAGCATCTACGTCATCCCGAACACTACGTTCCTCGTCACTCTCGAGGATGCCTTCGACTTCGAAGCGAAGTACGGCAAGACCGGGTACTGGGGAGTCATCCTGGACAACGGCCGCGTGACACCGAACGATCCGCCGTCGTTTGAACGTCACGGCGAGATCGTGACCCCGACCGCGAACGACCTGTGGAAGGCGGTTCCGCTCAATAGCTACACGATGATTGTTCCCGTGCCCAACGGCACCAACAATATCGAGGGCGTCACCTGGGAACCCGGCACGAATCACCGCATCACGATCGTCACCTATAAGGACGACCAGACCCTTGCTGAGAACGTGAGTTACTCCGTCACGGTGTACAAGCCGTACACCCCGGAGCCGACTCCCGACCCAACCGTTGACCCGGCGCCCGAGCCGACCGTTGACCCGGCGCCCGAGCCGCAGCCTGAGCCGACCGTTGATCCGGCGCCCGAGCCGCAGCCTGTGCCCACCGTTGATCCGGCGCCCGAGCCGCAGCCTGAGCCCACCGTTGATCCGGCGCCCGAGCCGCAGCCTGAGCCCACCGCGGATCCCCAGCCCGCCCCGAGCGTGATCCCCGTTCCCGCTCCGCAGCCTGACGACCCGCAGCTCCCGCCCGTTCAGCCCTCGCCGTCGGCGTCGGCGACTCCTTCGCCGACCCCCTCCGCTTCGGCCAACGCGACCCAGCCCTCGGACACCCCCGTGTCTCCGATCTCGGACGAGTCTCAGCTCACCGATGCCAACAAGGGTGGCGTGAGCGCCGCCTTCACGGGCGGCCAGCTGACGATCAACGTCCCCGCGGACAAGGCGGTTGCCGGTGAGTGGGTGAGCGCCAACATCATGCAGACGGGTGAGGCTCGCTGGCTCCAGGTCGAAAACGACAACCGGGTGACGATGGATGTGACGGGCTTGCCGATGGGCGACTACAAGGTCGTCGTCGCGAACCGCTCGCACCAGCTCGTCGGCTGGGCCGAGTTCAAGGTCGCGTCGACTGTCGCGGCAGCCGGCGCGGGTGCGCCGGTGGATGCCTCCAGTTCGTTCAAGCTCCACGCGGAGGTTCTGTCGGCCTCGAACGGCGTTGATGAGTCTGAAGGGCTCAACGGGTATCTGCTGGGCGCCGGCGCGTGCATGCTGATTCTCGGTGGCCTCGTCGTCCTGCAGGTTCTGTCCGGACCGAAGATCGGCTCTACCTCGGATGGAGTCACCCTGACGTAAGCTAGGTTTCATGGATCTGTTCGATTCTGAATCTTTCGACGAGTTGGGCGTGCCCGCGTTTTCCGCGGGTGCGCCCCTCGCCGTTCGTATGAGGCCTTCGCGCTTGGAGGAGGTCGTTGGTCAGGCCCACCTCCTGGGTGAGGGAGCGCCGTTGCGCCGGCTCCTGTCTCCCGAGTCACGCGATGGGGTCGCCGTGTCCTCGGTGGTCTTGTGGGGGCCACCCGGGACCGGCAAGACGACTCTCGCCTACCTGATCGCGCGCGCGTCGGGCCGCCGCTTTGTCGAGCTGTCGGCGGTGTCCTCGGGCGTGAGCGACGTTCGCCGTGTGGTCGATGCGGCCCGTCGAACGCTCGCAACCGAAGGCGAGGAAACCATCCTCTTTGTTGATGAGGTGCATCGCTTCTCGAAGTCGCAGCAGGATTCTCTCCTGCCCGCGGTCGAGAATCGCTGGGTGGTTCTGGTGGCCGCGACGACGGAGAATCCATCGTTTTCGGTCATCGCGCCCCTGTTGTCACGATCGCTGCTGTTGACGCTGCATCCTCTGGGGCCTGAGGACCTTGAGGGTCTTATCCGGCGAGCGCTGAGCGACGAGCGTGGCCTGGCCGGTCGGCTTTCGATCACCGACGAGGCCGTGGCTGGCCTCGTGCGGCTGGCTGGGTCGGACGCGCGTAAGTCCCTGACGCTTCTCGAGGCGGCTGCCGGGGCGGCCAGTGATGATGGTTCCGGCGAGATCACGGTGGCCAGTGTTGAGGCCGCCGCGAACCAGGCGCTCGTGCGGTGGGGACGCGATCAGCACTACGACGTGACCAGTGCCTTCATCAAATCGATGCGCGGCTCTGACGTGGACGCGTCCCTCCATTACCTCGCGCGGATGATCGAGGCGGGGGAAGACCCCCGCTTCATTGCGCGGCGCATCATGATCGCGGCCTCTGAGGAGATCGGCATGGCGGCGCCGGAGGTGCTGTCGACGTGCGTTGCGGTCGCGCAGGGCGTGGCTCTCATCGGCATGCCCGAGGCGCGCCTGCTCCTCGCCCAGGCGGTCGTGGCTGTGGCGACTGCGCCCAAGTCCAACGCGACGTACCTGGCGGTCGATCGCGCCCTCGCGGACGTTCGAAAGGGGCGTGGGGGAGCGGTGCCCGAGCACCTGCGTGACGCTCACTATGCCGGAGCGCAGGCGCTGGGGCACGGGGAGGGCTACCTGTACGCCCACGATTATCCCCATCACGTGGCCCCCCAGCAGTACCTTCCCGACGACCTGGAGGGGACGCACTACTACGAACCGACCGAGAACGGGCATGAGGCGATGCTCACGAAGCGACTCGGTGCCATTCGCAATCTGCTGAAAAGACGCTAGGATAGAACAGTTGTCCGCTCACGCGGGCACCTGGGGCCTTAGCCGATGAACCCACCCGGGTACTGGAGTTGGCCCCATGTCGGGGATCCGCCCCGACATGACATGAGAAACAGGAAGAAGATTTCATGGCAACGAATCGTTCCCGCAAGCAGGTGCGCGAGTCCCGCGCCCTGGGCCTGGCCCTGACCCCCAAGGCCGTCCGCTACTTCGAGAAGCGCCCCTACGGCCCCGGTGAGCACGGCCGCACCCGCCGCCGCCAGGACTCCGACTACGCCGTCCGTCTGAAGGAAAAGCAGCGTCTGCGCGCTCAGTACGGCATCCGTGAGTCGCAGCTGCGCCGCGCCTTCGAAGAGGCCCGCCGCACCGCCGGCCTGACCGGTGAGAACCTGGTCGAGCTGCTCGAGATGCGTCTGGACGCCCTGGTCCTGCGCGCCGGCTTCGCACGCACGATCCAGCAGGCCCGCCAGGTGGTCGTCCACCGTCACATCCTCGTCGACGGCAAGATCGTCGACCGTCCCTCCTTCCGCGTCAAGCCCGGCCAGACCATCCAGGTCAAGCCCAAGTCGCAGACCACGGTTCCCTTTGAGATCGCCGCTGAGGGTATTCACCGCGACGTGCTGCCCGCCGTCCCCGAGTACCTGGACGTCGAGCTGTCCCGCCTCAAGGCGACCCTGGTTCGTCGCCCCAAGCGCGCCGAGGTCCCCGTGACCGTCGACGTGCAGATGGTCGTCGAGCACTACTCGCGCTGACGTTTGTCAATTCCGTGCCCCCGAGCTCCTTGCTCGGGGGCACGGTTTTCTTTATCCCACAGTTCGCATATGCGTGCCGATGTGCCTCAACGGGTGGGTACCGACTAACATGGGGCACTATGCGTACGTCTGAAATCCGCACCCGTTGGCTCGATTACTTCGAGAAGCAGGGTCATGAGATCTGTCCTTCCGTTTCTCTGGTCTCCCCTGAGCCCTCGATCCTTTTCACGATCGCGGGCATGGTTCCGTTCATTCCCTACATCATGGGCGTTGAACCTGCCCCGTGGCCTCGGGCCGCTTCGGTGCAGAAGTGCATTCGTACGAACGACATTGACAACGTTGGCAAGACCACACGCCACGGCACGTTCTTTCAGATGAACGGTAACTTCTCGTTCGGCGATTATTTCAAGGAAGGCGCCATCAACTTCGCGTGGGACCTGCTGACGGGTTCGCGCGACGAGGGCAAGTACGGCCTTGACGGTGATCGTTTCTGGGTGACGATCTGGGATCAGGACGAGGAAGCCTTCAACGTGCTGACCAAGCAGGTCGGCATGGACCCCAAGCACATCGTGCGCCTGCCGCGCGTGGAGAACTTCTGGGACACCGGCCAGCCCGGCCCCGCCGGTCCCTGCGCGGAGTGGCACTACGACCGTGGCCCCGCCTACGGCCCCGAGGCCGTGGGTGGCGCGGTCGACCCGGGCGGCGACCGATACCTCGAGGTCTGGAACCTCGTGTTCGACCAGTACATGCGCGGCGAGGGCGTTGGCAAGGACTATCCGCTGCTGGGCGAACTGGACAAGAAGGCCATTGATACGGGCGCTGGCCTGGAGCGCCTGGCGTTCGTCATGCAGGACAAGCCCAACATGTACGAGATCGACGAGGTCTTCCCCGTCATCGACGCCGCGATGCAGATGAGCGGCAAGCGCTACGGCCTGGGCGCCGCCGGTCCCGAGGCCGGGGCCGCCTACGACGACGATGTGCGCATGCGCGTCGTGGCCGACCACGTGCGTTCCTCCCTCATGCTTATCGGCGACGGCGTGCGCCCGGGCAACGACGGCCGCGGCTACGTGCTGCGCCGACTGATCCGTCGCGCGGTCCGCTCCATGCGCCTGCTCGGTGTTGATGAGGCGACCATGCCGACGCTGCTGACCGCGTCCAAGGACGCCATGAAGGCCTCGTACCCGGAGCTGGAGACCAACTGGAAGACGATCTCTGAGGTCGCCTACGCGGAGGAAGAGGCCTTCCGTCGCACTCTGAGCACCGGCACCACGATCCTGGACGCCGCCGTGGCCACCGCGAAGGAGTCGAAGGGCGCGCCCATGATTTCGGGCGAGTCGGCCTTCTCGCTGCACGACACCTACGGCTTCCCGATTGACCTGACCCTCGAGATGGCCGCCGAGCAGGGCGTGTCCGTCGACGAGGAGGGCTTCCGCACACTTATGGCCGAGCAGAAGGAGCGTGCTCGCGCCGACGCGCGCTCGAAGAAGACCGGCCACACGGATGTGCGTATCTTCCACGACATCGAAAAGGCGATGGGCGGCGGCTCGACGTTCCTGGGCTACACGGAGCAGGCCAGCGAGGCCACGGTCCAGGCCCTCCTCGTCGACGGCGTTGAGGCCCCTGCGGCCAGCGCCCCCGCCGAGGTTGAGGTCATCCTCGATCGGACCCCCTTCTACGCCGAGATGGGTGGCCAGCTGGCCGACCACGGCACGATTCGCCTCGCCGGCGGCGGTGTCGTCGAGGTTCACGACGTGCAGGCACCGATTCGTGGCCTGAGCGTGCACCGCGGCACCCTGACCGAGGGCGGCATGACGGTGGGCGAGAAGGCCTACGCCGAGATCGACGGCGAGCGCCGCCTGGCGATTGCGCGTGCGCACACCGCGACGCACATGGTGTACGCAGGCCTGCGTAATGTCGTGTCCGAGCATGCGGATCAGGCGGGTTCAGAGAACTCGCCGTCGCGCCTGCGCTTCGACTTCCGTCACTCGAGCGCGCTTGCCGGATCCCAGCTGAACGACATTGAGGCCCTCGTCAACGAGAAGCTCGCTGAGGATCTCCCCGTCACAACGGAGGTCATGAGCATCGAGAAGGCCAAGGAAGCTGGGGCCATTGCCCTCTTCGGCGAGAAGTACGGTTCCGAGGTTCGCGTCGTGACGATCGGCGACGGCTTCGACCGAGAGCTGTGCGGTGGTACACACGTGCCCACGACCGGCCACATCGGCCGCGTGACGGTGCTCGGCGAGGGATCCGTTGCCTCCGGTGTGCGCCGCATCGAGGCTCTTGTCGGCACCGGCGCGTACGAGTTCCAGGCGAAGGAACACGCGCTCGTCTCCCAGCTCTCGCAGCTGGTGGGTGGCCGCGCCGACGAGCTGCCCGAGCGCATTGAGTCCCTGCTGGCCAAGCTGCGCGAGTCCGAGAAGGAGCTGGATAAGATCCGTACCGAGCAGGCGCTGCGCCGCGGTGCCGAGCTTGCGGAATCCGCTCAGCGCGTCGGAGCGATCAGCCTCGTGGCCAGCGCGGTGGGCGAGATGCCCTCGGCCGATGCGCTGCGCACCCTGGCCCTGGACGTGCGCGACCGCATGGGCAACGATCGCGGCGCCGTCGTGGCGCTGGCGGGTGTTGTCGGTGGCAAGCCATCCCTGGTGATCGCGACGAACCAGGCCGCCCGCGAGGCCGCCGTCAAGGCGGGCGCACTCGTGCGCGCCGTCGGCAAGCACATGGGCGGTGGCGGCGGTGGCCGCGACGATATCGCTCAGGGTGGCGGCACGAAGCCCGAGGGCATCCCAGCCGCGCTTGACGCGATCCGTTCGGAGATTGAGGCTCTGTGAGCATTCGCAGGGGAATCCGTATCGGCGTGGACGTCGGCACCGTGCGTGTCGGCGTCAGCCGGTGCGACCCTGACGGCATCCTCACGATGCCGGTCGTGACGCTGACCCGCTCTCCCGATCTGTCGGACCTGTCTGAGCTCGCCGACATCGTTGGGAGCTACGAGGCCATCGAGGTCATCGTGGGTCTGCCTCGGCACCTGCGCGGCGGGGAGGGAATCTCCGCCAAGGGAGCGCGCAAGTACGCGCGCCGCCTCAAAAAGCTCGTGCCCGAGGTTCGCATCGCGATGGTCGACGAGCGTCTGACATCTAACCAGGCGCATGCGCGCCTACGTGCCTCTGGCATCCCGGAACATGAACACCGCAGCGTCATCGATCAGGTTGCGGCGCAGATCATCCTTGAACAGGCCCTGGAACTCGAACGCATGAGCGGACGGGCGCCGGGGGAGGAGATCATCCTCGACACCAGTGAAGGAGCGAACGAATGAGTACGCCCCCCAAGTATCCCTTCCGCTCACGCCGCGAGATTCACTCCGGACAGCCCAAGGTTTACTCCGACGCTCCCAACGAGGAATCGCTTTCGACGCCATCCGATCCCACGCCCACTCCGGTGCGCGGGAACGCAGTGCCAACGTCCGACCGGGCGCCAGTTTCTGACCCCACGCCCACTCCGGTGCGCGGTGCATCCAGGTTCCGCTCTCGTTCGGGCGACCATGCGCACTCCCTGGCGCGCGCGGGGGAGCAGGCTGACGCTGCCGAGTCGACGTCCACCCCGGAGCGCGGGATCCGCACGGCCACCCCGACCTCGTCCGATCCGACCCCGACCCCGCTGGCCGGGACCCCGACGCCCAGCGCCGCGGTCGCCGAGGAGGCCACCGAGCCTGAGCATGACGGTGCCGCAGACTACAGCTTCGATGACCTCATCAACGGCGGGGCTGGCGACCGTTCTCATCGCAGGCGCACCGAGGTGCCGTCGGAGACTACCGGCATGCGCTCGCGCAGGATCGCCAGCGAACGGCGAGCTGCACGGCGCCGCAAGCGCCGCCGTGCCATCCGCTCCTTCTTTGTTCTGCTCCTCGTCATCGGTCTCGTCGGCGGTGCCGGCTACGTCGCGTACTCGCAGCTGGTCAATGGGTCGACCACGGCATCCGATGACTACCCGGGTCCGGGTACCACTGAAGTCCTCGTTACCATCGCGGACCAGTCGACGGGACGCGACATCGGCAGTGCCCTCTACGACGCTGGCGTCGTCAAATCCGTCGGTGCCTTCGTGCGTCAATACGAGAAGAACCCCGCTGCCCGCGCCATCAACCCGGGCACCTACCGCTTCAAGCTTGAAATGAGCGCCGCGGACGCCCTTGCCGTGCTCCTTGACCCGATGAACCGGGTCGCCTCCAACGTGACCGTCCTGTCCAAGGAGCGACTCTCGGTGGTCAAGAAGCGCATCGTCGAGGTGATGGACGTCAGCAGCGAAGAGGTTGATAAGGCGCTCGCGGACACCGAGGGCATCGGCTTGCCCGCAGAGGCCAAGGGCAGCGCTGAGGGATGGCTGGCGCCCGGTAGCTACGAGGTGGGCGAGGACGACACGCCGACCACGGTGCTCGCCCGTATGGTCAAGGCGACAATCGACGAACTCGACGGACTTGGGGTGGCCCCCGCCGATCGCGAGGAGGTCCTCATCAAGGCCTCGATCGTCGAAGGCGAGATGGGCAGCAACAAGAAGTACATGCCCCAGGTTGCACGCGTTATCGAAAATCGCCTCGTCGACACCGACGGTGAAACCAAGGGCGTTCTCGGCATGGACTCGACCACGCTCTACGGTGTGGGCAAGGAGTCCGGCCTGCCCAGCCAGGAGGACCTCGACAACGACAACCCCTACAACACGCGCCTGCGCCAGGGCCTGCCGCCCACGCCCATCAATCAGCCGAGCGTGGACGCCATCAAGGCCGTGCTCAATCCGGCCGAGGGTAACTGGTTGTACTTCGTGACCATCGACTTGAACACGGGTGAGACGGTCTTTGCAGCCACTGCCGCCGAGCACGAGGCGAATAAGGCCAAACTGGACGCGTACTGCGCCCGGCACAAAGTACAGTGCGGGCAGTAACGGTGAGCGCGTGGGCCGCAGTCATCGGATCCCCGATTGCTCACTCGCTGTCCCCGGTCATCCACCGGGCGGCGTGGGGGCAACTCGGGATCGACGGATGGGACTACCGCCGCGTCGAGGTGGGGGAGGAATCGTTACCCTCCTTCGTCGCCGGCCTTGACGACTCCTTGCGGGGACTGTCTGTCACGATGCCCTGCAAGCAGGCGATCATGCCGCTCCTCGATGCGATTGATCCCCTTGCGAGCGCAGTGGGAGCCGTCAACACGGTCGTGCCCTCGGCGGGAATGCTCGCCGGGTTCAATACGGACGTCACCGGCATCGCGTCGTCGATCCGGCGTGCCTGCACCGAGGGCGGCGTCCCGATGCCGTCGAGCGCTCTGGTGCTTGGCGCGCGTGCCACGGCCTCGTCGGCGCTGGCGGCGCTCGGCGAACTCGGCATCACGACGAGCTCCGTGGCGGCGCGCCGCTTCGGTGGACCGGGATCCGTCATCGCGGCGGCTTCTCGCCTCGGCGTGAACGTCGAGCAGGTTATGTGGGCGGACACAGCTTCGGTTCAACGTGCTGCGCGCGCGGCCGACGTGATCATCTCGACGCTTCCCGCGGGCGTGGCCGACCCGTTCGCGCAGGCTGTGGCGCCCCGGGAGGGACAGGTCCTCCTCGACGTCGTCTACTCACCGCGGCGAACCGCTTTGCGCAGTGCCTTCGAGCGCGCCGGGGGAGTGATCGCAGAGGGCACCGACATGCTCGTGTACCAGGGGGCCGCGCAGGTTCAGCTGATGACCGGGCACAGCCCCGATCCGTCCGTCATGCGCCACGCTCTCGAAGAAGAACTGGAGCGTCGTGCGCGCCAGGGCCCCGGAGGGCAGCGTCCGTGATCGTCGACTGGCTCCCTCCCCGCATCAGCGCCGATCTGTCGTTGGTGTCCGGCTTTCTGACGTGGATCATCATCCTGGCGTGGTTGTGGCACTCTGGCTGGAAGGTACAGCGGCGCTATCTCGTAGAGGCTACCCAGACGCCGTTGACGCGCAACGCCATCGTGTGGTGCGCGGGCATCTTCGGTGCGCTCTTTTTTGTGGGCGCCCAGATGCGCCCGGGCATACCGGCCGTCATGACGGTCGCGATGATCGGCGCGCTGAGCGCCTACGTCGACGCCCGCACGCATCGCCTGCCGAATAAGTACACGGCGGTGATGGGCATCGGCGTCGTGGTCGGTGCCCTCATCGGAAGTCTCATCTCGCCGATGTGGGAGCAACGCCTCATCGGCTTCGTCCTCGGCGCGCTGATTTGGACCATCCCCATCGCGCTCCTGAATCGACTGCCCGGGGGAATGGGCGGCGGCGACGTCAAGCTTGCGCCCGTTCTGGGCGCCATGGTTGGTTCTGTCGGACTGAACGCGGCCGTCTTTGCCCTGGCGTTGTCCTTCGTATCCGCGGGAGTCGCGGCCCTGTGGAAGATCGTCGTCGGCTGGGCCGGCACGCAGTCTCGGGTGCCGATGGGCCCGTGGATGATCGCTTCGGCGCTGGTCGGCACGATCGCCTGGGGTGTCGTTCCCGACTGGCTGTAGGCCAGTATCACTGGCCTCATCGTGGACCCGTCGGGCCTCAGAGAGTCCGGGATGGGACAATGACACGGTGAGTATTTCGACGCCTTCGCATCAGTCCGAGCCTGTCAGCCTCGAATGGGGTCAGACGTGGCCACCTCGTGACGTTTTCGTCTCGCTTGCCGCGTCGAGGCGCGTGATCCCTGTTGTTCGGCGAGTTCTCGCTGATGAGCTGAGCGCGGTCGGCGTCTATCGTCAGCTCGCTCACGGCAACTACGGCAGCTTCATCCTCGAGTCCGCGGAGCACGGAGGCTCCTGGGGGCGTTGGTCCTTCGTTGGCGCCTCGAGCGCCGGTGCGATCGTTGCACGCGATGGTCGCGCCCGCTGGGTGGGATCCCACCCGGAAGGTGCTCGTGAGGAGGGCACGTTCCTGGAGGTCGTGCACTCTGCCCTGGAGCAGCTCGCCGCCTCGCCGATTGAGGGCCTGCCTCCGCTGACCGGCGCACTCGTCGGTTCGCTGGGCTGGGGCATCATTCCCGAGTGGGAGCCGACCCTGGCGGCCACCGCGCCCAAGGAAGCGGACGTTCCCGACGCGACGCTCGTGCTGGCCACGGAGGTCGCGGCCATCGACCACTCGACCGGCTCCGTGTACCTGATGGCGATTGCCTGGAACCTCAACGGCTCCGACGAAGGCGTCGACGGCGCCTACGACCGTGCGATCGAGCGTCTTGACGCTATGACGACTCAGCTGGCCTCGCCCATCGCTCCCGCCGTGCTGGGCGTGAGCGGTCAGGAGCCCCCCGCGGTGCGTGAACGTACGCAGCGCGCGGACTTCGAGTCTTCGGTCAACGCGGCCAAGCGCGCGATTACCGACGGCGACGCCTTCCAGATAGTGCTGTCGCAGCGCCTGGACGTGGCCACCGACGCCAGCGGAGTCGACGTGTATCGCGTCCTGCGCACGGTCAACCCCTCGCCGTACATGTACTACCTGGATTTGCCCGACGAACGCGGTGGGCACTACGAGGTCGTCGGTTCTTCCCCGGAGACGCTGGTCAAGGCGCAGGGTCGGCGCGTGTGGACCTACCCGATTGCCGGCTCGCGCCCGCGCGGCGCGGATTCGGCGCAGGATCATCGTCTCGCCGCCGAGCTTTTGGAAGATCCGAAGGAACTCTCCGAGCACGTCATGCTCGTCGACCTGGCGCGCAACGACCTGTCGAAGGTCTGTGATCCCGCCTCGGTGGAGGTCGCCACGCTCATGGAGCTCAAGCGCTACTCGCATATCCAGCACATTTCCTCGACGGTCACGGGCCTGCTGCGCCCCGACGCGGACGCCCTCGACGCTTTGGTCGCGACCTTTCCGGCGGGTACCCTCTCGGGCGCGCCCAAGCCTCGTGCGATCCAGCTGATCGACGATTTCGAGCCTGCGGCGCGCGGCGTGTACGGCGGCGTCGTCGGCTACTTCGACCTGTCGGGGGATGCGGACCTGGCGATCGCGATCCGCACGGCCGCGCTTAAGGATGGGGTGGCCTCGGTGCAGGCCGGCGCCGGCGTGGTCGCGGACTCGGTGCCCGCCCTCGAGTACGAGGAGTCGCGCAACAAGGCGGCGGCCGCCGTCGAGTCCGTCGTTCGAGCCTCGACGTTGACCGCGCTGTCGTGACACGCGCGGCCGGACGCTGGTCACGGGGCTGCGCTTTATTCGCTAGCCTTGATGATGTCCAATTGTTTCTCGGTGAAAGGCGAGCGTCGTGAGCGTTCTTGATGACATTATTGCGGGGGTCCTCGAGGACCTGAAAGAGCGCGAGGACCGCGTGCCTCTGAGCCGTGTCAAGCAAATGGAGCAGGCCGTCCCCGAGGCGAAGGACGCCCTGGGCGCGCTGCGCAACCGCGACGGCGCCGTCAAGATTATCTCGGAGGTCAAGCGCTCGTCCCCGTCCAAGGGTGCGCTCGCGCAGATCCCCGATCCTGCGGCTCTCGCCTCGATGTACGAGGCCGGGGGAGCCTCCGTGGTCTCCGTGCTGACCGAGGAGCGGCGCTTCCACGGCTCGCTTGCCGACCTGGACGCGGTGCGTGCCGCGGTCGATATCCCGATCCTTCGCAAGGATTTCATCGTGACGCCCTATCAGATCCACGAGGCGCGTGCTCACGGCGCGGATCTCGTGCTGCTGATTGTGGCGGCCCTGGAGCAAAATGCGCTCGTGTCGCTGCTGGAGCGCACGCGTTCGCTGGGCATGGAGGCGCTGGTCGAGACCCATTCGCGCCTGGAGGCACTGCGCGCGCTTGAGGCGGGTGCCTCGATCATCGGTGTCAACGCGCGCAACCTGAAGACTCTGGAGGTCGACCGCTCGACCGTCGAGCAGGTCATCGATGTCATCCCGCAGGACGTCGTCGCCGTCGCCGAGTCGGGCGTGGCCAAGGCCCACGACGTGTTCGAGTACGCCAAGTGGGGTGCCGACGCCGTCCTGGTGGGCGAGGCGCTCGTGACCTCGGGCGACCCGCGCGCCAGCATCCAGGACATGGTGAGCGCCGGGCAGCACCCCGCGCTACGCACGGATCGCAAGGCCCGCGTGGCCGCTGCTCTGAAAGAAGGAAAGTGATGAGCGCGCACAACTTTGTGTCCGGCCCCTATTTCGGTGATTTCGGCGGTCGTTTCGTCGCCGAATCTCTGATGGGTCCTCTCGAAGAGGTCGACGCGGCGTGGAAGCGCCTGTGGCGGGACAAGTCCTTCCAGGCTCGTCTGCGCGACCTGTTTGTCAACTACGCGGGCCGTCCGTCCCTGCTGACCGAGGCCCCGCGTTTCGCGGCCGACCTGGGCGGTGTGCGCGTGTTCCTCAAGCGCGAGGACCTCAACCACACGGGCTCGCACAAGATCAACAACGTGCTGGGACAGGCGCTACTGACCAAGGAGCTCGGCAAGACGCGCGTCATCGCCGAGACTGGCGCTGGGCAGCACGGCGTGGCCACCGCGACGGCGGCCGCGCTGCTGGGCCTCGAGTGCACGATCTACATGGGCCGCGAGGACACTGAACGTCAGGCTCTCAACGTGGCTCGCATGCAGATGCTGGGCGCCGAGGTCATCGCGGTGACCGCCGGGTCCGCAACCCTTAAGGATGCAATTAACGAGGCGTTCCGCGACTGGGTGACCAACGTCGAGACGACCAACTACATCTTCGGAACGGCCGCTGGCCCGCACCCCTTCCCGGAGCTCGTGCGAGACCTTCAGCGCGTGATCGGCGACGAGGCGCGCGCCCAGCTGCTGGCCACCGAGGGGCGTCTGCCCGACGTCGTCGTGGCCTGCGTGGGCGGCGGTTCCAATGCTATCGGCTCTTTCACGGCTTTCATCGATGACCCGAGCGTCGAACTGCTGGGCTGCGAGGCCGCGGGCGACGGGTTTGAGACCGGACGCCACGCCGCCTCCATCACGGCCGACCAGGTCGGTGTGCTCCACGGCGCGCGCACGTTTGTCCTGCAGGAGCGCGATGGCCAGACGAAGGCCTCGCACTCGATCTCGGCGGGCCTCGACTATCCGGGTGTGGGCCCTGAGCACGCGTGGCTGGCCCGATCGGGGCGGGCCTCGTATATCCCCGTCTCCGACGCCGAGGCCATGGAGGCCTTCCTGCACCTGTCGCGCACGGAGGGCATTATCCCCGCCATCGAGTCCTCGCACGCCCTCGCCGGGGTGCGCGCGTGGGCCCGTGCAAAGGCCGAGGCCGAAGGCCCCTTCGCGCCGGGCGAGGAGCCCATCGTCATCGTCACCGTGTCGGGACGCGGCGACAAGGACGTGGACACCGCGTCGCGCTGGTTCGGCTACGGACACGCGAAGCTGCAGGTGATCGACCCCAGCGCCGGGCCTTCCGGCGTGGCCGTCCTGGACCAGACCGAGGAGAAGTGAGATGACGCGAGCCCCCCATTCCGCCGTCGCAATCGACGCCGCCCTGGAGCGCGGCGACGCCGCGCTGATCGCCTACCTGCCCGTGGGCTTCCCGTCGGTCGAGGACTCGATCCGCGCGGGCAAGGTTCTCGCGGACGTTGGCGTTGACGCCATCGAGCTGGGCTTCCCCTACTCCGATCCAGGTATGGACGGCCCCACGATCCAGCGCGCAACTGTCGCCGCTCTGGAGCGTGGCACGCACCTGGAGGACCTGTTCCATGCCGTGGATGAGCTGACCTCCTACGGCGTCTCGACGTGTTCCATGACCTACTGGAACCCCGTCGAATGGTGGGGCGTTGAACGCTTCGCCAAGGACTTCGCAGCCGTCGGCGGTTCCGGCCTCATCACTCCCGATCTGCCGCCCGAGGAGGGCGCGCAGTGGGAGGCGGCCTCGGACAAGTACGACTTGGAGCGCATCTACCTGACAGCTCCCTCCTCGCCCGAGCACCGCCTCACGCTGATCGCCCAGCACTCGCGCGGCTGGGTATACGCGGCCTCGTCGATGGGCGTCACCGGAGCGCGTGCGGCGGTCGGCGAACACGTCGCCGACGTCGTTGCGCGTACCCGCGCGGCGGGTGCGCAGCGAGTCTGCGTCGGCCTCGGCGTGTCGACCGGTGCTCAGGCCCGCGAGATCGGCGCCTACGCGGACGGTGTGATCGTCGGATCGGCGCTGGTCAAGACCCTCTTCGAGGAAGACAGTGACCGTGGCCTGAAGGCGCTGGGCGAGCTCGCCCGCGAGCTCAAGGCCGGAGTGACCGGAGCTCGCGCGTGACCATCCTCGCTGCTGCTGGAATCCCCTCACCCTCCGAGGGCGTGTGGTATATCGGCCCCGTGCCGCTGCGCGCGTACGGCATCATCATCGCCATCGGAATGGTCGTCGGCGTGTGGTGGACCGCGCGTCGCTACGTTGCGCGCGGGGGCGATGCCGACACGATCTACGACACGGCCCTGTGGGCGATCCCGCTGGGCGTCGTTGGCGCGCGCCTCTACCACGTCGTGACCTCGCCCGAGGCCTACTTCGGCCCCGGTGGGGACCCGATGCTGGCCTTTCAGATCTGGCGCGGCGGCCTCGGCATCTGGGGTGGCGTCGCCCTGGGCGCGCTCGGCGCGTTCATCGCGGTCAAACGAGCCAACGTCACTCTCGGGCCCATCGCTGACTCGCTGGCACCCGCCCTGCTGGTCGCCCAGGCGATCGGCCGATGGGGCAACTGGTTTAACCAGGAGCTGTTCGGTGGCCCGACGACGCTGCCGTGGGGCCTCCAGATCGACGCGTACCACCTGCCGGTGGGCTACCCCGTGGGCACGCTCTTCCATCCGACCTTCCTCTACGAAAGCCTGTGGAACCTGGCCGGCGCCGGTCTCATCGTGGCACTCGACCGTCGTCGGCGCTTCGCGGCTGGGCAGCTGTTCGGCATGTACCTGATGATCTACACGGCCGGGCGCAGCTGGATCGAGATGCTGCGCATCGACGATGCGCACACCGTGTTGGGCCTGCGCCTGAACGTGTGGACCTCCCTGGCCGTCTTCGCTCTGGGCCTTGCTGTCTACCTGATTGCCGGACGTCTGGATCGTCCGCGCGAGGTCGTGGCGGTTGCCGACGAACAGGCAGATGACGCAGGCGCCGAAGCGCCTGACGAGGACGGCGCGCAGGATGCGACCACGGCCTCGGACATCGAGGCGGACGACCCTCACGCAGCCGACGAGGAAGACGACGGAGACGAGAGCCAGAAGGAAACGTCTGAGGAAGCGGGGGAGCGCCACTGACGGCACCCGCTGGCCAGGAGCTATGTCCAAGGTCCTAACCTGCGGTTATTCATGGGAATAATCACGTCAGCCGCGCGGAGCTCCTTGGTGATTCCCGTGTGACTGGGCGGTAAACTTGGGTTCATGCGTCGAGCTAAGATTGTCTGCACTATTGGACCTGCCACTGAAACCCCTGAGCAGCTCCAGGCGCTGGTGGACGCCGGCATGGATGTCGCGCGTATCAACCGGTCGCATGGAAAGGCTGAGGAACACGAGGCCGTCATTGCGCGCGTGCGAAAGGCGTCTGCGACGTCCGGCCGCGCGGTCGCGGTTCTCGTCGACCTCCAGGGCCCCAAGATCCGCCTGGAGACGTTCCAGGACGGACCTCAGGAGCTGCACATCGGTGACACCTTCACCATCACGACCCGCGACGTTCCCGGCACCAAGGAACTCGTGGGTACCACCTTCAAGGGTCTGCCCGGCGACTGCGCCCCCGGCGACCGCCTCCTGATCGACGACGGCAACGTCGCGGTGCGCGTCCTCGAAGTGAACGAGACCGACGTGGTGACTCTCGTTGAGGTCCCCGGCGTGGTCTCGGATCACAAGGGCCTGAACCTGCCCGGCGTCGCCGTGTCCGTGCCCGCCCTGTCCGAAAAGGACAAGGAGGACCTGCGCTGGGCGATCGAGCAGGACGCCGACTTCATCGCGCTGTCCTTCGTGCGTTCCGCCGAAGACATCAAGGATGTCCACGAGATCATGGACGAGATGGGCAAGCGTATCCCCGTCATCGCCAAGATCGAGAAGCCCCAGGCCGTCGAGGCGCTGGAAGGGATTGTCGAGGCCTTCGACGGCATCATGGTTGCCCGCGGCGACCTGGGCGTCGAGATGCCCCTCGAGGCCGTGCCGCTGGTTCAGAAGCGCGCGATCGAGCTGGCGCGCATCGCTGCCAAGCCCGTCATCGTGGCGACCCAGGTCATGGACTCCATGATCAAGAACCCGCGCCCGACCCGCGCCGAGGCCTCCGACTGTGCGAACGCCATCCTCGACGGTGCCGACGCGGTCATGCTCTCCGGCGAGACCTCGGTGGGTGCCTTCCCCATCGAGACGGTGCGCACGATGGCAGCGATCATCGAGTCCACCGAGGAAAACGGCGGCGAGCGCATCGCCTCGATCCCCGGGTTCTTCGTCGATCGGGCCGGTGTCATCTGCGAAGCGGCCGCCCGCATCGCAGAACACATGGACGCCCGCTACCTGGTGACCTTCACCCAGTCCGGCACGTCGGCCCGCCTACTCTCGCGCATGCGCCGCCCGATCCCGATGCTGGCCTTCACGCCGCTCGAGTCGACGCGCCGCCGTCTGGCCCTGTCGTGGGGCATCCAGACATACCGCGTCCCCGAGGTGCGGCACACGGATGACATGGTGTGGCAGCTCGATCAGGTTGCCCAGTCTTCCCGACTGGCCGAGATTGGCGACCAGCTCGTCATCGTCGCAGGCATGCCCCCGGGCATCCCCGGCTCCTCGAACATGCTGCGTATCCACGAGGTGGGTGACGAAGCCGATTACGCAATCGGCGGCGCACGCTAACTCCTAGACGCGTCGACTGTGGGGTGCTGGCCAGGCCAGCACCCCACAGTTGTTTGTAGCGATGTGATGTTGTTCGCATGGACAAAATGACAACGGTGGAATAAAGTACTCGGATGCACGTTCAGACGTGTGATGCCGTTCCAAAGACGGGATGGACAGGCAGCAGATTGCTGCGGGTGCGTTTGTCGGAATGCCCGTGCGAACGAAGCACGTTTCCGCGCGCCCACAATGGAAGATGGAGGAAGAAATGAATACGAACATCCGGACCGTGTCGGTCCATGACACTCTGTTTGGTCGCGTGGCCAACAACCTGGAGGTCGGTCAGCTCTCGCGAGCCGTTGAGCCGTGGTTTGCCGACTTCCATGACAGGAGGGTCAAGCAGGCGATCGCGGATCTCGACGAGCCGACCCGCAGGGGAGCGGCAGCCGAGTACCTCGGTCTCGAGCTGATCGTGGTTGCCTAACGATACGGTGAGGGGCCGACAAGCACTGCTTGTCGGCCCCTGTTCGTCCGCGAAAACTACTCGTATCAATAATGGTTCCAGCGTCGCGCCGGTACCCGTTTGCCGGTACGATAGATCGCGTACTCAAATGGCGGTACCCCGAGTGGGATTCGAACCCACAACAAGCCGGGTTTGAGCCGACCGCCTCTGCCAGTTGGGCTATCGGGGCTTTCGCGTGTGCGAGGTCCACAATAGAACAGCTCGGCACACCGATCAAACTGAGGAATATGACAATGAGTGAAGAGCAGGCTGAACCGCGTCGCGTCCTCGTGGCCGAGGATGAGGGGCTGATCCGTCTCGATATCGTTGAGACGCTGACCCAAGCGGGGTTCGAAGTCGTCGGCGAAGCCGCCGACGGTGAGGAAGCTGTCGAGCTGGCACTGGAGCTTGAGCCCGACCTTTGTGTGATGGACGTCAAGATGCCGAAGATGGACGGCATTACGGCGGCCGAGAAGATTCTGCAGGAGCTGTCCTGCGCGGTCGTCATGCTGACGGCGTTCTCCCAGACGGAGCTGGTCGAGCGCGCCCGCGACGCCGGCGCGATGGCCTACGTCGTTAAGCCCTTTAGCCCCTCGGACCTGATCCCTGCCGTCGAGATCGCGCTGTCGCGTCACGCGGAGATCGAGTCGCTGGAGGATCAGATCGCTGACCTGACGGATCGCTTCGAGACCCGCAAGCGCGTGGACCGCGCCAAGGGCCTGCTCATGAAGAACATGGGCATGAGCGAGCCGGAGGCCTTCCGCTGGATTCAGAAGACGTCCATGGACCGTCGCCTGTCCATGCGCGAGGTCGCCGACGCGGTCATCAACCAGGTTGATGACTGATCACTAGCTGAGGCGAGGCGGGGAGAGTCGTGGTGACTCTCCCCGCCTTTGTCGTACCCAAAGCCTCCGGCTCAGTCGTGCGTGGAGCGTACGAGGATGCGGTTGGCCACGCGCGCGACTGAGATCAGGCGGTCGGCCTCGTCCCGGATCTCCACGGTGTGCACGGTGGAGGAGCGGCCCAGGTGTACGGCCGTGGCCGTGGCCGTAATCGTGCCTTCGCGTCCCGCCGCGATGTGCGAGGCGTTGAGCTCGGTGCCCACCGCGTAGGCCTGCTTGCCGGGGTGGGTTTCGCGCGCGTGGATCTGGGCGGCGAACGAGGCGGCGGTTTCCGCGAGGGCCGCGGATGCGCCGCCATGGAGGATTCCCGCGCTCTGGCGGTTGCCGTCGATGGGCATGGAGATGACGGTGCGCGACGCGGAGTGCTCGAGCACCTCCATGCCGGTGGCCTCCATGAGGGTGCCGGGCCAGTGGGCGCCCACCCAGCCGCCCCGCGCGAGGGGGTCGGGCGTGGTCGGATGGGTGTGTTTCGTCTGGTGATCGTGTGTCATGGCATCTAGGGTGGCATGTGTGAGTGACACTGTGCTGATTATTGACGGCCATTCGATGGCATTTCGTGCGTTCTATGCGCTTCCCCCGGACAACTTCGTCACGGCAACGGGCCAGCATACGAACGCGGTTTACGGCTTCGTGTCAATGCTGACGCGACTGCTGGAGACGGAGCGCCCGACGCATATCGCGGTCGCCTTCGATGTGTCGAGGCACTCGTTTAGGACCGAGGAGTATCCCGAGTACAAGGGCACGCGCGACGCAACCCCCGAGGAGTTCAAGGGGCAGGTCGAGCTGATCCGCGAGGTCTTGGACGCCATGGGCATCGTGTCCCTGTCGCGCGAGGGCTTTGAGGCTGACGACATTTTGGCGACGCTGGCCTACCGCGCCGGCCACGAGGGCTCGACCGTGTTGGTCGTGTCGGGGGATCGCGACTCCTTCCAGACGGTGACGGACAACGTGACGGTCCTCTACCCGGGCACCGGCCCCGGCGACCTGCGCCGCATGACTCCCGAGGCCGTGGAAGCCAAGTACGGGGTGCCTCCCCACCGCTACCCGGAGATCGCTGCCATCGTGGGCGAGACCTCCGACAACCTGCCGGGCGTTCCCGGCGTTGGCCCCAAGACGGCCGCTCAGTGGATCAACAAGTTCGACGGCCTGGATAACCTCTTGGCCCGCGCCGAGGAGATCGGTGGCAAGCGCGGCGCCGCCCTGCGCGAGCACATGGACGACGTCGTGCGCAACCGACGCCTCAACCACCTGCTGACCGACATGGACCTGGAGGTCGGTCCCGCCGACCTGGCACGCCGCCCGACCGATGTGGCGGCCATCGACCGCCTGTTTGACTCCCTTGAGTTCGGCCGACTGCGCTCCAAGGTCCGCGAGGTCTCCGGCATCGGCATGGGGGAGAGCCCGATTGACGAGGCTGTGGAGGCTCCCGCCCCGCAGGCGCAGGTTGAGGTGGGCCTGGCAGATGCAGCCTGCGACATCGCCGCGTGGGCCCGCGCCCACGACACCATCGCCCTGCTCGTGGAAGGCGACCTGCGCCCCACGCGCGGCGAGGTCTCACGCCTTGTGCTCGCCGGGCCCGCTCACGCCCTGGTCGTAGACCCCGCCGAGCTCAGCCCCGCGCAGGAGGAGGCCCTGTCCCAGGTCCTCGCCCAGGCCTCGTCCCTGATCGTTCACGACGCGAAGGGCACAAGCCACGCACTGGCGGGGCGCGGCTGGAGTCTCGGTCAGGTCTGCTTCGACACGATGCTCGCGGCCTACCTGGCTCACCCCGACCAACGCTCACACAAGCTCGACGACGTGCTCTCGCGCCTGCTTGGCCTGACCATCGAGGAAGAGGCGGGCGACTCCGACGCCCTCTTCGACCTGGGAGAGATCGGCGAAGGGCCCACCGCCGCCCAGGTGCGCGCGGGCCGCCTGGCAGCCGCGCTGCACCCGCTGGCCGACACCCTTCGCCGGGCGCTCGAAGACAGCGGAGCCATTAAGCTGCTGGCCGACATGGAAATGCCGCTTGCCCGCCTGCTCGCCCAGATGGAAACCATCGGCATCGCTGCGGACACGCGCGTCCTCGACGACCTGTCCGCCGAACTGGGCGCTGACGTCGAAGCCGCGCGCGACGGCGCGTGGGCGGCAGCCGGGCGCGAGGTGAACCTCTCCAGCCCCAAGCAGCTCCAAGAAATCCTCTTCGACCACTTCGGGCTGCCCAAGACCAAAAAGACCAAGACGGGATACACGACCAACGCCGATGCGCTGGCTGACCTGTGGGCCAAGACCGAGGTGAGCGGGGGAGCGGGGCACGACTTCCTCGGCTTCCTGCTCACCCACCGTGACCGCATCAAGCTCAAGCAGATGGTCGACTCCCTGTCCGCGACCGTGGCCACGGACGGACGCATCCACACGACCTTCTCCCAGGTCGCCGCGGCCACCGGGCGCCTGGCGTCCTCCGACCCGAACCTGCAGAACATTCCCGCGCGCAGCGCCGACGGCATGAGGATCCGCGGGGCCTTCGTTCCCGGAGTAGGCTTCGAATCCCTCATGAGCGCCGACTACTCCCAGATCGAAATGCGCCTCATGGCCCACCTGTCCGGCGACGAGGCGCTTATCGAGGCCTTCAACTCCGGCGAAGACCTGCACCGCACCATGGCATCGATGGTCTTTGGGACGCCCGTCGCCGAGGTGAGCAGCGACGAGCGCTCGCGCATCAAGGCCACCTCCTACGGCCTCGCCTACGGCCTGTCCTCCTACGGACTGGCCGCGCAGCTCGGCATTCCCGTGCCCGAGGCTGCCGCCCTGCGCGACCGCTACTTCGAGCGCTTCGGGAAGGTCCGCGACTACCTCGAGGGCCTCGTTGCCCAGGCCCGTGCCGACGGCTACACACAGACCATGTTCGGGCGTCGCCGCTACCTGCCCGACCTGCGCTCCTCGAACCGCCAGCGCCGGGAGATGGCCGAACGCGCCGCCCTGAACGCGCCCATCCAGGGCAGCGCCGCGGACATCGTCAAGATCGCCATGATGAACGTCGCCGACGCCCTGTCCGAGGCCGGCCTGGCCTCGCGCCTCCTCGTCCAGATTCACGACGAACTCCTCCTTGAGGTCGCCCCCGGTGAGGAGTCGGCCGTCGAGGCCCTCGTCCGCGACAAGATGGCCTCGCCTGTCACGCTCTCCGTGCCCCTCGACGTGGCTGTCGGCATCGGCGCGTCCTGGCAGCTCGCCGCCCATTAGGAGGCACATGGGCGACGCACACCACGCAAACGCGCGCTACATTCGTCACATTTGTGCGTCAAAGACTGCTAAACTAGTCCCCGGTGCCCAGGGACAGGTGCATCCGCATCCGTCCCGCAGCGCCGGAACTGTCCATCTACTATCCAGTCCGTTTCGGAGAAACTACTACATGACCACCAACACGCCGCAGGTCGCTATCAACGACATTGGTTCGGAAGCAGACCTGATCGCAGCCATCGACGAGACCATCAAGTACTTCAACGATGGCGACATCGTCGAGGGCACTGTCGTCAAGGTTGACCACGACGAGGTCCTCCTTGACATCGGCTACAAGACCGAGGGCGTCATCCTCTCTCGCGAGCTGTCCATCAAGCACGACGTCAACCCCGACGACGTCGTCGCCGTGGGCGACCAGATCGAGGCCCTCGTCCTCCAGAAGGAAGACAAGGAAGGCCGCCTCCTCCTGTCCAAGAAGCGCGCTCAGTACGAGCGTGCGTGGGGCAAGATCGAGAAGGTCAAGGAAGAGGACGGCGTCGTCACCGGCACCGTCATCGAGGTCGTCAAGGGCGGCCTGATCCTCGACATCGGCCTGCGTGGCTTCCTGCCCGCCTCCCTCGTCGAGATGCGTCGCGTCCGCGACCTCGCCCCCTACATCGGTCGCGAGATCGAAGCGAAGATCATCGAGCTCGACAAGAACCGCAACAACGTGGTCCTGTCCCGCCGCGCATGGCTCGAGCAGACCCAGTCCGAGGTCCGCACGAACTTCCTGCACACCCTCCAGAAGGGCCAGGTGCGCTCCGGCGTCGTTTCCTCCATCGTCAACTTCGGCGCGTTCGTCGATCTCGGTGGTGTCGACGGCCTGGTTCACGTCTCCGAGCTGTCCTGGAAGCACATCGACCACCCGTCCGAGGTCGTCGAGGTTGGCCAGGAAGTCACCGTCGAGGTTCTCGACGTCGACATGGATCGCGAGCGCGTCTCCCTGTCGCTCAAGGCCACCCAGGAAGATCCGTGGCAGGCATTCGCCCGCACCCACGCCATCGGCCAGGTTGTGCCCGGCAAGGTCACCAAGCTGGTTCCCTTCGGCGCGTTCGTGCGTGTCGAGGACGGCATCGAGGGTCTCGTCCACATCTCCGAGCTGGCTCAGCGTCACGTCGAGCTGCCGGACCAGGTCGTCAAGGTTGGCGAAGAGGTCTTCGTCAAGGTCATCGACATCGACCTCGAGCGTCGCCGCATCTCCCTGTCCCTCAAGCAGGCCAACGAGGGCGTGGATCCGACCTCCGAAGAGTTCGATCCCTCGCTCTACGGCATGGCCGCCGAGTACGACGAGAACGGCAACTACAAGTACCCCGAGGGCTTCGATCCGGAGACCCAGGAGTGGATGGAAGGCTTCGACGCTCAGCGCGAGGCTTGGGAAGCCCAGTACGCCGAGGCTCAGGCCCGCTGGGAGGCCCACAAGGCTCAGGTCCGCAAGGCCCTCGAAGAGGACGCCGAAGCGGCTCCCTCCATCGAGGAGCAGGCCTCCTACTCGACCCCGGTCGACAACGAGGGCACCCTTGCTTCCGACGAGGCCCTGGCCGCGCTGCGTGAGAAGCTGACGAACAACTGAACCAGTCTCTCTGACTGAGCTTCGACTCGTCAGTTCACGTCAGTGAACGCATGAGTGGTGGTCCCCAGGTTTTCCTGGGGGCCACCACTTTTTGTCTGATTGCGTCAGTCTGATCGTGTCTGTCTGATTGCGTCGCCGCCTGATCTCCGGCCGCCGCCCGGTTTCCGGTTGCCGCCAGATCTCCGGCCGCCGCGAGGCCTGCCCGCCCGCTCGCCGTCCGCGCTGCGAGCTTCGCTCGGCGCGTCGTCTCGAAGC
>CABKMZ010000003.1 GCA_902373545.1 uncultured Actinomyces sp. | reverse complement strand
CGGTCTGCGCCTGCGCGGCGGCCGCTCCACCCACAGTAGGCCTGGACGCGGCGTCATGATCGGCTTGCGCGGGTGCCGGAATCGTTGTGGCCGCGCGCATCTCCTGGGCGTCACGCTCGGTCTGCGCCTGCGCGGCGGCCGCTCCACCCACAGTAGGCCTGGACGCGGCGTCGTAGGAGGGGCGCTGGTAGCTGGGCGCGGGCTGGGTGCCAGAGCCGGTGTCGGGGGCTGGAATACGAGGCTCAGTCATGGTTTCCTCTAGTGTCAGTTCATTAGTTATTCACCAGTATGAGGCGTTTCTTCCAACGAGCACTGGAAGCGCCCTGTGAGTTTCCTGAATGATGGACCCGCGCATGCGGCGGGTACCATTGCGCGCACGAACGGAGGTCCCCCCAAATCTCGCACGTAATTCCCTTACTACAACTTTCAACCAACCCCACAAACGTTGCAATTCCAACAACTCGATTTCAAATCTTGAAATACACACGCGGGAATTACGTGCGACATTGTTGGGGAACCGTACCAAGGTGGAGCGGTGCATGGAGAGCGCGGACGGTAGAAGCCCTCAGGCCCGCGCACGCGACCTAGGAGGCGTTCAGCGCGTTGCGCGCCTGCGCGTACAGGTGGGCCGCCCGCTCGACGGGCGCGTGGATGAGGCGCGGCCCGGCCGGCGGATCAGCAAGAACCGCGGCAAGCTCGCTCGGGGTGGCTGCGCGCGCAAAGCCGACGCCGTAGGCGGCGGCGAGCGCCTCGTAGTTGACGTGTTGGGCGACGCCAAACCAGCGGTCGTAGGCCTCGGGAGTGGCAGCATTCCCATGCTCGAGGGTGGCGAAGATGCCGCCCCCCTCGTCGTCGGCGACGATGATGTCAAGCTCGGCCCCCGTGGCCGCCGCGAGCGCCAGCGAGGAGGCGTCGTGGCACAGGGTCAGGTCGCCCATGACGGCAGTAACGCGCGAGGCCTGGGCTCGGCCGCGAGCATCGGCGCACGGATGGCCGACTCCGGTAGGCACGCCTATGCGGGCGCTGCCGAGTCCGGCGGCGATGCCGACGGCGGTGGCAATGGTGCCGTCGATGCCAGCTTGGCCGCGGTTTGAGAACACGGGTCGGCCCGCCAGGGATTCAACCGCCAGGTCGAAGGCGCGCACGGGGTTAGAGGCCCCCAGCACGAGGGGCCCGCGAGTCGCCGAGGCGACGGCGCGCGCCAGAGAGAGCATGGCGCGCCCAGACCCCGCGGCCAGGAGAGCGTCGATGCGCAGGCCTGCCTCGTCGGCGGCGGCGCGCACGCGGGCGGCCCACTCGCCGCCGCACGTCGGCCGCAGGGGCGCGGCCAGGGCAGGAACGACGACGGAGGCGTTGCCGGAGATGTCCACCCAGGGTGCGTGGGCGTCGACGACGACCACGCGCACGTCGGGTCGCGCGAGCAGCGCGTGGATGGGCCGCGACAGGGTGGGCCTGCCGGTCACGACGACGGTGTCCACCTCGCCCGCCAGGGGGGAGGAGACGATGGCTTGTTCGTAGGGGGTCACTCCCCCGCCCGCCCACGCCCCGGAGGCGGGCTCGGCCAGGAGCGGGAACCCGGAGGCGCGTGACCACTGCGCTGCGAGGGGCGACGCTCCCTCGCCGGCGACGATCAGCCCGGCGCATGCGGCCCCCACGACGTCCTCCCAGCGCTCGGGCGCGGCGCTGGTGGGCTGCACCCGGGTCGGGCGCGGGACGAACGAGGCCATGGCCTCGTCCTGCGAATCGCCCGCGGCACCGGACGCGCGCGACTGCGGCGTGAGCGGATCGCGGAAGGCGACGTTGATCTGGACGGGTCCGGGCGTGCCGGTGGGCGCCCCGCAGGCGGCAGCGACGGCGCGCGAGAGCTGGCCGACGAGCGCGCGCGAGGGCTCCTGCGGTTCCAGGTCGACGCAGGCGCGCGCGTGCACACCGAAGAGGCCGGACTGGAAGGTGGCTTGGGATGCGCCGACGCCGCGCAGCTCGCCGGGCCGATCGGCGCTCATGACGAGGAGGGGCAGGCGCGCGTGGGAGGCCTCGAGGACGGCGGGGGTCAGCTCGGCGACGGCGGTGCCGGAGGTGACGATGACGGCTGGCAGCGCGCCGGTGCGGGCTAGGCCCACGGCCGCAAAACCGGCGCCGCGTTCGTCGAGGACGGGCATGGCATGCCCGCCGAACGCCCCGGATTCGAGGGCGTAGGCGAAGGGCGCGCTGCGCGAGCCCGGGCAGTACAGGACGTGCGTGAGGCCCAGGTCATCCAGGGCGGACAGGATCGCGCGGGCGGTGTCGACGGAGGGCATGGGCCCAGCCTACCGGGATCCCGCCCCCAGGTGCTCAGCCATGCCTTCGAGGCGCATTCCCCAGCGGCTCACGAGGTCGGAGTCCTGCGGGCCGCGCCCGATGAGGTCCAGGTCGGGTTCGAGGCGCCCCACGGGCAGGCGGCCGCGCTCGGGCACGAGGGGGGTGGTGACGTCCGCGACGAGCAACGAGGCCGTGGCCAGTCCGGCCGCCCGGGGGATGCCGGGCACGGCGGCGGCAGCGGCGACGCCGACGGACAGGCCCACGGACGTTTCCAGCGCGGAGGAGACGACGACGCCGAGGCCGCACTTGCGGGCGACCTTCAGGGCGGAGCGCACGCCTCCGAGGGGCGCGACCTTGATGATGACGACATCGGCGGCTTCCTTGCGGGCCACCTCGAGGGGGTCTTCGGCGCGGCGGATGGATTCGTCGGCGGCGATGGGCACGTCGACGCTGCGGCGCACCTCGGCGAGTTCGTCGACGGTCAGGCAGGGCTGTTCGACGTATTCGATGGGGACGACGCCGGCGGCCTCGGCCATGGCGGGGATGGCGGCGCGTGCCTCGTCGACCTCCCACGCGCCGTTGGCGTCGAGGCGGATCATCGCCTGCCCGCCCACGGTCTCACGCAGGGCGTCGGCGACGGCGGCGATGCGCGCGCAGTCGCGCGAGATGCTCACGCCGGGTTCGGCGACCTTGATTTTCGCGGTCGCGCACCCGCCGGAGGCCTTGACTCGGTCGTAGGCCTCTTCGGGGGAGATAACGGGAACGGTCACGTTGACGGGCACGTACTTGCGCCGGGGCACGGGCGGGAAGCGGCGCGCGGACTCGAGGGCGGCGCCCAGCCAGCGCGAGGATTCGGCGTCGTCATAGTTCCAGAAGGGGGCGGCTTCGCCCCATCCGGCGTGGCCGTGAAGAAGGAGGCCCTCGCGGCGAGTCACCCCACGGAAGCGTGTGGTCATCGCTACCTTGTACACGAGAATGTCGTCGACACCTTCGAGGGCGTAGCGCGTCTGACGACTCAACTGACGCATGGGAATACGCATAAGCGTGGCGTACTGCGAAGCGTTCATCGCTCCCCTCCTTACATATCGGTAATATTGTCGCGCATGCTGCCCTCAAGCTCAACTGCTTCACGCTACCACTTGTAAGACATTTTGCGCTAACTATAAATAAGTGACAGACTCTCAGCACCTACCAAACACCTGGCAAATAAAGACATCTCACACCTCACAGGAAAAGTGACTAGTTATCACCATCTAGACACCCTCTCGCCTTTCGGTCATTCCGTGCGGTTAGCTTGCCACCAGGTGCGACGCGCAGCCGCGCAGGGGACCTCCCCGGTTGGACACGCGGCCCTCCGCCCCCTTCCCCAGCCGACTGCGAGACCCGGCCCGGTGCCGGAAGCCCGCCCCGGCCTCGTCCATTAGAATCCGAGGCATGAGTGCTCTTCCTTTTGTCTCCGACACCTTCGACCCGACCCGCTGGCGTGAGGTCGAGGGATTCGACTTCGCTGACATCACCTACCACCGCGGGATTTCGCGCGGCCCCGCGGCCGACGGTCGCCCCGAGGGCGCGGACATGCCGGTCGTGCGCATTGCCTTTGATCGCCCCGACATTCGTAACGCCTTCCGTCCGGGCACGGTCGACGAGCTGTACCGGGCGCTCGACCACGCGCGCCAGACCTCGTCGGTCGCGGCCGTCATCCTGACGGGCAACGGCCCGTCGGCGCGCGACGGCGGCTACTCGTTCTGTTCGGGCGGGGACCAGAGGGTCCGAGGCCGTGACGGGTACCGCTACGAGGTCGAGGGGGCGGACCCGGAGGCGGCCACCGCGCAGCGGCGCGAGCAGATCGACCCGGCGCGCGCCGGGCGCCTGCACATCCTGGAGGTCCAGCGACTCATCCGCACGATGCCCAAGGTCGTCATCGCGGCCGTTCCCGGCTGGGCGGCGGGCGGCGGTCACTCCCTCAACGTCGTGGCGGACCTGTCGGTGGCCTCCATCGAGCACGCGGCGTTCATGCAGACGGACGCAAACGTCGGGTCTTTTGACGCCGGCTACGGGTCGGCGCTGCTGGCCCGCCAGGCGGGCGACAAGCGTGCGCGCGAGATCTTCTTCCTCGCCGAGCGCTACGACGCCGAAACTGCCGAGCGATGGGGCGTCATCAACCGCGCCGTCCCCCACGCCCAGCTCGAGGAGACCGCCCTGGAGTGGGCCGCGACCATCGCGACGAAGTCCCCGCAGGCCATCCGCATGCTCAAGTTCGCCTTCAACCTGGCCGACGACGGGCTGGCGGGCCAGCAGGTGTTCGCCGGCGAGGCCACGCGCATGGCGTACATGACGGCCGAGGCGCAGGAAGGCCGCGATGCCTTCCTCGAGCACCGCGCGCCCCGCTGGGAGGACTACCCCTACTACTACTGAGGCCTCGCCCGCCGGGCGACTGTGCCAGGAGGCCTCGGGATCGCGGACGCGACCCCGAGGCCTCCTCGATGTTCCCCCTATTCGCGGGCAGTGAGCGTGATGCCCGTAATCGTCTGGTGCCTCTCATCGTCATAGGTGACGGTGACAGTGCCCGTGTATGACTCGGCCATGTCGGGCGCTGGGTTCGGGACATACAGCCTCTCAATCGTGAAGGTCGTCGGAGAGTCAATGGTCACTCGAATGTCGTAGTACCTGACTTCGTGACTGAGGTCAACCTGCTTGACTCTCGGTGGAGCGTTCTTGGTCGCGTCGGGGCACAGATCGGATACGCTTCCCTGCGTGTCGATACACTGCGCGATGATCTCCGCGAGCTCGTACTCTATTTGCTTTTCCAAGACAATAGCATCGAAAGTGAAGGGCCTCACCGTCGTTGCGCCGGTACTCGACAGCTCAACGTCGAACTGAGACCGGACTGCGCGATACTCGTCATCTCGATAGAGCTGCTGAAGCTTGCCAGGCAACGAGCTCAGGCGCGCTTCGCTACTGAATGAGCGCGCGCCGATCTCATACATCCCCGGGTAGAGGGTCAACGTGAGGACCCGTCCTTTGACCGGCCACTCCGCCACGGGGTTAAAGGAAGCGATGGTAGCGCCGTTGAAGAGAACCTCGGTCGTGGCGGCGGGCAACTCGACCGTCACAGTCTGCGCCATGCTCGTAGCGATCATCCACGGCGCATCCAGGCTCTCACGGCGCGCCACCATCTCGATATGCTCAGGCGCTACCGTCCTGACGAAAGGGGTACTCGTAACATTAAAGGTCGCTGTGAGCCTGTCGGGCGAGAGCGTCCCCTCAGAGAGGCTGACCTGATAGACCCTTCGAGCTGCACCCCTCAAATCAGCACCCGCATCGGTGAGCATCCACTCCGGGTCCGTCGAATCGGCGAGGCCATCCAACGCCGCCGCCTCATCAACGTTTCCCTTTAGGATCGCATCGCAGTAGGCATTCACCACGCTGGTCGCACCGGCCAGCGCCTGAGCATCCAGCTCCCGCTCAACCCGCTCAACGTGCGAGCGCCACGCCAACACGGAGGCGACCGCCCCAACAATGAGGACGAGGACCGCGACGCTCGTCAACCAGTAGCGCTTTCGCGCAAAAAATACCGGCGGCGACACAGACCAACGCAGCCGAGCCCGCACCCAGCGAGCATAAAGACGGTGATACAGAGTCCGCCCGTTCACGATACCTCTCTCCAATGCGAGGAAAACCTAACCACGTGCCATCCTACCGGCCAACACGCACTCGACAAACCCCCACTGTCACCTCGCCAGTCAGACCTTGCGAGCGCCGACAGCCACTTGTTCCGCGCCCCTCCCCTTTGGTAGCTTTCCTATACACCTACGTAAGGAACCCCCATGCCCCAGCCCTCACCGACGAGCACACCGCAAGACCCCTCGCCCACCCCCACCTCGCGGCGCAAGCGCTGGATCGCCACGGCCTCGTGCGTGGGCCTCGTGGCCGCCGCGTCCGGGGTGGGCTACTGGTCGAACTACGTGTACATGTCTGACGTGAGCGCGGAGGATGCTGCTGCTCGCTTCGCCTCGCTTATCGCGGACGGCAAGTACGAGGAGGCTTTTTCACTCACGGACGGGAGCAACCCGTTCCACACGGACGGGTTTTCCACCGATCTACTGACGGATCGCGCCCACGTCGGCGCTCCGCAGGTCAGTGACGTCAGCACGCAGGCCTCAAGCACAAGTTCTGAATGGTTTGACACCACCTTCGTCTACGACGATTCCTCGGAGCCCGATACTCTTTCCTTCTCATTGACGAGTACCGAGAGAAGAAACGGCTCCCTTGGCATGTGGCAAGCAGACTTTGGAGGGGTGACTCGAAGCGTTTCTTTCTCCGGCATGCGCGACGTGCGCGTAGGTGACGTGGCCGTCTCTGACCCCGACGCGCGGCATCTCCTCTTTGCGGGACGGTATCGCATGGCGGCGCATGCGGATCACGAACCCTACTGGAAAGTGGACTTTACCTACCCGCTCGGCGACAACGTGGGGGAACTACGCACGGCCGGTCCGCCCTCGTTCGAGGTGGTCGCCAGCGACGAGCTGAAGGATTGGGCCAACGGGGCAGCCCAGGCTTTCATGATGGACTGCCGGACCAGTTTCAGCCCTTCCATGCCTTTCCTCTATCCTGCTGATGTGCAGAAATGCGGTGTCCTGGCACTGCGCTCTGATGCCCCCGCCCTCCCACCTGTTGACCTCATCAGCTTCGAAGTGCATCCGACTTGGTTCGGGTTCTACGTCGACATGGGCGAGACCATCCTCAAAGAGGGCTACCACATCTCGACTGTTTACGTTACCTGTGACATCAGCTTCCCTGATGCCTCAGACTCACCCGACGCCTCATGCACGGTGGGTAAACGACGCCGATAGTTCTGACGGCCCCGGCGCCGCGCCGACCGGGGTCTAGCCGCGCCGACCGTGGGCTAGTGGGCATCTGCGGGAGAGTCAGGTGTCGCTCGGGGTGAGGGTGATCGCGGTGATCGTTTCGTCACCGTTCTCGTCGTAGGACATAGTGCCGCTGCCCGTGTATGACTCGGCGGTGCCGGGCGCCGGGTCCGGGAAGTGCAGCCTCTTAATCGTGAAGGTCGTCGGAGAGTTGATGGTGACGGAGATGTCGTAGTACTCGATTTCCCGACGAAGGTCCCTCTGCTTGACTCTCGGTGGGGCGTTCTTGGTCATGTCGGGACACAGATCGGATACGCTTCCCTGCGTGTCGATACACTCCATGACAATCTTCACGAGCTCGATCTCTGTTTCGTTTTCCAAGACAGTAGCGTCGAAGGTGAAGGGAGTTACCATCACGGCACCGGTACTCGACAGCTCAACGTCGAACTGAGACCGGACTGCGCGGTCATCGTCATATCGATAGAGCTGCTGAAGCTTGCCAGGCAACGAGCTCAGGCGCGCTTCGCTACTGAATGAGCGCGCGCCGATCTCATACATC
Source organism: uncultured Actinomyces sp. (assembly GCA_902373545.1). Classification (GTDB taxonomy): domain Bacteria; phylum Actinomycetota; class Actinomycetes; order Actinomycetales; family Actinomycetaceae; genus Pauljensenia. Next base: position 58,053 of record CABKMZ010000003.1, on the reverse strand, counting down.
CCCGGGTAGAGGGTCAACGTGAGGACCCGTCCTTTGACCGGCCACTCCGCCACGGGGTTAAAGGAAGCGATGGTAGCGCCGTTGAAGAGAACCTCGGTCGTGGCGGCGGGCAACTCGACCGTCACAGTCTGCGCCATGCTCGTAGCGATCATCCACGGCGCATCCAGGCTCTCACGGCGCGCCACCATCTCGATATGCTCAGGCGCTACCGTCCTGACGAAAGGGGTACTCGTAACATTAAAGGTCGCTGTGAGCCTGTCGGGCGAGAGCGTCCCCTCAGAGAGGCTGACCTGATAGACCCTTCGAGCTGCACCCCTCAAATCAGCACCCGCATCGGTGAGCATCCACTCCGGGTCCGTCGAATCGGCGAGGCCATCCAACGCCGCCGCCTCATCAACGTTTCCCTTTAGGATCGCATCGCAGTAGGCATTCACCACGCTGGTCGCACCGGCCAGCGCCTGAGCATCCAGCTCCCGCTCAACCCGCTCAACGTGCGAGCGCCACGCCAACACGGAGGCGACCGCCCCAACAATGAGGACGAGGACCGCAACGCTCGTCAACCAGTAGCGCTTTCGCGCAAAAAACACCGGCGGCGACACAGACCAACGCAGCCGCACACGCACCACACGCGCGTACAGGCGGTGATAAAGCTTCTTCGCCGTCATAACGCCTCTCTCACGTAGGAGCGAAAAACCTGACCGGATACTATCCTACCGCCCCCTCCTACATCGCAACGGAGACCGCGCGGCCAAAGAGCCTGCAGAGGAACGATCTCCCCAAGTTCTCAGCCTGCACACCACAGCTGAACACCTACACCACTCCCTCGGCACCTTCCGACAGCCAAAGCACCCTTGACCGATCATTTGAACATATGCTAGATTTTTGAAAACACTAGATTCAAAGGAGCATTCATGAGCGCCTACAACCCGTTTCTCCCCTACGACGACTCACGCGACGCAGATGAAAGCACTAAAGACCACACCGTCGAGTTCGACAAGCTTGTCCAGAAACTCAATCGCGCCTACTGCGACGCCTATATGACCGCCTTGAAATATTCCGCAGTCGGCGATCGATACATCTTCCTCGATTTCAACTGCGGCCCCCACAGCGCGAAAATTTCTGATGTTTCACGCCCATCGGCGACCGGCGAAGGCGGAGGCGTAAAACTAGAACCCGAATGCATGGGAGGTGACTATATCGAGACATTTAACGCCCTTCGCGCAGAAGTCGACCAAACAGTCAAACGCTATCGCGATCTCCCATCAGGAAGCTCAATGCACGATACATGCTCGAAATGCGATTCATGGGCGCGGGCGCTGAGTCCCCGCGAGGAAGACAACTTCGAAACAGTCGCCGGATGGATCGAAGCAACAAAAAGCACACTAAAAGACCAACACTCAAGCACCCTCGACCGCGTCTCAATCGACATGGTTGGCAAAATACAGCCAGCACTCTCAATTCTCCAAGAGGCCACATTTGCACTCACTTCACTGATCTCAACCAACAGACACGCCATCCTCACGGCGCGACGCGAGATACGAGATGCTATCACAGTAGCTACTGAAGCCTGCAACGACTACACAAAGTATCGAATTGTCGCTGCGATGAAAATTGCATCCACCGCACTCAAAATTGACGCGAAGATCGAGAAGATCATGCAAGGCGACCTTGAAGAAATCAGCAATTCGATCGACATGGTGAGCGGCTGGCTCACGGTAGACGAGGAAATAGACTGGCTAAGCTATTACGCAATTATCACCCCATCAGCTATCATCTCAAAACTCGGCAAGGGACTCAAGAAGATTAACGAGAACCTTACGGCAGCAGAGAGGAAAATTAACGATCGTTTCAAAACGATTTCATTGCAATTAAGTCTTTGCGAAGAACAAGGACAACTACGTATCGACCAGCAGGATCACCGAGTAATCCCATATTCCAATCCAATTAATTTCGATTGGCCACAACTCAAACGCGTTTACACAGACCATCTACCCCAGACCGCTCTCACACTACGCGACGTGAAGACAAAAGCTTATTCTATTCACTATTCTACCGCTTTCGCCCGCTCTAGTTCGATCGGCTTTGGCGGTTTAGGCGCATGGTCAGGGCTTCGCGACACAATCTATCTCATCCAAGACTGCATCGAGCGACTTGCAGAATCCTGCGACGGGATCGCTCGCGGGCTAGGCGACTTTGAGCAAGATATGAAGGCAACAGAAACAGATTCAACCAACAGCATCTATAAGATTCGCACATCACTCGAAAAGTACACCACGACTTCTCCAAATTTCCCACCACGCCATTAGGGCAAACAGATATCATGTTTTTTATTTCGAATACCGCATAATAGGCACAAATTGTGACACGACGAGCCACCAATACTCCCATTTCCATAAACCTTACTACCCCTTTCAGAGTTTCCACATCAGGCAATTGGAGTTCAGCACCACAGAACCTACCAGTGGGTGGCCAATCGAGGCAGCGACCGGCCACCAATACGCGGCGCAAGCGCTGGATCGCCACGGCCTCGTGCGTGGGCCTCGTGGCCGTCATCGCAGGAGGGGGATACTGGTCGAACTACGTGTACCTGTCCGACCTGACCGCCTTGGATGCGTGGAACCGCTACATGGACCTCGTCAAAGACGGGAAATACGACGAGGCCCAGAGATACTTTCCAGAACAAGCGCCCCTCTTCGACGGCGAAGACTCGCGCGACTTCCTAACGGATGCCGCACACGCGCACGCCCCCTCGAAAGTCTCCTTCGAGGGGCACACAGCCCCCAACAACCCGTCGGAGATCGAGGGCACGGTTCTCTTCAACGCCAGCAGAAGTGACGCCCACCACTTCAACATGCATTTCGATGAGACCACGAGGAGGAACGGTCAGCTCGGCATGTGGAAGATCGACGCCTCTTCGTATGATTCGATGACCACGTTGATCGACACGGACGGCCTACGCAGCATTCGCGTCGGCGACGTGATGGTCAGTAACCCCCAGGGTTGGTACTACCTTTTTCCCGGCAGCTACCGCATGGAAGCCACCCCCAAGAACCCCGACTACTGGACGATCAACTACGAGCACCCCCTGGCCGATGGTGCAGGGGAAATCCGCACGAACTTCGCGACGCGAGCTTTCACGATCGAGCCGAGCGAGAAGCTCACCCAATGGATCCAAACCGAAAGTGAAGCCTTCGCGGCATCTTGCCGCACCGGCACGCCAGACCCCGCGCGACAACGCACCTGCGGAGCCCTCGCATTCTCCACTGAACCACTGGACCTGGTAAACGATCCACCCTTCATTGGTCCACTGGAGAATAAGCGCTTCGCCCGCAAAGTAGGGACAGGCCCATCAATGTCACCGGCGTTCTCGACGGTATGGAGCTTCACCCTCATAGTAGGGACAGGCCCCACCGACCCCAACGCCGGCAAGAAACTCCCCCAAGCGGCCTCCTACGAATGCCGCATCGACTTCGCTTACGACGGCGCCACGCCCACGCTGGAGTGCACTCTGGATAAATGATTCATGATGTGTACACGAACATACGCCAGCACTCAGGGGCCACGCGCCCCTCACGCGAGGTAGACACGCGCCTCCCAGGGCTCCAGAACGCCAGGAGCCTCTCGCTCGGCCTCGGACAGGTCCCGGTTGGACAGGATGAGCTCGCCACTCACCCCGCGCGCGACCTCGCCCAGGGAGGCGGGCTGAGAGGACAGATTGACCAGGATCGTGGCCACGGCCTCGTCGAGGGTGCGCCGGTAGGCGAAGACTGCGGGTGAGGGCGTAACGATGCGCTCGAACGAGCCCGCCGCGATGACGGGCAGGCCGTGGCGCACGTCCGCGAGCGCCCGATAGTAGGCGTACACGGAGGACGGGTCACCCACCTGGGTGGCGGCGTTGATCTCCGTGTAGTTCGGGGTGACGCCGATCCACGGGGTGCCGTCGGTGAAGCCGGCGTGCTCGCTCACGTCCCACTGGACGGGCGTGCGCGCGTTGTCGCGGCCGGTGGCGCGCATCCCGGCCAGGACCGACTCGGGGTCCTCCCCCGCCGCCACGGCCTCGCGGTAGTAGCGCAGCGCCTCAACATCACGAAAATCGTCGAGGCCATGGAAGACCCCGTTGGTCATGCCGAGCTCCTCGCCCTGGTAGACGTAGGGGGTGCCACGCAGCATGTGCAGCGCGGTGGCCAAGGCGGTCGCCGAGGCGTAGCGGTGCGCCTCATCGCCGAAGCGGCTGACGGCGCGCGGCTGATCGTGATTGTCCAGGTACAGGCTGTTCCAGCCAACGCTTCCCTGGGCCTCCTGCCACGCGCTCAGGCAGTCGGCGAGCTCGCCGGGACGCAGCGGGCGCGGATGGAACTTCCCCGCCTCGAGGCCGAGGTCGACGTGGTCGAATTGGAACACCATGTCGAGCTCACGCCTGGCCGGGTCCGTGAAGAGCAGGACGTTGTCGCGGCACACGCCGGGACACTCACCGACCGTCATGGTTCCGGCGCGCCCGGCGAAGACCTCGCGGCGCATCTCGGCCAGGTAGTCGTGCAGGTGCGGGCCTTCGGAGAAGTGCGGGTAGCCCTCGCCCCACGCGCGCCCCGGGTAGACGATGCCGTCGGGCAGGGCCGGGTCCTTCGAAATCAGGTTGATGACGTCCATGCGGAAGCCGTCGACGCCGCGGTCGAGCCACCAGTTCATCATCTCGTAGACGGCGGCGCGGACCTCGGGGTTATCCCAGTTCAGGTCGGGCTGCTTCTTGTCGAAAAGATGCAGGTAATACTGGCCCGTGGCCTCGTCCCAGGCCCAAGCCGAGCCCGAGAAGAAGGACCCCCAGTTGTTAGGCTCAGCCCCGGCCTCGCCGCCGACGTGCCCGGGGCGGGGGTCACGCCAGATGTACCAGTCGCGCTTGGGATTATCCCGCGAGGAGCGCGACTCAACGAACCACGGGTTCTCGTCGGAAGAGTGGTTGACGACCAGGTCCATGACGAGGCGCATGCCCCGCTCGTGGACGTCCGCGAGCAGGCGGTCGAAGTCCTCGAGCGTCCCGAACATGGGGTCGATGTCGTAGTAGTCCGCGATGTCGTAGCCGTTGTCGGCCTGCGGGGAGGCGTAGATCGGCGACAGCCACAGGACGTCCACGCCCAGGTTCTTCAGGTAGTCCAGCTTCTGTCGGATGCCTTCGAGGTCACCGAAGCCGTCGCCGTTGGAATCCTTGAAGGAGCGCGGGTAGATCTGGTAGACGACGGCGCCCTTCCACCACTCGTCGGGGCCGAGGCCGTTGCCCGCGGGGTTCAGAGCATCGTCGCGGAAAAACATGGAACACCTGCCAAGAGTCGGGGAACGCAGCCGCTAGCCGCGTGTCACTAGCAGCTTACTACCAGCCGTCAGCCATCAGCCATCAGCCACCAGCCACCAGTCACCCACTCGAACCGCTGCCAATAAATCTCGCACGTAATTCCCTTCCTTGAATCTTCAACATCCGCCACAAACGTTGCAATTCCAACAACGCAATTTCAATACTTGAAAGGTTGACATGGAAATTACGTGCGACATTGTTGGGGAACCACTCCAGCATGTCCGACACAGCACACACCACCCGCACACCCCGCGCCAAGTTCTTCACAACCTGCGCGAGCCCCTCCCCCACTCGCTCCCCATAAATCTCGCACGTAATTCCCTTCCTTGAATCTTCAACATCCGCCACAAACGTTGCAATTCCAACAACGCAATTTCAATACTTGAAAGGTTGACATGGAAATTACGTGCGACATTGTTGGGGAACCACTCCAGCATGTCCGACACAGCACACACCACCCGCACACCCCGCGCCAAGTTCTTCACAACCTGCGCGAGCCCCTCCCCCACTCGCTCCCCATAAATCTCGCACGTAATTCCCTTCCTTGAATCTTCAACATCCGCCACAAACGTTGCAATTCCAACAACGCAATTTCAATGCTTGAAAGGTTGACATGGAAATTACGTGCGACATTGTTGGGGAACCATGCCAGCATGTCCGACACAGCACACGCCACCCACGGTCGGCGCCCGCAGTACCCGCAGCCCTCACTGCCACGCACCCGCGCCCCTCGCGCGGTAACAGAGAGCGGGCCGGAACCCTTCGGTTCCGGCCCGCCCCCAATGCTCAGTGTCGGCCATCAGTAGTGCACGACCACCGTATCGCCCATGTCGGTCCAGTCATAGATGAACTTGGCGGCGTCGACGGGCATATTCACGCAGCCGTGGGAGCCGCCATAGCCGCTCCACCCGAAGGATGAACGCCAGGGGGCACCGTGCATCGCGTAGGAGCCGGTGAAGTAGGTGACCCACGGGACACCTTCGGTCTCGTACTTGCTACCGTCGGCGTTCTCGCCGCGCATGGTCTGCACGTCGTACTTGAGGTACACGTGGAACGTGCCAGTGACGGTGGGCGTGTCGGGGGCGCCGGGCACCATGTAGAACGGACCGCCCGCAACCTTGCCGCCAACATAAGCGGTGACGGAGGCATCAGAAAGGTTGATGTCGACCCACTTCTCACCTTCGGCTGCCTGGTAGACCAGGTTTTCGGTGCCTTCGGCGACCTGCTTGGTCTCGGAGCCGGGCTCGACGTCGTCATAGTGGAACAGGCCCTCGTACGCCTTGCCGTCGCTCATCGCGGCAACGACGCCCTTCGTGATCTCTTCGGCGTTGTTAGTCTTCAGGCCCTTCTTGCCTTCGCGGGCGGTGGTCAGCACGTTGCCGGAGGAGTCCACGTTTTCGACGCGATTCTCAGGCTTGACGTCGGTGGTGGACGCCAGGGCGTTGACCCAGTCGGCGACCTTGACGGTGCTGATGGAGGGCTCGTCGAGGGTACCGTCATCCTTGGTGAGGAATTCGAACCACTGGACCTTGTCGGAGCGCTCGGCGTAGAAGGTGTCGATGCCGTCGGAGATTTCGATCTGCGTGTCGAGCAGCTCGTTGGCCTTGTCGGCGGCCCGCTCGGCATCGGCGGTGGTGATGCTGGGCTCCATCTGAGAGACGGAGACGTCCTTGGTGACCGAGGTCAGGGTCGCACCGGCCTCCTTGACGGCGGCGGCGACCTCGTCGGGCGCGATGCCGTTGCCGTTCTGCGCGGGCGTGAAGGTGAAGGATTCTTCGTCGGGCGCGATGATGACCTGCGCGTCCTTCATTTCCGAGGTCAGGGTGGAGTTCGCGGTCGCGGCGAGCTTCTTGATCGAGTCCTCAGAGACGGTGGTGACGGGTTCGACGGTGCGGTTGGTAAAGAGTGCACCGACGAAGGAGAACAGGGACGTCGAGCCTTTCATGGCCTCGTCCGCGGTCGCCTCGGCGTCAAGGGAGATGCCAGCTTCGTTGAGCGAGGCCGTGGTGGCTTTCCCTTCGACCATGAGGGTCACGTTGGTGGCGTCGGCTCGTGCGGTGACGGTGGAGACGACCTGGTCGCGGGTCATGCCCTCGACAGAGGTCCCGGCGACGGTCGTGCCCGGCAGCGCGCGGCCAGAGTAGTTGGCCGCATACACGATGACGGCGCAGACGACAAGGAAGACGAGGACGCACGCCGCGCCGATCGCCCATCTGGTTTTAGTGGAAAGATTCTTGAGCATCGCCGTTCATCCTATCGCCTCATGCACGCTTGTGGAAGTAGACGGTTGAATTTTCAGTTGCGTCGTCTGCCACATGAAAATGGCAGAATTGTTCAGTTTTTAGCCCCCAAACGTGATTATTGCCGCGAAGCGGCCTGCCACCTGGGCGTACGCAAGCACCTATCCTTGTCATATATGCGCTCGCTATAGAACTATGGGAGGCTCATCATGGCTGCGCCGCGAATTCTTGTCGTACCTGGCGGTACATCGATCGGTGCCGCCGCGCTTGCTAACGCATCGATCCACAAGCTGGTTGAACTCTACGAGGAGCGCGCCGCAGACCCGAACCACCCCGCGCCCCACACGGTCGTCTTTGTGCGCGACCCCGCCAAGGTTCCTCCCGCCACGCTGCGCGGTTCCGCTGCGACCCCCGAGCAGGCTTTCCCCGAGGAGGACTACCCCGGCCTCGCCAATCACATCAAGAACGACCCGCATTTCTTTGACGGCGTGGACCTGGTCCTCTCGACGTCCGGTTCCAGCGCGGGCAAGCCGCGCTTGGTCGGTCTGTCCACAGACGCGCTCATGTCCTCGGTGAAGGCGACCGAGCTGGCGCTGGACGGCCCCGGCCGCTGGATCCTCGCGCTGCCCACCCATCACATCGCGGGCGCGATGATCCTGCTGCGCGCGGCGGTCGCGGGCACGAACCCGCAGGTCGTGGATACAACGAACGGCTTTCATCCGCGCGATCTGCTGCCCGCCATTAAGGGCGTCACGCAGGATGACATGCCCGGTTACCTGTCGCTGGTGCCCACGCAGCTCGTGCAGTGCCTCGACGCTGACGAGGAGGTCCTGGAGGCCCTGCGCTCCCTGTCCGCGATTCTCGTGGGCGGCGCGGCGATCAGCAATCACCTGCTCGAGCGCGCCCTGAACGCGGGCTTGAAGGTGCGCGTCACCTACGGCATGACGGAGACGGCGGGCGGCTGCGTCTACGACGGCGAGCCGATGCCCGGCATCACGGTGCGCGCGGTCGACTGGGACGGGCGTACCCGCCTGGCGTTTAACGGCCCGACGCTGATGACGCGCTACCTGGACGCGGACAGCCCTTTCTTCGAGGAGGGCGGCCAGCGCTGGATGGTGTCCGGCGACATGGGCGTCATCCGCGCGTCGGGCAAGGTCGAGGTGAGCGGGCGCGCGGACGACGTCATCATTTCGGGCGGTCTGTCGATCGCGCCGGGTCCCCTGCGCCGCGCCTTGCGTTCCTACGAGGGCATTTCGGATGCTTGGATCCTGGGCACGCCGGATGAGAAGTGGGGACAGATCGTCACCGCCCTGGTGGTTCCCCACCAGATGCCGTCGGACTCCCTGGAAATGGCCGAGCTGGGCTCGGCCGTGCGCGAGCACGCCGCCGCGCACATCGGTCGCGCGCAGGCGCCGCGCCGCGTGGTCGCGGTGACGGAGCTGCCGTACCTGGGCTTCGACAAGATCGACCGTGGTGCCGCCGTCGCAGCCGCGACTGCCGTCGAAGGCACCGAGAGGGACTGGGTGCGCTAACCCGACTGACGGGCGAGCGCCGCCTCCAACTACACTGGTAGCCATGGCTACCGTGACGGATTGGATTGAAGGCGCTCGCTTGCGCACCTTGCCCGCCGCCGCCGCACCCGTGATTGTCGGGTCGGCGGCCGCGCATTACCTGGGCGGGTTTGACGCGCTGCGGGCTCTCCTGGCGCTCGTGGTGGCGTTGGCCCTACAGGTGGGAGTCAATTACGCGAACGACTATTCGGATGGGATTCGCGGCACGGATGACAACCGCAAGGGGCCCGCACGCCTGACGGGCGGGGGCCTGGCCAAGCCGACAACGGTCCTGGCAGCCGCGCTGGGGTCGTTCGCGGTGGCCGGCGTGGCGGGCCTCGCCCTGGTTGCCGTGTCGGGCACATGGTGGCTGATCGCTGCGGGCGCTGCGGCGGTCGTGGCCGCGTGGTTCTACACGGGCGGCAAGCACCCCTACGCCTACATGGGCATCGGCCTGTCCGAACTGATGGTCTTCGTATTCTTCGGCTTGCTGGCGTGCGTGGGAACGACATGGACGCAGGTGCAGTCGGCTCCGTGGTGGCTGTGGATGAGCGCGTCGGCGCTGGGCCTGCTGTCGGTGGCGCTGCTGATGGCCAATAACATTCGAGACATTCCGACGGACCGCGAGTCCGGCAAGATGACGGCGGCCGTGCGCCTGGGCGATCGGGCGTCGCGCTGGGTGTTTGCGGCATGCGCGTGGCTTCCGGTCGCGATGATCCTGGCCCTCGGCGCTGCGGTCGGTTTGCATCCGCTGGCGACCTGCGCGCTGGGCGTGGGAGCGGCCGCGTGGGCGGCCGGAGTGAGCCTGCCGGTGCTGACCGGCGCCTCGGGCCGAGCGCTCATCACTGTCCTGCGCAATACGGGTTTCTTCACCCTGGCATGGGCGCTGTTGGCTGCGCTGGCGCTGTTCCTGTCCTAAGAACGAGGCCGGGGCGGGTTGACGCGGGTCGGCGCGCTAGTCAGCACTTTCACGAGGCCGGGGTAGCCACGCGGGTGAGCGAGCGGGTCAGCGCCCGCGGCGATAGAGGGCCTCGTGGGCCCAATCGCCGAGGATGCCGATGGCTGCAGCTCCGACGCAGACGACGGCGATGGATTCGAAGGATCCGGAGGCCAGCCAGGGAGTGAACACGCCGATTCCGATGGCGGCGCTGCCCTGCATGGCGAGGTCGTTCATGGCGACGGCGCGACCGTTCTGGCCGGGTGCGACGGTGGCGAAGACGGTGTCGTAGATGGGGGTGAAGAGCGCGCCGAAGCCGGCGTAGATGAGGCACATGGCGGCGGTGATGACCCACGGGCCGGAGCTCATGAAGAGGGCGAGGAGCGCGGTGCCGGACAGGATGAGGGCGACGCAGCCGCGCACGGTAGCGCCGCGCCCGATGCGGGCCATGACGGCGCCGGAGCTCATGGCGGTGGTCAGCGCGACGCAGTAGGCGGGCAGGAGGCGCACGGAGACCTGGGCGGGGGTGAGCCCGTAGTGGGCGGCGCCGATGCCGTTCATGAGGGGAGCGACCGTGAAGTTCATGCAGTAGATGATGACGATGAGGCTGACGGAGCGCGCCCAGGGCACGTTGGTGAAGAAGGAGCGGGTGATGAAGGGGGCGCGGGCGCGGCCGATGTAGCGCCAGAAGAGGGCGCCGCCGATGATGAGGCCGCCGATGAGCCACCAGCGCGGGTTGGAGGCGACCAGGGTGAGCAGGAGGGCCAGCGAGGAGAAGATCGCGAGGCCGACGACGTCGATGCGTCCGGTGTGGGCGCGGGCGGGGACGCGGCGTCCCATGATGGGCAGGACGGCGAGGCCGCCGAGGGGGATGAGCAGCAGGATCGCCCAGTTGATGTCGGCGAGGAGGCCGCCTGAGAGCATGCCGATGGCGGTTCCGCCCTGGAAGGCGGCGCACATGAGGCCGACGTAGAGGCCGCGGCGCTTGGGGTCGGCGATGCCGGTGGCCAGGATCATGTAGGCGGAGGCGGAGGCCTGGTAGCCGAGGGTTTGGAGGGCTCGGGCGATGATGATGCCGGTCAGGGACGAGGAGAATGCGAAGCCGAGGAGGGATCCGGCGACGATGAGGACGACGCCGACGTCGACGATGCGGCGCAGGGGGATGAAGTCGCCGAGGGTTCCGTATAGGAAGCAGGCGACGCCCAGGACGATGCCGGGGATTGCGGTGATGAGGCCGGAGGCTTCGCCGGCACCGATGTCGGCGGCGACGCGCAGGTAGACCAGGTTGAAGCCTTGGAGGGAGACTGTGCCGAGAGCGTAGATGCCCAGGAGGGGCAGGAGGACGCGCGCGAGGCTGTCTGTCCCAGCCGCAGAAGGTGCGGTTGTGCGCGTGGGGGACGAGGCCGTGGCCCCTGCCTGGATCACCTGGGAGGGGATGGTGATGGGGCGGCAGGATGGGGCTGCCGGGCGGGTCGAAACGAGGTATCGGAGATTGCGCACGGCGGATAGTTCACCACAAAGCGTCTCTTTAGTAGTATTGCAGGAAACTGGCATAGAACTTAAGCAACACTTAATCGTTGAAATGACGCCTCAATCGACCCCGAGGGATATTTGCGTTCCGCGTGTGACGTGACACAATAGAGCCTCCCTCACATAGGAGATTCCATGGCACGCGTCATTGTTGTCGGTTCCATTAACCAAGATGTTACGGTCACGGTCGACCGTTTCCCCTCCCCCGGCGAGACTCTGTCGGGTTCTTCCCTCACCTACGGCTTGGGCGGGAAGGGGGCGAATCAGGCGGCGGCGGCCGCGCACTCGGGAGTAACGACGCTGTTCGTGGGCGCGGTTGGATCCGACCCGTCGGGCCAGCGACTACGCGATGAGCTCGCCTCGCACGGGGTGGACGTCACCCACCTGCGCGCGGTTGATGGCCCATCGGGGACGGCGCTGATCACCGTGGCCGCCTCCGGCGAGAACACGATCATCCTGGACGCGGGGGCGAACGCGGCTGTGACCACCGAGCCCGCCAAGGCCTCGTTGTTCCCCGCCCCCTCCGACATCGTCGTCCTCCAGGCCGAGATTCCCCCCGCGGCCAACGCGGCGGCCATCGAGTGGGCTCATTCCTTTGGCGCGCGGGTCCTGCTCAACCTGGCGCCCGCGCGCGCAACCGACCCGGCAACGCTGTCGCGCGTCGACATCCTGGTGGTCAACGAGACGGAGGCTGGGCTGACCCTGGGCCTGCCCGCCCCTGCGACGCCGACCGAGGCGATCGGGATCGCTCGCGCGCTGCGTGGCATGGGGCCGCGCCACATCGTCGTGACGCTGGGCGCGCAGGGGGCGGCGTGGGTGTCCGGGGCCGAGGTCGGCCACTGCCCCGCTGTGACGCTCGGCGAGGTGACGGATACGACGGGTGCGGGCGACGCGTGCGTGGGTGCGCTGGCGGCGGCGCTGGCGCTCGGCATGCCCTTCGCCGAGGCCGTGGCCGCCGGGATGCGGGCAGGAGCCACGGCGGTCCTGACGCCGGGAGCCGCCTCCTCGTACGCGGCGCTGCCGCAGATCACGGAGGGCTGAGCGGGCAGGTTTGCCCCGGGAGTGAACGAGGCGACGTGAGGCAGTGCACGCCCCTAAACTAGGCATATGCTCAGGATTGTCCTTTTCGTCGCCATGATTGCGCTCACCATCTACGCGGCCGCAGATTGGCATCGCACCCCCGAAGACGAGATGCCCGGCAAGCTGCCGAAGCCGATCTGGCTGCTGATCATTTTGTTCACGGCGACTATCGCCGCGATCGGCCCGATCGTGTGGCTGGTGCTGCGCTGGGTCCAGCGCGCCGAGAAGGCCCAGCAGGCGCCTCCGAGCAAGCCCGCGCGCCCGTCCGCGCCGGACGACGACCCCGAGTTTCTCTTCCGCCTCGAACGCGACATCCAGCGCAAGCGCCGCGAGGAGGAACGCCGCGAGGAGGAACGCCGCGAGGAGGGGCAGCGCAAGCACGACAAGCGCGGCACCGACTCCGATGAGACGTCGGACGGAGAGGCCTCCTGAGGCAGGAGCGTGACGTGAAGCGGGCGACCCTTGATCGGGTCGCCCGCTTCACTCGCTGCGGTATTGTCCGCCGCGCGCCCTCAGCGGCGCAGGTCGGCGGCAGAGTCTCCCGGCGTCATGTCGCGCGCCAGGGCGACGAGGTCGGCCGCGGGTTCCGCGTAGGAGGTGCCCACGAGCGTCGAGCCCGAGAAGATGAACGACGTGATCGAGGCCAGCGAGCAGTGGCGCGACTTGGGTGAGTGCGCCAAGGGCAGGCCGTCGACGAAACGCGTGAGCGTGACGATCGGGTTCTGGTGGGAGACGACCAGGGCTTCGCGTCCGCGCGCCTCGCGCAGGGCCGAGGACAGGGCCGCCCTCATGCGGGAGGCGACGTCACGGTAGGGCTCACCCCACGAGGGGCGCAGCGGGTTGCAGTAGTACTTGAAGTACTTGGGGTTGGCCAGCATCGCGCGATTCGAGTTGACGGGAAGGCCCTCGAAGACGTTGTCCGACTCGATGAGGCGCGGATCGGTGGCAATACTCAGGCCGTAGGCGGCGGCCGTCGGCGCGGCCGTCAACTGGGCACGCAGGAGCGGCGAGGAAATGACGCGAGCGATGTCCGCACCCGATTCCTGAAGGTAGTCGGCCGCGCGAGCGGCCATCTGATGCCCCAGCTCCGTGAGCCCAAATCCGGGCAGCCGCCCGTAGAGAACACCGTTGGGGTTGTCCACTTCGCCGTGGCGCATGACGTGAATAATGGTGCGGTCCATAACGCCCAAGTATAGGGTCTACAGGCCTCGGCGCAGCTGGTCATCTGCACCCTCACCTACCGGCGGCCGGCCCGACATACACGAGAGGCCCGACCAATGGTCGGGCCTCCGCTCGCTCACTTCTTGTTGCGACGCTGGTGACGCGTCTTGCGCAGGAGCTTGCGGTGCTTCTTCTTCGCCATGCGCTTGCGGCGCTTCTTGATGACGGAGCCCATGGGGTTCCTCCCTCGTAGTGTGGGCGGCAGAGGTACTACCGCTGGTTGATGATGGGTGCCCGGAGCGGGCACATCGTGCCTATACTACCCGCCAATGACGCGAGCCTGGCCACCGGAGTGATCCGCCATACCGGCCTGGATCATCTGGGCGACCGCGGCCTCGGGCACTCGGAAGCTCTTTCCGACGCGAATCGCGGGCATTTCACCGCTGTGAATCAATCGGTACACAGTCATCTTAGAGACGCGCATGATGTCCGCCACTTCCGTGACGGTCATAAAGCGCGGCGCCGACTGCTGTTCCATTAATGACTCCCAGGATGCTCGCGAGGCGCGTTAAACCCGTTCGTTCACCGCTTACGTAGCCTCACGAAATATACTACTGCCCAACCGCATGGAAACTGCAACTTTATCCACTTTTGTTGCAGAGTCGTTAAGGAGAAATGATGAGACCGGCACGCAAGGGACGCAAGCCTCGGGTTGAGACCCCTCGGCTGCGCACCAATCCCGGCGCCACACGGTCCATGATGAGAGGACGAGCCACGGCCTCGTCCCGCGCCATTTCAGAGGAAACCCTCAGCCCCCAGCCCTCCCCCGTCGTCCGACAGGTCCCCGGCGGCCCCCGCGGCCCTCACCCCCAGGTGCCCACCTCGTACGGGCAGCGCGTGCGCGCGTGGCTGTCCCGGCAGGCCCGGTACTCGCCGGCGCGACTGGCCCTGAGCACGTTTGCGCTGATTATCGGCGTCATCACGGCGCTGCTCATGCTGCCGATCGCTTCCGCCTCTGACGAGTCCGCTCCCTTCGTCGACGTGCTCTTTACCGCCGTATCAGCCGTCTGCGTGACAGGTCTCACGACGGTGGACACAGCATCGTATTGGTCCCCCTTCGGGCAGGCTGTCATCGCGGCGGGCATCGTCGTCGGCGGCCTGGGCGTCATGACGCTGGCGTCGATCCTCGGCTTCGCGGTGTCCCGACACCTGGGACTCACCCAGCGCATGCTCGCCACCCAGGAGACCGGGACGGGAGCGATGGGCCAGATTTCCACGCTGCTCAAGGCAGTCATCGCGACCTCGCTGACCATGCAGGCGCTCCTGGCGGTCATGTTCCTGCCGCGTTTCCTCACCATGGGCATCGACCCCGCGCACGCCGTGTGGGACGCCGTGTTCATGGCCATCTCCGTGTTCAACAACGCCGGCTTCGTGATTCTGCCCGGCGGACTTGAGCCGCACGTGACCGACTGGTGGATGCTGGTCCCCATCATCCTGGGCACGACGGTGGGGGCTATCGGCTTCCCCGTCATCATGGATGTTGCGAAGAATCTGCGCGCGCCACGACGCTGGCGCCTGCACACGAAGCTGACGCTGTCCACCTACCTGATCCTTGCGTTCATCGGCGCACTCGCCCTGGCCCTCACCGAATGGCACAACCCGGCGACGCTGGGGTCCGTGGACACGCCCTCGAAGATCCTCAACGCGATGCTCGCGGGCGTGAACTCGCGCTCTTCGGGTCTTTCGGCGTTAAACGTGGGGGCGATGCACTCACAGACACACTTCGTTCAGGACATCCTCATGATGATCGGCGGCGGCTCGGCGTCCACGGCGGGCGGCGTGAAGGTCACAACCTTCGCGGTGCTGGTCCTCGCCGTCATCGCCGAGGCCCGGGGTGACCGCGATATCGAGACCTTCGGACGTCGTATCCCCACCTCGACGGTACGCCTGGCGGTTGCCGTGTCCCTGCTGGGCCTGGCGATGGTCGCTATCTCCGTGGTCCTGCTGTTGACCATGACGGATCACTCGCTGGACATCATCCTGTTCGAGACTGTCTCCGCGTTCGCCACCGTCGGCCTGTCCACGGGCGTGACACCCAATCTGCCGGTGGCCGCGAAGTATGTGCTGATTGCGCTCATGTTTGCCGGTCGTACCGGTTCGATGACGGTGGCGGCCGCTCTGGCCCTGCGCGAGCGTTCCCGCGTCATCCGTATGCCCGAGGAGCAGCCCATCATCGGCTGATGCCGCCTGCCAAACGGGGTGTCCCACACTGTTAGACACCACCGCACCCCAGTTTTACCGTCTGCTAGGCTAACTCGGGTAGCAGTCAGGCTGTTCGAAGGAGACAGGTCATGGAGGACAACCGCCTCGAGATTACGCGGGCGCAGTGGAAAGGCTGGATCGACCTCATTACACGCGAAGGGGACGGTATCGTCGACCAGCTCAACAGCGCCGCGGAGGATATCATGCGGGCGTCGGAGCACCAAACCGAGGCCAAGTGGGGCACGCTGCCCGGCCCCGCAGCCTTTGGCAGCACGTACAAGAAGTACCTCGACGCCGAGCACACTGCCCTGCTGCAAATGGCGAAAAACGCCCAGAGCGTCGCCGACAACCTGAGTGTAGCCCTCGAGAAGATCTCGAATACGGACATGGTCTCGGCGAGTGAGCTAGACGCGGCGATCGCTGGTCTCGATGCTGAGATTAGTAAAATCGACTCGGTCTATGAGTCAGAGGCGATGAAGAAGCACTGGAAAGACAACCCAGGAGATGACATCTCCGCGCACAGAAACATGCCCATGCTCTAAAGAGGGTCACCGTGGATGAGGGTTGCCGCCGACATCGAGGAGGAGAGATGATGACAAGGACCGCCCTGTTTCGCGCGCTGGCGTGCGTGGCTGCGGCTGCGTGTTGTGTGGTTGGGGTTTCCTCGCCCAGTGATGCCGCGGACACTCCCGTTCCTGTGCCCCCGAGCCCCGTCAGCCAAGCTCCTGAGCTGCCGCTCTTGCCGGGCCACGAGATCAAGATGGCGGCGAGCCTTGCGCCTAGTGCCAGCAATGACATGGGAGTGGGAGAGCGAGTCCACGTCAGCGAACTGCAAATCAGGCTGCGCAGCAAGTATCCCAGTCCAAAGATCACGCTCGATGAGTGCACGATGCTGGCGAACACGTTCTGGTCGGGAAGCGCCCCCAACTACCACAGCACAGTCGACTACGACATGGGTATCTGCGTCCTCACGGCCCATTATGCCAACGATGCGCGCCACGCCTTCTACTCCCTCGATGAGGACGGAACGATCACGGCGCGCGCCCCCATGGTCTACCTCCACCAGATCGCCTCATCCTTCGAAACCGTACACTTCACACGATTCGACTACTGGTTCTCGGCGATCGTGAACACCCAATGCAACGCCGACCCCTCCTACACCAAACTCGACGCCCCCCTATCGGGCAACGTCCACTTGACCACCTGCACGTGGAACACCGAAAAGGGCGCCACCATCCCCACCACCGACGACCCCCTCATGACAGGCACCGCCGAACAAGCATTTTACGACGGAGACCACGCGACCGTCGGGCCCTTCACTGACCTGACAGTGCCCGCCAACCCCTTCACCATCACCCCCACACAGGCCGACGAGCCCGCCTCGGGCACCAGCGCGGACGCCGCTTCCGAGTCCTCGTCTGCTTCTTCGCGCGGCCTCGTCATCGCAGTGGGCGTGGGCGCCGCGCTCCTCCTCCTGGCCGCCGCGGTGGGAATCACCTGGGCGCGGCGCCGCACAAGCTGACCCATCCCTTGAGCTGACCACAACAGGAGGATCAATGGCGACAACGCGACGCACACACATGAGACGCGCGCTGGCGTGCGTGGCTGCGGCCGCGTGTTGTGTGGTTGGGGTTTCCTCGCCCAGTGATGCCGCGGACACTCCCGTTCCTGTGCCCCCGAGCCCCGTCAGCCAAGCTCCTGAGCTGCCGCTCTTGCCGGGCCACGAGATCAAGATGGCGGCGAGCCTTGCGCCTAGTGCCAGCAATGACATGGGAGTGGGAGAGCGAGTCCACGTCAGCGAACTGCAAATCAGGCTGCGCAGCAAGTATCCCAGTCCAAAGATCACGCTCGATGAGTGCACGATGCTGGCGAACACGTTCTGGTCGGGAAGCGCCCCCAACTACCACAGCACAGTCGACTACGACATGGGTATCTGCGTCCTCACGGCCCATTATGCCAACGATGCGCGCCACGCCTTCTACTCCCTCGATGAGGACGGAACGATCACGGCGCGCGCCCCCATGGTCTACCTCCACCAGATCGCCTCATCCTTCGAAACCGTGCACTTCACGGATTTTGAATACAGGTTCTCGGCGATCGTGAACACCCAATGCAATGCCGACCCCTCCTACACCAAACTCGACGCCCCCCTATCGGGCAACGTCCACATGACCACCTGCAAGTGGAACACCGAAGAAGGGGCGACGATCCCCACCACCGACGACCCCCTCATGACAGGCACAGCCGAACAAGCATTTTACGACGGAGACCACGCGACCGTCGGGCCCTTCACCGACCTGACAGTGCCCGCCAACCCCTTCACCATCACCCCCACACAGGCCGACGAGCCAGCCTCGGACACCAGCGCGGACGCCACTTCCGAGTCCTCGTCTACCTCTTCGCGCGGCCTCATCATCGCCGTGGGCGTGGGAGCCGCACTCCTCCTCCTAGCCGCCGCGGTGGGAATCACCTGGGCACGGCGCCGCACAAGCTAACACACCAACAAGCGGGGGCCGCACCCATCAAGGGTGCGGCCCCCGCCATCACTGAACCAACCACCACTCACCAGTCAGCATCAGCATCACGAGCAATCGGCTTGAGCTGATCAGCACTACCAGCAGCACCACCCATCATCTGAGCACCACGCTCCTCCAAGGCATCCACACGCACCACATCATACGCACGACGCCGCACCTGCCCCTTCTTCTCACGACGATCCCCAACACCGCCACGACCAACCGCACCAGCACCGGAAGCACCACGACCACCAGCGACACCGCCACGGCCAGCGACACCGCCACGACCGCCAGCAGTACCAGAGGCGCCAGAACCCACCGGCGCCACACCACCACGACCAACCGCACCAGCACCGGAAGCGCCACGACCCGCAGCGCTCACACCACCACGACCAGCGACACCACCAGTCGCACCACGACCACCAGCAGAACCAGCACCGCCAGAACCCACCGGCGCCACACCACCACGACCAACCACACCAACACCACCGCCGCGGCCAGCACCACCAACAGCCCCAGCTACACCCCCACCAGGAAGCGCAGAAGGACGCAACACACCACCGGCAGGAGCAACAGCACGCAACGCAGAACCAGACGCACCCGAAGCAAGCCCACCAATCCCAGCAAAACCACCACCATAAGACAACGCCGCACCAGCAGCACCAGCAGCAGAACCAGCCACCAACACACCACCAGCAATACGCGCACCACCACCCGCGGCAGAAGGAACAGCACGCCACGCCGGATCATTCACATTCAGCACATCAGCAGGCATATGCCCACCCACAGGACCATTCGGCGTCATCCGCTGATTCACCGGCGTCGTCGTCAAATCATAACGAGCCAAATCAGCCGGATCACTAATCGGATTCGACGCACTCCCAAGCTCCCCCGGAGCAGGAGACGTCCACTCACCACCACCCGCACCCGTGTCACTACGAACCGTCGGAACAAGACCACGACTCCCACCAGAAGACGCCGGACTCGGGCTGGGGGCTGATCCCGCATCGCCTTCGCCCCGCGGCTTCCACGCGTCAGGAACGTAGTCGTCCTTTTGATGTTGGAATTCGCTGACGTGTGAATCGGCTTCCTGATTGAGCTTATCGAGAATCGTCTGCGCTTCAGCTTCCCGCTTGTCGTTCTTCTGCTGTTCCAGAGCCGTCAAGTAAGCCGTGGGTTCCGTGTACTCGACCGTCTTACCATCGGCGCTCGTAAGCCTCAGGGGCGGATTTTGCTGACTGGCTGCAACATCCGACTCGCTCAGCAAGACAGGACTCAACTGCTCACCGTCGGTCACCGCAGTCGACATCGACTCACGGACCGCCAGATGGTGTGCCTTAGCCGTCGTGATCTTTCCTTGGTGTGTTTTCGCGGATTCGATGAACGACGATAGCCAACTGTCTGCACCAGTCTTGGTCTGCGACTCGCCGACGCTCAGGTCAACCACAAAGTCTTCGGAGGTTCCCTTCGCGTCCTCAACCTCCGTACGAGCCGTACTCGCACGCCCATCTTCCTCATAGTCCTCGGATGCCAGGGGCCTCGCAGTCAATCCGATGACTGCCTTCAAGCGCTCATACTTCGGCGATTCAACCACGACGCAACCTCACTTGCAGTCAGCAATACACAAACAATGGGAGCACCGGCCCCCGATAGACAATCGCCGCGGGGAGGGGACCCCTCGGTCCCCTCCCCGCGGCAATCAGGCGGAATCAGGAGCCGAAGCCATCAGCGTTACGAGCATCGGTAGCCTGAGCAGACTGGCGGGCTTCCGCAACCGCAGCGGCGACACCGGTGAGGATTTCGACGATGCCGTCCATACCCTCGGTCCATTTTGCCTTGGACGCGTCGTAGGCGCGCTTCGCCTGGCCATCCCACGAACTCTGCAGCTGCTTGAGCTCGGAGTCCATGTCCTCCAGCTTCGTATTCAGTTTGTTGACACCGGCCCGCATGTCGGCGACAGCCTGATCGATCTGGCCGTAGTTGTAAAGAATGTCAGCCATGACAGTATCCCTTTCCTAGTCTCGACTACAGACCGTAGCGGACTTTGTACTTGTTCAGCGCGGCCGACTGCTCGGCCTCGTTAGCCTGCGACGCAGAGTCGGACGAACGCAGCGCGGTGTGCAGCTCGGTGAGAGCCGACGTAACCTTGCCGGCCTCGGTCTGCCACTCCGCCATGACGTTCTGGAATGCGACAGCCGCTTCGCCCTGCCACGAACTGCCGATACCCGACAGCTTCGATTCCAGGTTCTTCAGCGTCGATTCAATGTCGCTCTGCGACTGCTCGATGGTTGTCGCTCCCTTGAGTAGCGCACCATCAAGAGCCTTCTGATCGGTCATTATTCCTCCCAGATCATCTGTGAAAGAGCGCTCCAACGGCGGAACCGCCCTTCTGACAAGCCCAGTCTAACCACACATACGTGCAAAAGTCCATGAACTTGAGACAGGTTTTTGACAAAGTTCGACCGTCTTGCAGAGGTATGACAGCTTGCCCCAGACACCACAAACGGGCAGACTAGGAACACAACAACCCGGAGGAGACGATGGCCCAGAGCACGCATACCGCCGCTGCACTCACTCCACTGACAGTCACCTTTGATGAACAAACGGTCGATCTGTCGGTTCCTCAGTTGTCTCCGCTGGCGGAGCTTATTCCCACGATTTTGCGCAGCCTCGGACGCATGGACGTGTACGGCGCGTCCGCCGGGTTCACCGTCTCAACATCCTCAGGACAGGTCCTCGACCAGTCCCTGTGTCTGCGCGACCAGGGCGTGCGCGCAGGGGCAGCCCTGACGCTCGAGCGCGCCGGGCAGGGCCGAGAAGACCAGCGCTTTGACGACCTCGTCGAGGCCGTTGGAAGTGCCGTCGAAACCACCGTCGACCCGTGGACCCCCCTCGACTCCCTACAGCTCTCGGTCTACGCATCCGCTGTCTTCGTCGGCCTGGCCAGCGCCCTCCTCGTCTCCGCTTCGACCCATGGGACGTCACTCCTGGGCGCTGATTCCTCCTTCGACGGGGTCCGTCTCATCGCCTATCCGATTATCGGCATCGTCGGTGCCCTCCTCCTCACCGGCACCGCTGCCGTCGTCTCGCGCAGGCTCGAGCACTCCTCCGTCGCCGTCCTGGCTGGCTGCGCCCCCGTCCTCCTCGCCTGCGCGAGCGCCGGCGCCCTACCGGCCGGCCCCTGGACCACCTCCGGCGCCCTTGCCGCGGGAGCCGCCCTCACCATCGGCGCCCTGTGTCACCTCGTCCTTCCTGGGAAGCTGCGTGCAAGCGGCCTGTGCCCCGCCATCGTCGGTGTCACGTTGAGTTCCTTCAGCCTCTTTTCGGGGGCCCTCGGCATGAGCGCCGCCCGCGTGACAGCACTGCTCAGCGCGCTCCTTCTCCTGATCTGCCTGGCTATCCCGTGGCTCGCCATGGCCTCGGTCCCCGTGCGCGTAACCGGCCCCTCCGCAACCGCCCACATCGACCCCCGCCAGATCGGCAAATCCGTCTCGATGGGTGTCGCCCTGTCCGTGTCTATCCGGCTCGGCACCTGCCTGAGCCTGATCATCCTGGCCCCGATCCTGGCCTCGTCCATGGAAGGCGTCATCCTCTGCGCGCTTATCGGCACGGCCCTCATGCTCTCAACCCGCTCGATCCGCTCGCGCATCGAAGTCCTCATCGGCGTCATCTCCGGCATGGCCATCCTCTCGTGGGCAGCCTTCACAGCCGCGCTCCTGGCGCCCACGACCGCGCTGCTCGTGCTCGTCACTTCCCTGGCCGGAAGCCTTCTCGTGCTTGCCATGAACGTCGTGACCCCGAAGGTTCGGCCGTGGCTCTCGCGCACCGCCGATACCTTCGCCACCCTCATCATCGTCGCCATCCCGCCCTTCGCCCTCTACATGTGGGGAATGTAATGGCATCAAATAAGGACATCCTCGAAGCCCAGCGCTACAACAGGCGTCGCCTGATCACCTCCTTCGTCGCGGGCTCGCCCGACGGCAAAGAGGTCGAGCCGCAAGCCCCGACCCGCCCCTTCATCGTCGGCGTCTCACTCGCACTCGTCATGCTGCTGGTCAGCGTCGGCCTGCGATTCCTCTACTCGACCGCCGACTCTTCACAATCCTTCGGCCTGGCGATCGTCTCCAGCTCCGGCGCCCGCTACTACCTCCAAGACGGACAGTGGCACCCGATCACCAACCGGACCTCCGCGCGCCTCCTCGGCGATTCTTCGACCGGCACGATGAAAATCTCCACCTCCGACCTGAGCAAATACAGCCAGGGGCAGGCGCTCGGCATCCCCGACGCGCCCGAGGACGTGCCCTCCAGCGCCGACCACATGACCGCCGACTGGACCAGCTGCGCCATCTCCGAACACACCTTCACGTGGATCGGCAACTCCTCGCTCCTGTCGAGCAACGGCCTACACAGCGCCCGCAGCGCCCACGTCACACCCTCCGGGAGTTCCGACTCCTTCATCGTCGCAGGATCATCCAAGTTCCGTATCCCCGGCAGCGCCAGCGACATCGTCGCGCGCCTGCGCATCGGCACCTCCCCCATCTCCGTGGACCCCAACTGGGTGTCTCTCTTCGACGACGGTCCCGACCTGACCACATGGGGTGTGGCAGAACCGGGTGGCGCCATGGCCTCGTCCCCCCAGAACAACGCCTCACTGCGCCAGGGCAGCGTCATCGCCGTGAAGGATACGGGTAGCACCACCTACTACGTGCTGGTGGCCACCGGGCACGCCTACCCGCTGTCGCCGCTGGCCGCCGCCCTGTACGAGGGCACGACCGCTGCGCCCAACGGCACGATCGAGGGCGCTTTGACCCTCCAGCCCAGCGCGTTCGCGCAGTCCTTTACGGTCGCCAAGACCGACGTGGAGCCCTCGCCCTTCCCCGACGCGTGGTCGCAGCTGGAGGGCCTGTATCCCTTCGACTCAGACTCGACGGCAGCCGACAGCGACGACCCCAAGGTCATTCGCGTGCGCGACCAGGTTCCCTGCGCGACCCTGGAGCGCGCTCAGGGCAACGCTGACAGCAAGCAGCCTTCCGGGTCGGCCCACGCGACCCTGACCGTGATGTCGCAGGACAGTGCTCGTCGGGCCTCGTGGAACCTGGACCCCACGGCCGACGTCCCGACCTCCTTCTCGCCCGGGGCCGCCCTGGTGGCCTCCGGTTTCGGCACGCTCGCGCAAGGATCCAGCAACGGGCAGACCGAGGCTCCGCTGACCTTTGTCTCCGACCTGGGCCAGCGCCACTCCCTCGGCGAGGACCAAAACGATACCCTCCGACGGCTTGGCTGGAACGCGGATTTCATCCAACGGGTCCCCGAGCAATGGCTGGAGCTGATCCCGACCGGCGTTGAGCTGTCGAACCGAGCCGCCCGCCGGGAGGTCGCCGGTGGGGGCAGCTCATGAGCCGCGCACGGCCCCGCAGGAAGCCCCGGCTCCTGGACGCGCGGGCGACGCGAACGCTGCGCGCGGGTGCCTGCCTCCTCGCGGGTGCCAGCCTGGTACTGAGCGGTCCAGCCCCCGCGCGCGCAGAGGTGCGGGTGCGTGCGGCCGATGCTGCCTCCGGCGGCTGCCTGACCAGCACCGACTACATCGCCACCTACGCGCAGACGGCGGACAAACGCCTCGATCTCGATCGCGCGTGGGCCATCACGAAGGGCGACAACGTGACCGTCGCCATCGTCGACTCGGGTATCAGCCCGGCCAGTAAGCATTTCTCCCCCGTGGGCGCCGCAACCGACCGCGGCGAGGATTCCTCCCGTTTCCCCTCGGGCTCCATCGTTTTGCCCGGCCTGGACCTCGTCAGCACCGGCGGAGATGGCCGCACCGACAACTACGGTCACGGCACCCAGGTCGCGGGCATCATCGCCTCCCGGCTCCTGCCCGAGCAGTCGGCACTCGAAGGCGTCGCGCCGCGCGTCGCCCTGCTGCCGGTGCGCGTCTACGACACTTTCAACGAAGACCCGCAGAAGGGACCCACCGGCCTGGATGCGGCGACGACTGCGAAAGGCATCGAGTGGGCGGCCAGCCAGGGCGCTCAGATCATCGTCGTCCCGCAGTCCCAGCCCACGCAGGACGCTCGCCTCGACGAGGCCGTGGCGTCGGCAACCGCTCAGGGGTCCCTCGTGGTCGCATCGGCGGGCAACGCGGACTCCCAGATCGTTCAGCAGTACGGGACCGACACCGTTCCGCGCTACCCGGCCGCGCACCCGCAGGCCCTGGCCGTGACCAGCGCGACGGGCGGCGTGCCCGACGGCGGGCAGGTTTCGGGCGTTCACGTCAATATCGCGGCTCCCTCGATCTCGTCGCTGACCACGGCCGTGCCCGGCGGGGACTGCCTGACCGGCGAGGCCAACAACGTCGCGACCGGTTCGTCCTCCTTCGCGGCCGCGTACGCCGCGGGGGCAGCCGCCCTGGTGGCCTCCGCCCACCCCGACGAGACGCCCGCCATGTGGAAGTGGCGGCTTGAGGCCACGGCTCGGCGCGTGAGCCCGGCCAGCTCGACGAGCACCGTCGGCTGGGGCATGATCAACCCCTACGCTGCCATTACGGTGGCCGCCAACGCCCGCATCGACGGCCCCATCAACCCCTTGACCGGCACGAGCGGCGCAGACACCGCGCCCACGCTGCCGGTCACCGAGCACGCCTCGGGGGCTCAGGCGCGCACGCGCGCCAACCTCACCGTCATCGGCATCGCGCTGGGCAGCGCGACCTTCCTGGGGAGCCTCGTCGTTCTGTCCTGGCTGCGCAAGCCGGGCGGCTCGACGCGCTGACGCGGGCCGGCCAAGGCCTGCTCGACCCGTTACTCGACGGCGACGCAGATGCTTACAGGCTGAGACTGTAGGCCGGAGGCCGACACGACGGTTCGCACGGTCAGGCAGTTGTCCCCTCCGTGCGCGGCGGGCAGGGTGACGGAAGCGACGGGGCTTGATGCGGCCATCGGTGCCTCGCCCGGGCGATCGAGGCGATATTGGAACGCCAGGTCCTCGCTTGCGTAGTTCGGATCGGGCGGCGCGGTCCACGTCCACACGATGGATTCGCCCTCCAGACGCCCGTTCAGGCCGCTCGGCGCAGTCGGCGGGACCGTCAGGTCTGCGGGATCATCCCCGTTGGCGCTCGGGGAGTCAACGGGATCGATACGAACCGACTGGCCCCCACCGGTCAGCATCGCGACGACGAGGCCGGCGGCCGCGACCGCTGCGATCACCGCGAGCGTCACGACGGCCAGGAACGGCACGGAGCGCCCCTTGCGTTCCTCCTCCCCCTCGAAGGACGTCGCCGCTGCTCGCCCCGTCGACTGGTTGCGCGGGTGGTGCCACGAGTCCGCGACCGGGACGACGCCCGACTCGGAGAAGTCAAAGCCCCCGCCCGCCCGGACGGTATTCTCCTGCGCGGCCGATGTGACGCGCAGTTTCGTGCCCTGCTCATCGGGCGTCGCCGGAACGGGGTAGCCGCTGTGCCCGGCAACGCTGGGTTCCGTCGGACGAGGAATGGGAGCCTCCTCGCGCACCTCAATGGGCGTCTCGGGAAGACCCATGAGCGTCTGGATACCCTGGAGCGACTGGGCGAAGGCCAGCGCGGTGCGCAGGCGGCGCGCGGGGTCCACGTTCATCGCAGCCCGAAGTACCAGGTCCAGTTCCTCGGGGGCGTCGGCGCGCCCGATGGAGCGCAGGCGCCCGGAACGCACGCGCATCGCGACCGCGACCGTCGAGTTATCCCCGATCGGGTCTTCGAAGGGGCTGCGCCCCACGAGCAGGGTCCACAGCGAGGCCCCCAGTGCCCACACGTCCTGCGACGGGTCCGCGGGGGCGCTTCCGTCGTGCTGCTCGGGCGGCGCCCACATGACGGAGAAGCCCTCCAGGCCGCCGTCCCTGCCCTCGCCGATGCGCGCGCTCACGCCAAAGTCGGTGAGGACAGGCGACTGGTAGGAGTCCAGCATGATGTTGCCCGGCTTAATGTCGCGGTGCACGTAGCCCATCCGATGCAGCATCTCCACGCCCGAGGAAATGCGGATGATCAAATCCAGCGCCGCGGGCACGTCCATCGGGTGAGCACGCACCTGATCGGCGATGTTCGTCACCGGGCAGTACTCCATGATGAGGAATTCGCGCCCGTCATCCAGCGCACCCACGCCGTGCAGATTCACGATGGTCGGGTGGCTGGACACGCGGGCCATCGCGTCGGCCTCGTGGCGAATCGCCTCGTTTCCGCCCTCCACATTCGAGCGCGCAATCTTGATGGCGACGTCACGCGACGGAACCTGCTGGTGATACAGGTGAACGTCCGCGAAACCGCCCGACCCGAGCGCACGAATCCACCGGAATCCCTCGATGCGCGGGCCGGTTCCCACCACTCCTGCACGCGTCACGACTTACTCCTCACGCTCGATGGGCGCCACTGGGGGCCACCCGCGTCCTCCCCGTCATCCAGCTGCTCGGCCGGGCCTCGTCTCTCCTGGCTTCCGGTCGGCTTCAGGCGCCACTTGCGCGCCAGCGAACGCAGCGAGAAGCGACGCCTCAGGCGCACCCACAGGCTCGCGGACGACGCCAGCGAGCGCTTGAGGTGATCCACGTCCGCCCACGCCGACTCGGCCTCGGCCCGTTGCCCGGCCTCGGCGGCGAAATCAGCGACGTCCGCGCGCCTGGCGATCGCCACCGTCATCGGCACGCTCTCACGGAACATCGTCCAGCCCGGGATCAGGTCGCTTCCCGAGGCCTGGGCGCCCTCAGGTTGGTCGCCCGCAGACTCGGCGTCCTGCCCCTCGCGCAGCTTCCAGAACGAGGCCAACGCCCAGGCGGTTTCCTGACGCGTCTGGTCGGCGCGCACGCGCACGCCGGCGTCAAGTGCCATGTCGACGACCTCATCCCAGGAGCCCACGAGGGCGACGCCGGGCGAGGCCTTGCGACGCACGCGGGTTCGCCTGGCCTTGAGCGCCACGATGAGCACGAAGGGAAGAATCAGCAGGATCAGCGAGCCGGCCGTGGTGCCGATGAGGAGCCAGGGGACGCCCGCGGGCGGCGGTTCCTTGGCGGCCACGTCCTGGTCGCGGCTGACCGGGGGCAGCTCGACGGGTTCCTCGGGTGGCTCTGGCGGCTGGAGCACCTGAGGACGCGGCGAGTTCTTCTTCGTGTGCGACTCAGACTCCGGCACCCGATCCTTGTCGGGTGTCGGGTCGAACACGGCCCAACCGATGCCCTCGAACTCCATCTCCACCCACACGTGCATGTCCGAGCCGAGGAGCGTCATGCTCTCGGTCGGCTCACCCTCCGGGTAGGCGCCGATGACGACCCGCGCGTTCCACCCGAGCTGGTGGAGCATGAGGGCCATGAGCGCGGCGTACTGCTCGTCGTCGCCGATCAGCTCCCCGGTGCCAGAGACCATCGATGACAGGCGGTTGAGGTTGTGGCCGGGGCGCGACTGGTCGGTATTCTCGGTCAGGTAGAAGCCCTCGTTGTGCAGGTAGCGTTCGATGGCACGCGCCTTTTCAATGGGCGTCGAGGAGGATCCCACGATGGAGGCCATGAAGCTGTCGAGGCCGCTGGGGTAGGGCTCTTTCGTGTCCGAATGGAACTTCACGGGGGTAGCCCCCGCGAACTGGGAGTCCGTGGGGACGACGGGCGCGTCGGCACGCACCGTGACCGCCTGCGGCTGCGCGGGAATACCCGTCGTCAGGGCGGCGTTCGCCCACATGTCAAAGCGCAGGCCCTCCTGCTGCGTGCGCGCGTTCTCCCCGCCGAACGTCACCTCACGAACATCACCGGCCACGGGAACCCACGGGCCGACGATGCCCGCGGTCTCGATTGTCGCAGTGAACTCCCCGTCGCTCAGACCGGAAGGGGTGCGCGGGATCGTGGAGCCCACCGCCACGTAGCCGTTACGCACGTTGACGGATTGTGTCTTCCCGTCCTCCGCCGCCGCGGTCAGCACCGAAATCTGGCTCTTCGGCGCACTCATCGTGAAGGTCGTCCCGTCGTACACGTCCAACGCCGCCAGACGGATACGCGTGCGCGCGGGCAAGCCACTGACCGTCATGACGGTCTGCTCGCCCAGGTCCTTCTTGTAGTGGCGGAACGCCGACAGCGGCGACGGGTACTGGCGCACGTTAAACGGCGGCTCCACCAGCTCGCGCGCCACGATGCGTCGCCCGCTCGGTCCCCACGCGTCCGTCACCGGCAGCGCCACGCCCACCGCGAGGACGATCATCAGCGACGCGGCCAACAGGCGCCGAGAACGGAACACGGCCTGACGGGATGCGCCGCGCGCCGACACGGTCGACGCACTAGCCTCGCCATGGCCTCGTCGATTGACGGACACGTCCAGGCCCAGGGAGAGGCGCTGATGCGCCGAGGCCCACGTCAGCCACAGGAACGCACCCGCACACCACACCATGAACGGCCACACGGGCGGCACGAGGCCCGAGGGACCGAAAGCCAAGCCGACGATGCCCATGAGCGCAACCGGGAGGATACCCAGGAGCGGGCGCCCCCAGCGCACCGAGACGAGGCCGGCGCCGAGCGCGCACAAAAGGCCGGTTATCCAGGGAACCAGAGCGGGTCCCACATAGGAGGAGGCGGGCGGCGTCAGCGTCAGCAGATCTTTCCAGGAGCTGACCGCACCGCGCACGAGCGTCAGCAGCGTATCCGTCGTCGGCACGACACGCCAGCGCACCGTCGCAGGCAAGGCGACCGGCCCACCCACGAGGAAATAGGCGAGGAGGACGGCCGCCAGCGTGGAGAGCGTGTCCCACGACCAGCGGGTCGAGGCAGCGGCAATCAGCAGGCCCACGACAACGCCCGCGCCGGCCGCAGTGAGGCCGACCCAGGACCCGAACACGGCCTCGTGCGTGAGGACCGGCCCGGTGAAAAGCACAGCGAGCACCAGGAAAGACGGCAGCGGCAGCGAGGGCCTGGCCCGACGCAGATCATTCGCAGTCACCGGATATCACCCACCAGGTGCGCCAGATCGCGCAGCGACGGGCAATCGTAGAGCACGCCGCCCTCCAGGCGACGCCGACGCGGACGCCGCTTCGGGTTGATGCGCAGCACCTGCACGGTCACGTCCCTGGGGGTGACCTGGGCGAGGTGCGCGGCCTCCGCGTCGCTGACCGACGGAGGCGCGACAATACTCACGTACGAGGCCGCCGGACGGGCTGCGTAGGCGCGGCGAGCCAGGGCAGTAATGTCGTCGCGCCCGCTCATCGGCAGGGACGACAGAGCGTCAAGCATGGCACCCGCATTCGTGGCGGGCACCCACGTCTTGCCAGCAGCGAACGACACCGTGCGCGACGCCGAGATTCCAGCCAGGGCCAGCGATGCGGCGACCGACACCCCGTCCTCGAAGGAGTCGCGGTCCCACGACGAGCGCGACGTGTCGAGCACGATGAGGTGGTGAGAGCGGTGGGTCTCCTCGTACTGGCGCACGATGAGCTTGCCCAGGCGCGCCGTGGACTGCCAGTGAACGGCACGCCTGTCGTCGCCTGGTTCGTAGTCGCGCAGCGCGTGGAAGGACACGTCCGAGCTGGACAGCTTCGCGGTCACCACGCCCTCGACGTCGACCTGGAAGCCCGTCGCCTCGAAGGGAATGCGCACGGTACGCGGATGAACGTAGAGGGTCACCGGGTTGTCCCACGAGCGCACGCGGCGCAAAAGGCCCAGGCCGTCCGAGCGCACGGTGCGCGCCGGGCCGATCTCGATGACGCCGCGGCGGCGGGTCAGCACGGAGAAGAACTCGTCCCACGTCTCGTGCGAGGAAACGCCCGGGATCACGAACTCCGCGACGCCCGTGCCGATCGGCAACTCGATGACCTCCGAGCCGCCGCGGCGCGCTGTGTCATTGACGACCCGGATTTCACCCAGCGCCGTCTGTCCGGCGACCACGCGCTCCTGAGCCAGGCGCAAAAAGACGCGGTACGGGGAGGGTGCCGCCACGAGGATGATGGCGATGATCAGCAGGGACAGGCAGGCGACGAAGAGCGCAAAAGCCTCCGCCCAGCCCGCGAGGATCGCTCCGACGAAACCAGCGATCGCCGCGCCAATCACAAGCCAGCCGAAGGACGTGACGACCGAGCACGCGTCCATGACGTGACGTATCCCCGGGATCGCCCGCAGGCGCGCGGCCACGAACGTGCGTGCCGAGTCCACGACGCGCGCCGCAAGCGGTCGCTGAGTCTGGCCGAAACCGGCATTCATGCGCTCCATGACGTTCCTCCCATCGTTTCTCCTCGGCGTGACTACTATCGGCGCGGCTCGCAGCTGTGCACCACGACCTTGCCCCTCATGGCGATCTGGGAGCCCGCCAACGTCGCGACTCCCGACTCAACGCTGGGACCATCCACGACGACGCTGTATTGACGCGCGGGGTCCACGTCGGAGGAAACCTGACACACGTGCGGCACCGACACGTCGGAGACGTAACCGGGCGCGGACAGGGAGAACGTGTGGCACGTCTGCCCGCCAGGCACCTGGGTGGCCACGTCCGGCGAGCAGGTCTCGACCCACGTCGGGGACACACTCAGCTCGGTCGTCGTCGAGGTCGAGTCAGCCGAGGCCTCGCCCTCGCTGTTCTTGGCCACGACGTGGGCACTCACCGAGGCACCCTCGGTCAGGCCCGTCACTGTCTCGCTCGTGCGTCCCGTCATCGTGACCGTCTTTCCGCCCACGGTCACCGTCATCGACGTGATGGCCGGGTAGGCCTCGGCGACGGCGACGTTGACCGTCACTGCTCCCGGACCCGCCTTCGCGATCGTCACGCCCGACACGTTCGGAGGAGCAGTCGGCTGACCCTGCGCGGACACGGGGCTCGAGGACACCGGGGTGCCCGAGGTCGCGGTCCCGACCTGGCAGAAGTAGTAGGTGCGCGCCGAGATGCCGCTGCCCTCGATCACCGCGCCGTCGCTGATCTCCGAGCCGGAGGAACAGCCGTCGGACGTCGAGGCGTAGCGCAGGGTCAGCTCGGAGCTGGAGAATCCGTTCCCCGCGGCCTTACTGAGGCCCGAGACCCGCAGCTGACCGGCATAGCCGGTGCCCTCCAGCCTCGGGGCGCTGATCGGCATGGGGACGGTGAGCAGCGAGAACGACTTGTCTCCCGAGGAGGCGTGGTCGCCCTCCGCGTTCGATACGTCGACGTTGACGGTCAGCGAGGAGCTGGCCGAAACCCCGTCGAACTGAACGGAGGTGGTGCCACCGTCAACCGTCTTGGGCTTGTTGTCCACGGTCACGGTCGTCGGCCCCCAGTCGCTGCCACCGGACTTGCCCAGAGACCAGGAGATCACGACGGAACCGGTGGATCCGTCACGCGAGGACCCCACGTGCTCAAGGCCCACGTTGCTGGGCGTGTCGGGTTTACCGTGCGGCGTGCCGGTGGCCTTCTCCGACCACTCGGCCTGCTTCTCGGCATTGTTGCGCGCAACGATCGACACATAGTAGGTGACACCGTTCTCAAGGTTGCTCACCGTCGTCTTCGTCAGGCCGGCCCCCGCGCTCTCCTGGCGGGTAGAGCCGTCGCTGCCGTTGAGCGTGATCTCGTAGGAGGTAATCGGGGAGCCCTCGTTGTTGGGCGCACTCCACGTCACGTCCAGTGACCCATCACCGGGGGACAACGACGGCGTGCTCATGCGCTCCGGCGTCACGTCAACGAGGACCTCGCTGGAGGGGGCGGACGCGTCGGAGTCGCCCACCGCGTTGCGCGCGACGACCGTGAAGGAGTGCCGCTCGCCGTTGGTCAGACCGCTCACGTCGCACACGGTCTGCTCGCACTTCGTGGTGCCCCCATGCGAGCTCGTCACCAGGTATTCGGTGATGCGCGCGCCGTTGTCGGCGCCGGGTGTGAAGGACACGGAGGCGCGTCCCGGACCCGTCGCGGTGGCATGAACGTTCTCAGGGGCGTTGGGACGGTCGCGCACGGTCACCGAGACTCGCCCCTCGACGGTACGCGAGGACTCCAGTGTCTTGTCCATGACCCGGTAGACGATCACCATGTTCCCGTGGAAGCCCGCGCGCGGACTCACGGCCAGGACCGTGCCCTGGGGGTCCACGGTGCCCTCGCCGACCTCGACGGTGGCGCGCTGGATCGTGATCGGCGTATCCGGGAACGGGTTGGTCGTGTACTGCGTCAGGTCGACGTTCACGGTGGACCCGGCGTCGGCGATGATCTGCGCGAGCGAGGTCTGGATGAGCGGGCGCGTCGAGGCGACGACCTCGATCGGCACCTTCGCGCTGACCGCGGCCCCCGATCCGTCGTCGACGCTCAGCGTCAGCGAGCCCGCCGTACCGGACTTCGTACCGGCCGCTGCGCTGACACGCAGCTGTGTATCGGAGGACTGGGCGACGGTGATTCCCGAGGGGATGTCGGACACCCGGTAGGTGAACGAGGCCGGGTCTGGGGTATCGGGGTCGCTGACCATGAGCGGCAGGTCCACGGTCGTCTCTTCGCCCGATGCGACGCGGATGACCGTCGGCGTGATCGTCGGCGGGTGGTTCTGGGTGGCCTCGACCTGGATCGGCAGCGTCAGCGACGCGGAGGTCGCGGAGTCGTCGCCCTCACGCCCGTCGAAAACCTCCACGTTGATGTAGGTCTTACCCACGTAGCTGGCTTCGACCGTGAAGGAGATCGAGCTTTCGTCCGCGTTCAGGTTCGTCAGGCCGGCGCCCCCGCGCACGGTCGACGTGTCGCGGATGTAGGCGTGCGCGTCGCGCTTGACCAGCACGTAGTCGTCCAGCGTCAGCGTCTTCGTCTCACCCGCCTTGAGGCGGATCGGGATGCGCGAGGGGTTAACGGCGGGGACCTTGCGTTGCGCGCCGGGCACCGAGACGACGGCCGAGGAGGACAGGCCGTCCTGATCCGTGATCGAGTAGACGACGAGGCGCCGGTCCGTCTCGGGGGTCACCGTCACCGTGTGGGCCGTGTTGTCCACGCTGACTCCGTCGGCGTTCGACGCGATCGACAGGTCGGCGAGGGAGCCGTCGGGGTCCTCGTCGTTTGCCAGCACGTTCACCGTGACCGGGGCGCCGTCGCGCGGCACGTCGGACAGGGAGACCACGTCGTCGCGAGCGATCGGCGCCATGAGGGGCGCGTCGGTCTCGACGTTGACGGTCAGCTGACCGGTCGCGGAGCCACCTCGTCCGTCCTCGACGACGTAGGTGACGACGAAGGGGTTGGTCTGCGCGGGGGTCGTGATGGACACGGACGTCGGGGACACGACGGTGGCGCTGACCTGGTCGTTGGAGGATTCCAGGGATCCCTCGCGTAGCTTCAACGTGTCGCCGTCGGGGTCGACGTCGTTGGACAGGACGTTGACCTCGACCGTGCGCGAGGGCCTGGCCTTGATGACGTCGGGCAGGGCCACGGGGTTGTGGTTGAGTTCGGAGGGCGGGGCGACGCCCACGCGCACGCGGGCCTTGGCCTGGCGGCCCAGGCGGTCCTCGACCGTGTAGGTGAAGACGTCCGTGCCGGACGCGTTCTCGCCGGGCGTGTATTCGATCCATTCGGTGCCCAGCGTGGCCGTGCCCATTGTCGGCGGCTGGTCGATACCAACCAGGGTCACCGAGTCACCGTCGGGGTCGATGCCGTTGAGGGGCACGGGGATGCGCATGGTCTGCCCGGCGCTGGCCCAGGCCGTCAGCGCCTTGGGCTGGGGCGCGGAGTTCGCCTGGTCGGCGCCGATCACGTTGAAGCTCGCGACGGCGCTGGCCGTATTGCCGGCCGAGTCCGTGACCGTGTAGGTCACGTCGACGCGGCCGGTCGTGTCCAAGGCCTCGAAGCGCACCAGGTTTCCGGTGACGAAGGCGTGGCCGTAGACGGAGTCGACCGTGCCCGACAGGGTCGAGGAGACGCTCATCGCCAGGCCCGACGGGGAGTGGTCGTTCGCCAGGACCGGGATCGAGGCGATGTCGCCCACGCGCACCTTCGCGGAGTCGTTTTGTAGTTCGAGGGGGGCGCGGTCGTCCTTGGCGAGCGTCGGGATGACCGCGACCGAGGCCGTGGCCGAGCCGGAGCCGTTCGAGACGGTGTAGGTGAATCGCGCGACGTCGTCGAGGCCTGCCGGGGCCGTCACCCGCAGGAGGTGGCGGTCGATGAGGGCGACCTCGATGCCCGAGTCTGAGTCGACCTCGATGGACTGGACGACGAGGACGCCGCCGGAGGGGTCGGTGTCGTTGGCCAGGGGCGCGACCAGGGCGGAGCCGCCGGAGGGCAGGATGGCGATATCGTCCTCGGCGACGGGGGCCGCATGCTCGTCGCCCGATACGACGTCGACGCGCACGACGCCGACGACGGCCTCGGGCCCGTCACTGACGGTGTAGGTGAACTCGTAGGAGCCCACCTGCGAGGCCGTGAAAGTCACGGTGCCCAGATCCAGGTCGGGCACGAGGGTCGTCGAGGCGGGCGCGGTCGACACCTTGGTCAGCGCGAGCACGTCCCCGTTGGGGTCGGTGTCGTTGGCCAGGGGCGCGACGATGAGGGGTTCGGAGACGCGCGTGACGTAGAAGTCCGCGTTCGCGATGGGCGCGATGTTGCCGTTTTCCTGCACGAGGACGGTGAGCTCGCCCTCAGTGGTGATCCAGCCGTCGGACACGGACAGGGTGACCTGACGAGGCCCGGGGCCGCCGCCGAGGTCGTGGATCGAGACGGTCCCGTCCTCGGAGAACTGGACCGACAGTCCCTCGGAGCCCTCGGCGCGCTCGAGGAAGATCTGGTCACCGTCGGGGTCGATCCAATCGGCCAGCACGTTGTATTCGATTTGGGCGCCCGCGCCGAGTTTGACGCTGGCGTCGTGGACGCGCTTGGGCCCGGCGTTTTCGCTCCAGGGGTGGACGCGCAGGGAGACGTTCGCGGTCGCCGAGGCCAGGCCGTCGGACGCGGAGTAGGTGAAGGAGCTGGAGCCTTCCGCGTCGTCGGCGACGCCTGTGATCTGTAGGGCGCGTCCGCCGCGCGTGACGACGACGGAGCCGAAGGAAGGCTGGGACATCGGCTCGGCGGTGAGCACGTCGCCGTCGGAGTCGGAGTCGTTTTGGAGGACGGGCAGGAGCGTTGATTTGCCGGGCCGCACGCCGAACTCGTCGTCGACGGCGGTGGGCGGCGTGTTCTTCTGGTCGCGCTTGGGGTCGCTGATCTCTTCGAGCAGGTCGGGGTTTTGATCCTCGGAGGAGGACTGGGACTCGTCGGGGTTGTCCTCGTCCCAGGTGTCGATCATGATCATGTCGCGTTCGGGCAGCCACACGGTCCCGTCCTCGATGTCGTTGAGGACGATGCGGGTGCGGTTGACGCGGAAGAGGGGGTGCTTGGAGGCGGCCAGGCGCTCGACGCTCGTGTAGCGGGTCAGGCCGGACTCGCATTGACGCAGCGCCGCGCCCGAGGAGGACCAGGCGCCGTACGCGCAGCCCTGGTGGAAGGCGGGCGGGGCCGGGGTACCCGAGATGGAGGTGCCCTCCTGCGCGGGGGTCACCGTGGGGGCGGAGCCGTTGAGGGGGACGCTCACCAGGGAGTCCGGTGTCGCCAGGAGCACGGAGGACGAGGCCGGCCCGGGCATCTGGAGGACCGCGCCGGGTGCAAGACCGTCGGCGTCGAGGGCGCGGGTGCGCCCGCCCGGCAGGACGAGCGTGTTGGTCGTCGCGTCGTAGATGACGGGTTTATCACCCACGGCGGTGATAGACAGGTCGTCGCCCACCGACATGCCGCTGAGGGTCGCCTTGGTGGTGGACCACGTCGAGCCCGCACGGGTGACCGTGGTGAGCGTGGCGTACTGCGGCGCGTAGGCGAAGACAGTGCCGCCGGTTGAGACGGTCACGATGCCGCCGGCTAGGCCGTCGGCGATGGCCGAGGTGTCCTCGTACTTGATGGCGTCGGGACGATTGGCCTCTCCCACCCACAGGTAGCCGGCCAGTGAGTCCAGGACTGCGATCGTCGAGGCGCCCTGAACGACGCGCGAGCCCTCTGGAACGGTGCTTGCTCCGCCCAGCTTCATGGCGGCGACATCGACGGAGGCCACGGAATGGGTTGTCTCGTCGCCGATTGTCACGGTGCGCCCGTCCTGCCCGAGGGCGACCTGGGCGCTGGGGGTCGACACGAATCCGTCGAAGGTCAGCGCGTCGTAGTTGAGGTGGCCCAGCGACAGGTCCGCGCCCTTCGCGACCCAGATGCCGCCGTCGTCCACGTCGAGTTCGGTGACCTCGATGCCCCGATGCAGGAAGGCGACAAGAACAAGGACGGCCGTCAGGAGCACAACGGTGATGGCAGGGAAGCGACGCGTCGCCCGACGCAACAGGTGCATCATGCGGTCACTTTTCGCCACGACGCTCACCACTTTCCCGACAACTAACACCTTGGAGGTACAGGTTTTCGACCAGCCTACCGCATAAGCATAGGCTGAAAGCGTGACGTGCTACGCGCCGGAAAGATCCACCCGGTTGGTCAGGGAACGGTCACGCACGCCCGCATGGGATCAGACATGCGCCCGGACGAACGTGAGACCGTAGAGATTTCCATGCAGTTTTCGCCGGCGACCGCATCCACACTCACCGTCGCCTCCTCGACGCTGCCGCGCGTCGTGTCCGACGGATTCGTCGCTTCATAGGAGTAGGTCACATCTGCCTTGGCTAGGCCATCGGGCAGCGTCCACGTCCACGTCACAGTTCCGCCCGCATACACGCCCGTCAGCTGCGTCACTTCCGGCGGCGCCGATCCCAATGGGTCACCCGCGCCCGCCGACGCAGTCGTCGACTCGGACTCGGGGGTGATGCGCGTGAAGGTGCCCTCGCCGCGCAAGATGCCCACCACCAGGCCGGCGGCAATCACCGCAGCCAGCAGCGCCAACCCCACGGCCGCCACGGGGCTCATGCCCCGCTTGGAGGCGGACGGATCGTCGACCACGCGCCCAGCCGAGGCCTCGGCCGCCTGGGCGGAGCGATCGATCTTCCAGGAATCAGCCACGGCCTCGACGCCACCCGAGCCCGCCCCACCCTCGAAGGAGTAGAACGACGAGCGCATGCGCGTCTTATCCGGGTCGATGACGGGGGCGCCACGCAGGCGCGTCTTCTGGTCGCCGGAGGGAGCGGCGGTGCTCTTGGAACGCTTCTCCTTGATCTCCATCTCGGTGCGCGCGTAGCCCAGCTCCTTCTGGACGCGCTGGAGGCCCTGGCCAAACGCCATAGCCGTGGGGGTGCGTTCATCCGGGTTAATCGCCATCGCCGCGCGCAGCACGCGCTCCAGCTCCGGCGGGGCATCCGCGCGCCCCAGGCCGCGCATACGCCCACGCTGGACACGGTTGGCGATCGACGCCGCCGAGTTGTCACCAATCGGGTCCTCAAAGGGGCTGCGGCCCGTAATAAACGTCCACATCGTCGAGGCCAACGCCCACACGTCCTGCGTCGGTGCCGCAGGGGAATTGACGTCCTGCTGCTCCGGGGGCGCCCACAGCACCGAGAAACCGTCGAAGGCGCCAACCTCCAACTTGCCTATCCTCGAGGCCACGCCAAAGTCTGCGAGAACAGGCTTGCCGTAGGCGTCCAGCATGATGTTCGACGGCTTGATGTCGCGATGCACGTAGCCCTGGCGGTGGAACATCTCCACGACGCCGCAGACCTTGATCATCGTCTCCAGCGCCGTCTCCAGGGACATCGGCCGGGCGCGCACCTGCGTGAGCAGATCCGCGACCGGACAGTACTCCATGACCAGGTAGGCGCGCCCATCCGCGGTGGTGCCCACGCCGTGCAGCTCGACAACCGAGGGGTGCCCGGCCAGCAGCGTCATCGCGTCGGCCTCGCGGTGCAGCTCGAGGGTGCCACGCTCGTCGCCCTGCGCGCGCACGACCTTGATCGCCACGTCACGGCTGGGCAGCTCCTGTCGGTACAAGAATACGTCGGCGAAACCGCCCTGCCCCAGAGGGCGCACCCATCGGAAACCTGGGATCTGGGGGCCACGCATGCCCGCGACCGCTGGACTCACTTCTCGCCGCCCTCCTGCATCGTGCGCGCAACCGCTGCGCTCAGACGCAGTTTACGGCGCATACGCAGCGAGCGCAGGGACAACGCGTGGCGAATACGCGGGAAGAAACCGGCGTTCTTGCCCACCTGGGAGCGCAGGTCGTTCACCTGCATCCACGCGTCGCGGGCGCGGTCGCGCGAGGCACCGTGATAGGCGAAATCCGCGACGTCCGCGTAGCGGGCGATGACGACCGGGGTCGGCACGTCGTCTCCGAAACGGCTCCACCCATCGATCACGTAACGGCCCTTGGTGGCCGAGGCCTCGTCGAACTCAACCGAGTCGATCGATCCGTCGTCGCCGTGGCGCACTTCGCCCGTCACCAGGGTGAAGGGGTCGCCCGGGTGTTCGCCGAGGTTCCACTGCGAGGCCAGCGACCAGGCGGTCTCCTGGCGCGTGCGTCCAACCTCGATGGACAGGCCGGAGTCGGCGGCCAGGTCCACGACCTCATCCCACGAGCCGATCAGCGCGTTGGCGGCGGCGGAGCGGCGGCGGTGGCGCCGGCGCGCGGCCTTGTAGGCCAGGATCGTCAGCGGGGGCACGAGCAACAGCAGCAACCCGCCCGCGACGCCTGCGACGACACCCCAGGGGAAGCCATCGGTGGGCGGCTTGACGGGGTCGGCGTTTTGGTCCCGTGTCGTCGGCGGCAGCTCGGCCGGAGCTTCCGGGGGCTCCGGCGGCTGGAGGACCTGCGGGCGCGGCACGCTGCGAGGCTCGGGGACCTGCGTCTGGGGCGTGTGGTCGCGCGGGGGCGTGGGATCGAAAACGGCCCACACGCCGCCCTCGAACTCGACCTCGACCCACGCGCGGATGTCGGAGCCACGCAGGGAGGCGGCGCCCCCCTGGGAGCCGCCCTCGGGGTAGGCGCCCATGACGACGCGCGCGTTGATGCCCAGCTGGTGGAGCATCAGCGCCATGAGGGCCGTGTATTGCTGGTCGTCGCCGATCAGGTTCTCGTCGCCGGAGAGCATGCGCTCGAGTCGGTCGGCGCGCACGCCGGGACGCGAGAACTGCGTGTTCTCATTGAGGTAGTAGCCGTGGGTCGACAGGTGGTGCTCGATCGCGCGGGCCGCGCCCAGGGAGGTCGAGGCGTTCTGCGTCAGGTCCGAGGCCATGGTGACGACGCCGTCGGGCACGTGCGTGTCCTTCGACGTGTTGGGCATGACGGCCAGCGCGGACAGGTCCTCGTCGCGCACGGCGGGCGCGAACGTGGTCCGCACGTCGTAGGACATCGTCGCGGTGGGCCCGGTCGTCAGCGCGGCGTTGGCCCATGTGTCGACGAAAAGGCCGTCCTTCTGCGCGCCCGCGTTCGCGCCGCTGAAGGTGAGCTGCGAGGGGGTTCCCAGGACGGGCACCCACGGGCCGGACATGCCGGTCGTCGACACGGTCGCAACCGCGTCGCCGGCCGCGCGGCCGGGGATGGTCGTCTCGACGGGGATGTAGCCGGAGTGGCCGTCGCCTCGGGTATCGGACATGCCGAAGGTTGTGCCGTCGTAGACGTCCATCGCGGCGATGCGCACGCGCTGGCCCTCGGGCAGGTCGGAGACGGTGATGAGCGTCTCGTCCTTCAGGTCCGTCGTGTAGTGGCGGAACGAGGCCATGGGCGAGGGGTAGGCCTGAATGTCCAGGGGCGGCTCGACCAGGTCGCGGCCGACCACGCGCGTGCTCGAGCGACCCAGGAAGGAGGCGGCGGGCAGGGCGATGCCCACGGAGATCGCGAGCATGAGGAGAGCGCCGACGACGCGCGTGCCCACGTAGACGGTGGAGCGGGAGCTGCGCCCGAGTGTGTTCTCGGTGCCGCGCGTCCCGGAACGGCCCACGAGCACGTCCTGACCCAGCGTGATGCGCTGATACTGGGCGGCCACGGCCCACCAGGCAGCCAGAACGCCCCACCAGATCAGGATCGACCACACGGGCAGCGGCTGGCCGGACAGGCCAAAGAACAGGGCGATCGCGCCCATCACGATGACCGGAACGGAGCCCAGGAGGGCGCGACCGGCGCGGGCCGTGATCAATCCGGCCGCCGACGCGAACAGGAGGCCACACATCCACGGCACGAGGGCCGGGCCCGAGTATGCGGACACGGGCGCGGTCAGCGTCAGCAGGTCCTTCCACGCGCGGAAGGAGCCCAGGACCATGACCTGGAGGGTCTTGCCGGTGGGCAGAACGCCAAAGAGGGCTTCGGAGCGCAGGGCGGCGGCGCTGCCCAGCAGGAAGTATGTGGCCAGGACGGCCAGGGCCGTCGTGATCGCGTCCCAGCGCCACTTGGTCGACGCGAAAGCGATCGCGAGGCCGCACGCGACGCCAGCGCCGGCGGCGATAGCGCCCACTCCCCCGCCGAAGACGGGCTCAAAGGCGGCGACCGGTCCGACGAAGAGGACCGCGAGGACCGCCAGCGACCACATCGGCATGCGCGTGCGGAAGGACGCGAAGCGCTGCGTGATCGTCAGCAGGCGGTTGCGCGTCGTCTTGAGCCTGGGCATGTACGTGTCAGCTCGCGGCCCGGGGTCCCTCTGCGTGCCCGGCTGCGTGGGCTCCTGCACCGAGTGGCGGTCAGTCTTGACGGGCGGGCCGGAGGTGGCCTCGTCCTGAGAGTCGATGCGCTGAGCGCGGGGCTTGGTGTTCGTATTGCTGCTCATGCCAGACCCCCGGCGACGATAATGCGCGGCAGGTCATCCAGGGTTGCACAGTCGAGGAGGACTCCTCGGCCGAGGTCTCGGCGGGCGCGCACATTGTCCGCGCCGATACGGATGATGGACACGGGCACGTCGATGGGCGCCAGGCGAGCCAGGTGGGCGGCGTCCGCGTCGCTCGTCTGCGGACCGACGATCAGCGTCAGGGCAGAGACGCCGGGGCGCTGAGCCACGGCCTCGCGCACGCGAAGGGCCAGGTCGCCGAAGGACGAGAAGGAGACCTCGGAGAGGGAATCCAGCAGACGCATGGCGACCGAGGAGGGCAGCCACGACTCGGTCGTCGTCACGGACACCGGGCGCGACTCGCGCAGGTTCGCCAGGCCGAGCGAGCCCGCAACCGACACGGCGGTCTCAAAAGAGTCGTGATCCCAGGCGTCGCGGGAGGTGTCCAGGACGATGACGTGGTGGGACCGGTGGGTCTCCTCGTACTGGCGCACGATGAGCTTGCCGAGGCGGGCGGTGGACTGCCAGTGAACGGTGCGGCGGTCGTCGCCTGGCTCGTAGTCGCGCAGCGCGTGGAAGGACACGTCCGAGCTGGACAGCTTGCCGGTGGAGACGCCCTCGACATCCAGCTGGAAGCCGGTCGCGTCGAAGGGGACGCGCACGGTGCGAGGGTGGACGTGCAGGATGACGGGCTCGTCCCAGGCGCGCACGCGGCGCAAAAGGCCCAGGGCATCGGAGCGCACGGCGCGCGCTGGGCCGATGCTGATGAGGCCGCGGTGACGCGAGGAGATGAGGAACATTTCCTCCCACTTCTCGTGGGCGCCCAGCGGGGGCACGACGAACTCGCCCGTGCCCGTGCCGATCGGCAGCTCGATGATGCCCGCACGCACGGAGCGGGCGCGCTCGTTACGCACCGAGATCTCGCCGACTGCCGTCTGGCCTGCGACGATGCGCTCGTTGGGCACGCGGATCGAGACGACGTGCGGGGACTTCCAGGCGACGCGCGTGGCGGCCAGCACCAGAGCAACGGAGCCGGCGAGCGCGCACGCCAAGGCCTCGACCCACCCCATGGTGGCCGCCACGATCAGGGACACCGTGATGAGGAGGATCAGCGCCCACCCCGTGGGCGTGACCAGTCCAACAAAAGACTTCAGTGGGTGCGGCCGGGAGGCCTGCGCCTTGCGCGGCGAGACCAACGTTGTTGCCTGTGAACGCTTCCCTTCCATCACGTCGTCCGGTCGGCGCGTTACGCGCCCACCGCCGGGGCGGGCACCGACGTCAGGGCACGCTGAATGACGCCCTCGGCGGTCGCGCCGGAGAACGCAGCATCGGGGTCGACGATCACGCGGTGTGCCCACACGGGCACCGCCAGGGCCTTGATGTCGTCGGGCAGGACGAAGTTACGGCCCTGCGCGGCCGCCCACACGCGGGCGCAGCGGACCATGCCGATCGCGCCACGGGTGGACACGCCCAGCAGCGAGGACTCGTCGTCGCGGGTGGCCTCGGCCAGCGCGGCCACGTAGTCCAGGACCGCGCGGTCCGTGTGGTTCGCCGAGGCCAGGGCCGACCAGGCGACGATGTCCTGGCCGGACACGAGGGGACGCAGGTTCTTGGAGCGGTCGGGCGCGGCCGAGCCGTCCAGCACGTCGATCATGGCGGCGCGCGAGGGGTAGCCGATCGAGGTCTTCATGAGGAAGCGGTCCAGCTGGGCCTCGGGCAGCGGGTAGGTGCCGGCCTGCTCGACGGGGTTCTGGGTCGCGATGACCATGAAGGGCTGGGGCGCGGGGCGGCGCACGCCGTCGACCGTCACCTGGGCCTCT
This sequence comes from uncultured Actinomyces sp., assembly GCA_902373545.1. Classification (GTDB taxonomy): domain Bacteria; phylum Actinomycetota; class Actinomycetes; order Actinomycetales; family Actinomycetaceae; genus Pauljensenia. The sequence goes on along the minus strand of CABKMZ010000003.1, from coordinate 15,011 downwards.
TCCATGACCTCCAGGAGGGCGGACTGCGTCTTGGGCGACGCACGGTTGATTTCGTCGGCCAGGACGATCTCCGCGAAGACCGGGCCGGCGTGGAAAACCCACTCGCCCGTCTTCTGGTTGAACATGTTGACGCCCGTGATATCCGAAGGCAGCAGGTCCGGGGTGAACTGGATACGCGAGTGCGTGCCGTCAATGGTCGCGCTGATCGCGCGCGCCAGCGCCGTCTTTCCGGTACCGGGAGCGTCTTCGAGCAGGAGGTGGCCGCCGGCGAACATCGTGGTCAGAGCCAGGCGCACCGCCTGGCGCTTGTCGAGCACCGCCACGGACACGCCGTCGACGAGGCCCTTGAAGACCTGGGCAAACCTGGTTGCGTCTTCGATGGAAAGGGTCATGAGTGTTCCTACGTCTCTCTCGTTGCTCTTAGTGGATGAAAGTCTTGTCTTTTATTCGCCTCGGCAGCTCTTCACGACCTGCCGCGCATTGAGCTCTCGGGCGGTAATCGCCTCCGTCAGGATACCCGGTATACTCGGCGTGCCCTGCGAGAAGCGGAACTCCGTGTCCTGGGCAGGTCGTCCGGTCGACACCGTGCAGACGAGTGTCTTACCCGGTTGGAACTGCGCGGCGCGCGTGGCCGTCAGCGTCATCGAGCCACATTCCTGCCCGTTCGGGCACGTGGTCTTCCCAGTGAAGACAGGATTGATATTCTCCACCGACTCGCCTGTCGTGAACGTTTTTTTGACGATCCGGTGGGCGCCGGCGTTGTTTTCCACATCCACGACAACCGTGTACTCGTGCACGGGCTTCAGTGGGGACATGGTGACCTGCGTCATCGGGCCCGTGAACCTCTGCCTCGTCGAGTCCTCCAGGCCCTCGATCCAGATGGTTGTCTGCTTGAGGGAAACGCCTGCAGGAGGGGTCCACGAGATGGTCGCACTGTTGATGTGCGGATCGGCATCAACCGTGAAGTTCGGGATCGTGTCATTGCCCGGATCCGGCTGCGGAGGCTCCGGCTGGTTGCCGCCGCCACCGTCGCGCTGGCCGTTGCCGACGACACCGGAGGCCGACACGGTCGGGCCCCACACGTAGGATCCGTCGTCCTTCTTGCCACGCTGGCAGAAGTAGTAGGTCATCGTGGTTCCGGGCGTGAGAGGACCGATATTGAACTCCTCCAGACCCACTTGGTTCGCGCCCGTGGTGCACCCGCTGGCGCTATCCGCGTAGAACAGGGTCAGGTCGGCGGCCTTGAAGCCGTTACCTTCCTTGACCTTCGCGCCATAGACGCTCAGCTTGCCCAACTCATTGTTGATGGGCGTGCGCACGTTGGGCGCATCGGGAGCCACCGGAATCGTCTTGGGAGGAGTGGGATCCTCGTGGACGACCGCCGGAATGACGTAGCCAGGAGAGGTCGCCGTGTCACCGTTCGCGTTACTGACGGTCACGTACACGGTGAGGGCCACGCCGTAGGGAACGGTCATCTGGGTGGTGTTGGTTCCGCCCGTGACGTTCTTTGTGACGCCATTGACGGAGACGATCGTCTCGCCCCATCCGGCGCTGCCGGAGCTACCCAGGGACCAGGTGATGGTCGCCAGAGCGGCGTTACCGTCGCGCTGCTGGGCCGCGCTGGCGCTCGTGATAACCGGCTGATCGGGTCCGCGGCGCTCGGCCTTCGGCGTTTCCGACACGGGGGTCGAGGGATCCGACTCACCCCTGGCGTTCACAGCCGTGACCGTGATCGTGTACGTCTTACCATTCGTCAAACCACTGAGCGTGCACGCGGTGGCTCCTCCGGTGCTACACGTGACCGCGCTACCACCGGTGACCGAGCCGACCACCCTGTAGCTGGTGATGGGAGAACCGTTGCCCGCAGCTGCGTTCCACGATACCGCGATCTTTCCGTCTCCGGGGGTCGCGGTGACGCCGCTGGGAGCATCGGGCCTGCCGGACAGCGAGATGGTGTTGGAGGCCGCCGACTTCCCAGATTCTCCCTCAGCGTTGACCGCGCTGACCGTGAAGGAGTACGACTCGCCGGTGGTCAGGCCGGTCACCTCGCACACGGTGCTCGCACACGTGGCGACCAGGCGTCCATTCTGGTCGTAGACGCGGTATCCCGTGATGGGCGAGCCGTTCGCTGTGGGCGCGTTGAAGGACACGCGAGCGCCCGTCAGGCCCACGGCCTCGGCCCCCACGCCCGTCGGAACGGCCGGCTTATCCGTGACCGTGACCGTGATCGTGCTCTGGACGGCACGCGAGGGATCAGCCATCTTGTCATTGACCTTGAAGCCGACCGTGATCGTCCCGGTCGCGGTGGGCGTGATGGACACGGTCGTGCCCGCCGAGGTGACGGTCGCCTCGCCCGACGACAGGGTCGCGCCCTCAAGGGTGAGCGGCGCCTCCGGGAAGGGGTTGGTCGCAGCGGAGGCCACGTCGATGCTCACCGTGTCGCCCACCTTGCCGTTGAGCGTGTAGGCGGGAACCTGGATGGGAGGCTTGACCGACGCGACGACCTCGACGGGGATCTGCGCGCTGACGGTGTTGCCCTCCTCGTCGGTGACGCTCACGGCGATTGAACCGGCCGGGCCCTGCGCGGTGCCCTCGGCGGCCGACACCGACAGCGATGCGCCGGACAGGGACGCCGAGATACCGCTCGGCGCGGAGTCCATCGAGTAGGTGAAGGTGGAGGTGTCCACGCCCTCGGGATCGCGCACGGCGAGCGCAAGGTTCTGCACCACGGCCTCGGCCCCGGCCTCGACGCGGATGGGCGTCGGGGTGAAGGTCGGCGGCTGGTTCACCGTGGGCTTGATGCGCACGGGCAGCGACAGGGAGGCGGACAGGGCGCCCGAGTCGGAAGAATCGCCGTCCGCGACCTGGATGAGGAACGCGGAGTTTCCGCCGAACGCGGCGTTCGCGGTCAGGGTCAGCTGCGTGTCGGAGTCGGCGACGACCGAGTCGAGGCCATCCTGACCAACCGGGGTCGAGCCCTCCACGAGGCGCGGGGTGCGCCCGGCGCGCGTGATGACGTAATCCGACAGGTTGATCGTGCGCGAAGTACCCGCGTCCATCTCGATCGGCAGGTTCGCCGAGCTCAGGAAGGGCGCGGTCGAATCACGACCGGGCACGCGCACGACAGCCGAGTTCGTCAGGTCGTCGCGATCCTTGATCGTGTAGACGACCAGGCGCGTCGCGTCGCTGACGGGGATAAGCAGGGTGGAACCGCTGACGGTCACGCCAGCATCGGAGGTGCTGACGGTCAGCTCGTCGACGCTGCCGTCGGGGTCCTCGTCGTTATCCAAGACGTTAACGACCACGGCGGAACCGTCGGACGGCAACTCGTCGTAGCCCACGAAATCATCGCGGGCGATGGGGGCCTTGAGGGGCGCGTCATCCTGGACGTAGACCGTCAGGGTGCCGCGCGCGACCCCGCCGCGCCCGTCGCTCACCGTGTAGGACACGAGGTAGGTACCGGCCTGCGCGGGCGTGTGCACCTGCACGGTCGTGCCCGAACGCACCTGGGGATCCAGCGCGGGCGTGGCCGTCTCCAGGCTGTCCTTCTCAAGGGTCAGCGAATCACCGTCCGGGTCAAGGTCATTCGACAGGACGTTGACGGTCACCATGCGGTCGGGGCGCGTCAGGACCGTGTCGGGCACGGCCACCGGATTCTGGTTGAGCGAAGGAGCCGCGGTCACGGCCACTCGGATGTGGCCCGAGGCACGGGCGCCCTGGCGGTCCTCGACCGTGTAGGTGAAGGTATCGGTCCCGGACGCCGCAGCGTTAGGCGTGTACTCGATCCACGTGGCATGCGCGGTCGCGCTGCCCTTCTGCGGCGAGGTTTCGAGGCTGCGCAGGACCACCGAATCGCCGTCCGGGTCGATGCCGTCGAGCGGGACGGGGATGCGCACGCTCTGGCCGGCCGTGGCCCAGGCGGTGATGTCGCGCGGGCGCGGCGCCTGGTTGGAGTCCGAGGCGGCCAGGATCTCGAAGGTAACCGTGCTCGAGGCCCGGTTGCCGGCCGAATCGATGACCGAGTAGGTGACCTCCATCACGCCGGGAGTGTTTCCGGCCTCGAGACGGACCTGGTTACCCGTCACGAAAGGCGTGCCCAGCGCGTTGGTTCGGTCGTATTCGAGGGTCGACTCCACCTGAAGGTTCAGGCCAGCCGGGGAACGGTCGTTCGCCAGGACGGAGACCGTGCCCACGTCGCCCACGCGGACCTTCGCGCGGTCCGGCTTGAGGATCGGCGGCAGGTCGGTGCGATCCGAGGCGCCGGGAATAACGGTCACCTCGGCGCTCGCGCTGCCCTGACCGTTGGAGATCGTGTAGGAGAAGGAGACGGTCTTGTCCAGGCCGGAGGGCGCGGTCACGCGCAGGAGGTGGCGGTCGATAAGCGCAACCTCGAGGCCGGGGACGGCCGTGGAGTCAATCGACGTGATCGCCAGGACGCCACCCATCGGGTCGAAGTCGTTGGTCAGCGGCGCGACCAGCACGGACCCTCCCTGCGGCAGGACGGCCGTGTCGTTCTCGGCGACGGGAGGCGCGGCGTTCGGCTCGATGACCTCGACGCGCACGATGCCCAGCGTCGTCGCGGTGCCATCGGACACCGTGTAGGCAAAGGAGTACGAGCCCGGCGACGAGGCCATGAAATCGATGGTCCCGCGCTCCAGATCCGGCGTGATCGAGGCGCCCGAGGGCGCGCCGGACACCGCGGCCAGCGTCAGCGGGTCGCCGTTGGGGTCCGTGTCGTTCTTGAGCGGGTCAAGCGTGACGTTTTGGCCCGGGTGAGCCTGGAACAGGTCGCCGTTCGCCGTGGGCGGCAGGTTGCCCGCCTCCTGGACGTTGACGATGAGCTCGCCGCGCGTCTCGCCGCCCTGATCGTCAGCGACGGTCAGAACGACGGTCTTCGGGCCGGCCGCGCCGCCCTCCTCGTTAATCGTCAGCGAACCATCCTCCATGAAGGACACGCTCAGGCCCTCGGGGGCCTCCGCGTTCTTCAAGTAGATCGGGTCACCGTCGGGGTCGCGCCAGTCGGATAGCGCCTGGTACTGAATCTGCGCGCCGGCGCCGATCTTGACCGAGGACGCGCGCAGCTGCGCGGGGGCCTCGTTCTGCCCGTAGGGATGGATCGTCACCTGCACCCGGGCGGAGGCGGTCGCACTCCCGTCCGAGGCATCGTAGGAGAAGGACGTCGAACCCGTTTGATCCGCGCTCACATCCGAAATCTGTAGGGCGCGGCCCGAACGCGCGACGGACACGACCCCCCACCCGGGCTGGGTCGTCGGCTTCGCCGTCAGCACGTCGCCGTCAATGTCGGAGTCGTTGTCCAGGACGGGCAGGATCGTCGAGCGTCCCGGGCGGATACCGAATTCGTCATCCACGGCCTCGGGCGGCGTGTTCTCCTCGCGCTGCTCGGGGTCGGCGATTTCGTTGGTGAGCTCGGGGTTGTCCTTCTGATCCTCGGACTGCTCGAGCTGGTTCTCGACCTCTTCCCAGTTGTCCATGAGGACCATGTTCGCGTCGGGCAGCCACACGCTGCCCTGGGCGACGTCGTTGAGGACGATGGCCTTGCGGTTCGTGCGGAAGACGACCTCGCGGGCGCTCGTCAGCGTGTCAACGACCATCTGCTTGTTGTTGGCGGGGTCGTCGCACGAGCGCACGTACGCGCCCGAGCCCATCCACGCGCCGTAGGAGCAGCCCTCGTGACGAACGGGCTGGGCGGGCGTGCCGCTGGGGGCGCCCTCGGCCGCGGGGGTGATCGCGGGGGCGGAGCCCTTCAGGGGAACCTTCACGAGGGACGAGGCCGTGGCCAGGAGCACGGAATCGGCCTTGGGACCGGCCTGCTGGAGGACGCCGCCCTCCTCCACGCCTGCGGCGCTGAGGTTGAGCGTCCTGCCGCCGGGCAGGAAGAGGGTGTTGGAGGAGGAGTCGAGGGCGACGACCTGGTCGCCGACAACCGTCAAGGACAGCTGGGCACCCTCGGGGATGCCGTCGATCCGTGAGGTCTTCGCTTGATCGACGGCACCCTGTCGCTTAACAGTCGTTAGGGAACCGGATCCGGACAGTGCGTAGACCGTCCCGTCCATACCGGTGACAAACGCGCTCGCGCCCATGTTCGAGGCCACGGCGGCATTGTCAGATAGGTTCGTCGGGCTCGGGCTAAGCGCGGAGGTGGTCCACAGTGTGCCATCCGCCGCATTCAGGACACCGAGGACGTCTCCGCCCTGCATCGCAACCGAGCCACTGGGCAGCGCCGTGGGGGATCCCAGAGCGACCTGAGTAACATTGACCGGGGCAACAGTAAGCGAGGTTAGATCGGACACAGTGACGGTTTCGGCGGCCTGCCCGACGTCGAAGTTGGTAGCCTCGGTGCGCAGCGCGCCGTCAAGGATGCGCGCCTCGTAGTCCAGGTGCCCAACGAGCTGTTTGGACTTATTTGTCACCCAAATTCCGCCATCGTTGACGTTCACTTGCGTGACTTCGGCACCCTTATAGATGACACCCGCGACACAGAGCGCAACGACGACAAGCACGAGGACGAGCGCCGGTAGGCGTCGTCTCGCGCTGGTCAGCTTTCGGCGCGCACGAGTGTTCATAGACCCTCTCTCGATCAATCGACAATGCCTCGCAAATAGTGTGACACGACTTCGCAAGGCGCCCATAGTTAATGAAAATCTATCAGAGTGAGCGTTACTTGACAACTAGAGAGCGGCCCGTCGTTGTGCGACGGGCCGCTCTCTCACAGCTGAGGGTTTGTCATCCCTCGACAATTGGCGAGTAAATCACTCTCCATTGAAGGTGAACGTGCGTTCCTTACCCTCTCCAGCGACGCCAACGGTGACAACCTGACCGGGTTGCAGTTCTCCGAAAAGGATCCGTTCGGACAGCGCATCCTCGATCTCACGCTGGATCGCGCGACGCAGCGGGCGCGCACCCAGAACCGGATCGAAGCCCACGTCCGCGAGCAGCTCGCGGGCCGCGTCCGTCAGCTGCAGGCGCATATCCTGCGCCTCCATACGCTTAGCCAGCTTCGCAATCATCAGGTCGACGATGCGCGCAATCTCAGGCTTGGTCAGCGGCGGGAACACGATCGTGTCGTCGACACGGTTGAGGAACTCCGGGCGGAAGTGCTGCTTGAGCTCCTCCGCAACCTTCGACTTCATACGACCATAGTCGTGCGTCGCGTTGTCCGCGGTCTGGAAGCCCGTGAGGACACCCTTGTTGATGTCGCGAGTACCCAGGTTCGTCGTCATGATAATGACGGTGTTCTTGAAGTCCACCTTGCGACCCTGCGAGTCCGTCAGGCGACCCTCTTCCAGGATCTGGAGCAGCGAGTTGAAGATATCCGGGTGAGCCTTCTCGACCTCGTCGAAGAGGACGACCGAGAACGGCTTGCGACGGACCTTCTCCGTGAGCTGGCCGCCCTCGTCGTAGCCGACGTAGCCAGGAGGAGCACCGAAGAGGCGCGAGGCCGTGTGCTTCTCCGAGAACTCGGACATATCCAGCTGGATGAGGGCGTCCTCGTCGCCGAACAGGAACTCGGCGAGGGCCTTGGCCAGCTCGGTCTTACCCACGCCGGTCGGGCCGGCGAAGATGAACGAGCCACCGGGACGGTTCGGATCCTTCAGACCCGAGCGCGTACGACGGATCGACTGGGCGAGAGCCTTCACGGCCTCGTCCTGGCCGATGACACGCTTGTGCAGCTCGTCTTCCATCTTGAGCAGCTTCGCCGTCTCAGTCTGGGTCAGGCGCACGACCGGGATGCCCGTGGACATGGCCAGGACCTCGGCGATCTCCTGATCCCCAACCTCGGCGATCTCGTCGGACTCGCCGCCCTTCCAGGCCTCTTCCTTCGCCTTGCGCTGCTCAGCCAGCTTCGACTCCTCGTCACGCAGCGACGCGGCCTTCTCGAAGTCCTGATCGTCGATGGCCGCCTCCTTGTTGCGGCGCACCTCGGCGATCTTCTCATCCAGCTCGCGCAGCTCCGGCGGCGCAGTCATGCGGCGGATGCGCAGGCGCGCCCCGGCCTCGTCGACCAGGTCGATCGCCTTGTCGGGGAGGAAACGATCCGAGATGTAGCGGTCGGCCAGCTCGGCGGCCGCCTGGATCGCGTCGTCCGTGATGATGACGCGGTGGTGCGCCTCATAACGGTCGCGCAGGCCCTTGAGGATCTCCACCGTCTCATCGACGCTGGGCTCCTCGACCTTCACCGGCTGGAAGCGGCGCTCCAGGGCCGCGTCCTTCTCGATGTACTTGCGGTACTCGTCGTTCGTGGTGGCGCCGATCGTCTGGAGCTCGCCGCGCGCCAGCATCGGCTTGAGCATCTGGGCGGCGTCGATCGATCCCTCGGCGGCGCCCGCACCCACGAGGGTGTGGATCTCGTCGATGAACAGGATAATGTCGCCGCGCGTACGGATCTCCTTGAGGACCTTCTTCAGGCGCTCCTCGAAGTCGCCGCGGTAGCGCGAGCCAGCGACCAGCGAGCCCATGTCGAGGCTGTAGATCTGCTTGTCCTTGATGGTCTCCGGCACGTCGCCGTGCACGATCGCCTGGGCAAGGCCCTCCACGACCGCGGTCTTACCAACGCCGGGCTCACCGATCAGGACCGGGTTGTTCTTCGTGCGGCGCGACAGGACCTGCATGACGCGCTCCATCTCGACGCGGCGCCCGATGACAGGGTCCAGCTTGTTCTCGCGCGCGGCCTGGGTCAGGTTGCGGCCGAACTGCTCGAGGATGGCAGAGTTGGAACGCTCGGGACCGCCCGAGCCACCCACGCCCGCGCCCACCGACTCGCGGCCCTCGTCGTCGCCACGCTGGTAGCCGCTGAGCATCTGGATGACGGTCTGACGCACCTGCGCCAGGTCAGCGCCCTGCTTCGTGAGCACCTGGGCAGCCACGCCCTCGCCCTCCTTAAGGAGGCCAAGCAGCAGGTGCTCGGTGCCGATGTAGTTGTGGCCGAGCTGCAGGGCCTCGCGCAGGCTCAGCTCGAAGACGCGCTTGGCACGCGGCGTGAAAGGAATGTGGCCCTCAACCGGCTTTTCGCCCTCGCCGATGATCTCAATGACCGAGGCGCGCACGGCCTCGCCCTTGATACCCATCGTCTCCAGAGCCTTCGCGGCCACGCCCTCACCCTCAGAGATCAGGCCGAGCAGCAGGTGCTCCGTGCCGATGTAGTTGTGCTTAAGACCGCGGGCCTCGTCCTGCGCGAGCACGACGACACGACGCGCACGGTCGGTAAAGCGTTCGAACATGTCTCTCCTTGTTTCAGGGGCAGCTGACCCGCCGAGCTCGGCGTACACCCGTCCCAGTTGACTAGTTACAGCCTACGGGTCGACGCGGACCCGCGCGCGCACTTTCGCCCTCGGCGCAGGGACGAGGCCGGGGCGCGAACTATCGGCTGGCGTCTCTGGGAGCTTCACCCAAAAGTCGCACGTAATTTCCCTTGGTCAGTTTTCGACTGGCACCACAAACGTTGCAATTGCAACGACCGTATTTCAAAACTTGAAAGGTTGACAGGGAAATTACGTGCGAGATTTTTGGGAAACCACACCCGTTGCCACACGCAACAGAGGCCAGTTCACCAGCACGCGAGACACCGGGACGAGGCCGGGGCGCGAACTATCGGCTGGCGTCTCTGGGAGCTTCACCCAAAAGTCGCACGTAATTTCCCTTGGTCAGTTTTCGACTGGCACCACAAACGTTGCAATTGCAACGACCGTATTTCAAAACTTGAAAGGTTGACAGGGAAATTACGTGCGAGATTTTTGGGAAACCACACCCGTTGCCACACGCAACAGAGGGCAGTTCACCAACACGCGAGGCGCCGGGACGAGGCCGGGGCGCGAACTATCGGCTGACATCTCTGGGAGCTTCACCCAAAAGTCGCACGTAATTTCCCTCGGTCAGTTTTCGATTAGCCTCACAAACGTTGCAATTGCAACGACTGTATTTCAAAACCTGAAAGGTTGACAGGGAAATTACGTGCGACGTTGTGGGGGAACTATGCCTCGACGAGGACCGTGAACGGCCCGTCGTTGACCAGCGACACCTCCATCATCGCGCCGAATTGGCCGGTTTCCACGTGCAGGCCGCGCGAACGCAGGTCGGCCACGACGGCCTCGACGAGGGGCTCGGCCTCCTCGCCGGGAGCGGCATGCGCCCATGACGGCCGCCGCCCCTTGCGCGTGTCCCCGTACAGCGTGAACTGCGAAATCACGAGGACCGGTGCGCCCACGTCGAGCGCGGATCGTTCCTCGTCGAGGATGCGCAGCTCCGCAATCTTGCGCGCGACGGTCGCCACCTGGGCCGGTCCGTCGCCGCGCTGAGCACCCAGGAGGACGACGAGGCCTTGGCGCGCCTCGCACATCCCCTCCCCCGACGGAGTGGCTGGGTTCTGCCCACCGGGAGTGGTCACGACGCCGCCCGACGAGGCAGGCCCCGCACAGCCAGCCCTGGCCTCGTCGACAGGATCGAAGACGAGGCGGCCGACGACGCGGCCCTCGACGCGGACTTCGCCGGAGGTGGCGCGCTGAATAACGGCGCGCATCAGCGGGACCCCAACGCCGAGCCGAGGCCGCCGAAGCCAGTGGAGCCGCCGCGCTGGCCGGCCTCGCGGGAGAGGTCGGCGCCCGGGCGGGTCTGCGGGGACACGGAGGACTTGCCGTGAACGGGCACGATCTCCTCCTGGGCGGCGGCGACGCCGTCGATGTCGAAGACGGTGCTCACGGGCACGGCGCGGGCGATGAGCGCGAGGGCGATCGGGCCCTCGTCCGCGTGGCGCGCCGAGGAGGTGATGACGCCGACCTGACGCCCGCCCACGGTGATAGGCGTGCCGGGAGCGGGCAGGTCGCCGCGCGAGCCGTCCAACTGTAGGTAGGTCAGGCGGCGCGGGGGGCGCCCCAGGTTGATGACGCGGGCGATGGTTTCCTGACCGCGGTAGCAGCCCTTCGACGTGTGGACGGCGCTGCGCAGCCAGTCCACCTCGGGCGGGATCGCTCGCGCGTCCGTCTCGCGGCCCAGGCGCGGCTTCCACGCGGCGATACGCATGGCCTCCCACGCGAGGTATCCGGCGCGGCGGCGCTTGCCGCCTGCCGGGGACGGCGTCGAGGAGCGCGCGCCGGGGGGCGCAGAAGAGGGCGCTGCGTGTGCCTCGGCGGCGCCGGAAGCAGCTCCGTCGGCAAGCCACGCGGCCTCGAACTCGTCCGCATCCTGCCGTGAAACAGCGTGAAACATCATCGGGGTGCGGGCGCCGGGGTGGCGCTCGCCCTGGAAGTACGCGGCCCCGCCTTCCACCACGCCGGGCCACGGGTCCTCCCAGGTCCACAGGTGTCCGGGCAGGCCGGCCACGGCCTCGGGCGTATTCGCGCCCGCGCGCACGGAGGAGAAGACGGCGACGTCGCGCTCGGCAACAGAAACGCGCAGCGCAAAACGCATCGAGTCCAGGAACGCCACGAACCCCGACAGGTCCGCGCGTTCCACGATCAGGTGCAGCGCCTCCCCGTCGTCGCTCGCGCCCGCCCAGTGCTCGACGCGGCCTTCGGGCGAGAGGATCAGCAGCTCGCGGCTCATGCCGGGCACGAGGCCGGTGACGATCTGGGAGGCCAGCGACGTCAGCCACGTCAGTCGATCGGCCCCCGACACAGCGATGACCGCCAGGTCCGGACGGCGCACCAGCGCGCGGCCGCCCTCGAGGGCCCACTGCTCCCCCGACGGATCCCCGAAGTGCGGGGTCGCGCCGAAGGAGGCCACGGCCTCGTCGACGAACTCGGAATCGAGCACGGACTCAGACAAGGAAACCGCCCTGCGAGTCGTCGATGCCGTCGATGACCTCGCCGGACTCGGTCGAGGCCTGGGCCGTGCGGTGCAGGCGGCCGGAGATCTCGACGTCGGCTTCGGCCTCGCCGTCGAGGGTGCGCTCCTGCGTCCACATGAGTTCGCCTGCGACCAGGCCGAACATGCGGCCCAGGTGCGTGACGCGGGTGGCGCCCACGCCGAGCGCAATCGCGTCGGAGACCATCTGCACGCGCGGGCCGACGCTCACGCCGTCCCACACGGCGCTGTGGCCCTCGGTGGAGGCGGAGGTCGCCGTGAACTCGCGGGGGTTGTACTGGCCGGGCGGGGGCAGCGGCGCGTCGGAGGGGGCGACGGAGACGTACACGGTCTCTTCGCTGATCAGGTCGCCCTTCTTGATTGCGGACAGGCCCTGCGCGGCGTCCCACGTCGGGTCAATCGGCGCGGAGGCGACGCCCGCGTACACGCGGGTCACCAGGCGCATCTGCTCGCCGACGACGTCGCCGCGGATCTCCTCGATGACGGGGGAATCCTCGGCGGGTTCTTCATGGCCGGGGGCTGCGGGAGTGGCGTGCATGCCCCACCCTTCCCAGGTTCCGAGCATCCACGCGACGGGAGCGACAAGTGCGGGCAGGTCAGCAGGTATCTCCATCATGGCTCCAGCCTAACGCGTGGGGTGGGCGCGCACCGCGCGGCAGGCGCGGCCAGGAGCGAACACGCACGAGGCCGGGGCGCCTTCCGGGGCACAGCGGAGTCTCGGGGCACGACCTAGCACGAGGACGGGGCCGCTTTCCGGGGCCCGGCGGAGTCTCGGGGCACGGCCTGGCACGAGGACGGGGCCGCCTTCCGGGGCCCGGCGGAGTCTCGGGGCACGGCCTGGCACGAGGCCGGCGCCACCTTCCGGGGCCCGCCGCACCTGGCGCTCCCCCACCCCAGCCGACGCCGCCTTCCGGGGCACAGCGGAGTCTCGGGGCACGGCCTGGCACGAGGCCGGCGCCACCTTCCGGGGCCCGCCGCACCTGGCGCTCCCCCACCCCAGCCGACGCCGCCTTCCGGGGCACAGCGGAGTCTCGGGGCACGGCCTGGCACGAGGCCGGCGCCACCTTCCGGGGCCCGCCGCACCTGGCGCTCCCCCACCCCAGCCGGCGCCGCCTTGCAGGTCCGAGGTCGCTCGCGGCCCCCACGGCCAAACTGCATTCCGATGCCCGGCGCACTCTCAGGCACGGCCCGCTCACCGGCTCCCCAGCCCGCCCCCCACTTGGGGAAACGGGGACGGCGAAGCGGCCATGGCCTCGTCGATGGAGGACGAGAGCGGCCCTCAGATGCCGCCGATGCGCGTCATGGCGTAGACGGGGAGGGCGGCGACCAGGAATTTGGCGGCGCCGCGGCCCAGGACGGAGGCGAGCTGGGCGGAGGAGGCGCGCTCGCCGAGCAGCGCGTCCACGACGGACACGGCGAAGCCCACGCCGAAGCCGGTCACGCCGCCCAGGGTCAGGAACGCGGCGAAGTCGCCGAAAGGCTTGGCGATGGAGGGAAAGACGACGGGCAGCAGATCCGACGTGTGACCGAGCAGCCAGGCAATCGACGACGCGATGAGGCCCGCGAACAGGCCGAAAATGACGGAGAAGACGACGCCCGCGGTGGCGCTGCGCCCGCTGCGCGCCGACGCGGCGGCGACGATGGCGACCAGGGCGGCCATGGGCACGACGACCGACCAACGCGTGTGGACTGTCAGGGACACCCACATCGAGCCGGACGTGACGATGAGGAGGGCGGTCACCGAGGAGGCGAGCGCGGCGGTCAGCGAGGTCGACCCCCAGTGTTCGGTCGTGTGGCCCACCGAGTGGTCGCGCGGCGCAGGCGCGTCGAGGATGGTCGCAGCGACCAGCAAGACCAGCGTGATGCCGGTCAGGGGAATCGCGATGTCAAGGTTCTTCCAGTAGGCGACGCCCACGGGGGTCAGCGCCCCACCGAGCGCCAGGACCGCCTGCGCGAGCCACGGCATGTGCAGGCGCGCCAAAGTCGGCCAGCCGAGCGCCAGCAGGAAGGACGCGGCCGCGACGACCGGTCCGACCGTCCAGCGCGAGCCGGGCAGCCACCACGCCGTGATCGTCAGCGCCGCCAGCGCGATGACGGTGAATGTGCCGACGCCGGCGGGCACTCGTTTGGAGGCCAAGGTCTCGCGGCGCACTCCGCGGTTAGTGGCGGTTCGGGAGCGCGTGGGCGGTTGTGGAGAAGTCATCACGCTTCCATGGTCCCACATGTCAGTCCTCGACGAGGCCGTGGCCGCCCGCGCGGGCAACTTCCCGAGGCGCAGGGCTGGGATTGTCACGAGACAGGTGCTCTCGTCTCGTCGGAACGTGGCGCCCCGATCAGCGCTGCGGTTCCCGTGGCCAAGAGAGGTGGTTCGGGCCTCGTTGTTGCGGGTTGCGCTGTGGCACATGCCCTGTGTGGGTTGATCCACGCCGCCCCGGAGTGCGGCCGTGGGGCGGGTGGCCGTAGAGTTGTGGGGCACGCCGGACCGGTATGCCCCGGGCTCCAAACTCTGCCGCTACGAGCGGCCTTCGCGCCGACAGGCGCATTCGGTTCGGCGTGCTTTGTCGTATCTGCGCGCCGATGCGCGGGCCTGGAACTGCGTACGTCGGCCCATCCCGGGTTTGGGGGCGTTGAGGCCGTTTCCTGTCGTGTCGTCGTGGCGTGATTCCGCGCGAGGTGGCCTGGGCGTTTTGTGGGCTTGAGTTGTCTTCTGCTTGGGGCCCTGTGCGGTGCCTTACGCTATGGTTCCTCAGAAATGTCGCACGTAATTCCCTCACGTGTATTTCAAACATTGAAATCACATCGTTGGAATTCTGCGGTTTTCTCGATGCCTAAGAAAAGTGAGGGTACCCAAATTACGTGCGACTTTTGTTCAGGAGGGATCCGTCGGCGTTTTGGTCGTCAGCGGTAAGTGGTCCCTGACGCGATGGTCAAGTCCAGTGACGGTGCGGCTGCCTGGGCGTTTTGTCGGCTTGAGCTGTCTTCCGCTTGGGACCCTGTGTAGTGCCTTACGCTGTGGTTCCTTTGAGATGCCTTTGTGGCGCCTTACGCTGTGATTCCTTACGCTGTGGTTCCTCAGAAATGTCGCACGTAATTCCCTCGCGCGTATTTCAAACATTGAAATCACATCGTTGAAATTCTGCGGTTTTCTCGATACCTATGAAAAGTTAGGGTACCCAAATTACGTGCGACTTTTG
>CABKMZ010000002.1 GCA_902373545.1 uncultured Actinomyces sp. | reverse complement strand
GCGTCGACGAGGCCGGCCTGGACAAGCAGATCCGCGGCAACGGTTCCGGCATGGCTGCCCTGCTGACCAAGGCGATCATCGAAAAGCCTTCCGTGCTGTGCACGCTCCTGGGCCGTGTCCCCGCCGTCCTCAAGCGCCTCAAGCCAGGCGGGGCCCGCGTGGCAGGCACCGACGACGATACGCCCGGCTCGCTGACCAGGTCCGAGATCAAGGGCTTCCTTGAGGGCCCCTTCCTCTACCTGTCGTCACGCCGACGCAACAGGCTCGGCGCGCCCAAGGCACCCACCCAGTCGGAGGGCGCCGCCAGCGCGACCGCGTCGGATGCGTCCGCGCCCGCCCAGGCCTCGTCCGAGGGTAACGCCAGCCCCGAAGGGAGCCCCGGCGCGTGAGTTGGGGCCGCGGAATCTGGAGGAAACCGGCCCCCGCGCGCATCGGGCCGCTGCGGGAGGACGTGCAGGACCTGCCGGCCTGGCCCTTTGTCGTGGCCTACGCGGCGTACCTGCTGTGGTGGGTGCTGGGCTCCGGCGACCTCATGTGGTCGTTCTTCGCGATCATCATGCTCGTGCTGATGCTCGGTCGAAGTGGCCTGCGCTTCCCGCCAGGAACGATCATTTGGACGCTCTTCCTGGCGTGGGTCCTCGCCTCCATGTCGATGCTGGACTCGGGCGGTCGCGTCGTCGGCGCGCTCTACCGTTTCTCGCTGCAGCTTGCGCCGGGCATCTTCGCCGTCTACGCGTATAACGCGCGTCAGACCCTGAGCGTGCGCGTCATCGTGGGCACCATGTGGGGCTTCCTCACCTCCACGACGATCGGCGGCTTCATCGCCATGGCGTGGCCCGAGCTGCGATTCAAGACGCTCATGTACTACCTGGTGCCGAAGCCGCTGCACGCTAACGACTTCGTTCGGGAGTTCACCAGGCGCGCGACCACCCAGTGGAACCCTTCGTCGTGGATCCTGTCCGACCCTCGCCCCTCCGCGCCCTTCATCTACTCGAATACCTACGGCAACGTGTATTCGATGATCTTCCCGCTCGCTCTGATCTTCGCCTACGTGCTGTGGCGCGAACGCTCGAAGTACCGCTTCATCGTCGCGGGCGTGTGCGCCCTGTCGGTGATCCCCGCGGCTGCAACCCTCAACCGCGGCATGTATATCGGCCTGATGGTCATCGTCACCTGGGTCGGCTTCCAGCGCCTGCGCGCCGGTGCATGGCGCACAGTTCTGGGGATCTTCGCCGCCCTCGTCGTCGGCGTGTTCGCGTGGCTAGCGACGCCCGCCTCGAAGTCTCTGTTTGAACGCGTCCAGGAATCCTCCTCGACGGAGGACCGCGCGTCGAACTACCTGGAGACCATTACCGAGCTGGCTGAGTCGCCCTTCCTGGGCTTTGGCGCACCGCGCCCCTCGGCCTCGTCCTGGTTGCCCTCTCTGGGCACCCAGGGGCAGTTCTGGACGGTCATCTTCTCCTACGGCCTCGTTGGCGTCACCCTGTTCATTTTCTTCTTCGTGCGCATGTTCCCGCGCATCTGGCGTGCGAAGGACGTCTACGGCTCGATCTTGGGCGGCATCATTTTGGCCACGATGGTTGAGCAGTTCTACTACGGCATGAACACCGGCCTGATGGTCTCCGTTGTCGCCGTCGCCCTCTTGTCGCGTCACCTTGAGGAGGAGAGCGACCCGCTGCGCGCGGCCGCCGCTCAGGCGGGTCGGCCCACGCCCGGCTCCGTTGCAGGTACGGTGCGTTCTGCGCGTCCGGTTCGTTTGGGCGAATGGGGAAGCCCCGCCGCGAACGACGGGGCTTTCTCCACTCAGATGCTGGCGCGACTCAACAGGTCGGGTCGTCGGGGAACGAGTAACCGGCAAGCTTCCAGTTCTGACCGTCCTTCACAAACCGAAGATAAGTGAGGGCGCGGGTCATGGCCGTGTCGTCCGTGAGAACCGTGCCGGCGTCGTTCAGGATGCGCACTGAGGAGGAGTCCACGCACACCGACACGGTGACGTTTCCGGCCCCGTCATCCTCGATGACCTGCGGGTTCTCGATGGTGGGTGTGCCTTCGGAGTACAGGCCTTCGGTCGTCCACTCCAGGGCCTTGGCGTCGAACTCTTCGAGCGCGGATTCGGTCAGGACGGAGGATAGGTCGGTGGCCTGGGCCTGCTCGGGGTCGGCGTACGCGTCCCATATGGTGGTCATGACGTACGAGGCCTGCGCGCCGGCGTCCGCGTCCGTGCCCATCGAGCCGGTGGTGTTGGCCGGGCCCGCCGACTGCGGCGTAATGGTCTTGGCAATGGATTGCGGGGCGCCGGATTGGCCGGGGCCCACGCTCTGTGCGCCGGACGCGGCAGCGGTCGTGTCGGCCTCCGACGAACCCATCAGGCGCAGGCCGACGACGATGACGAGCGCGACGACCACGAGGATCGCCACTGCGAGGATGCTCTTCTTACGAGCGGGGGAGAGTGAGTTGATGAAGTCCATGTGTTTCCCATCGATCGGTTATAGGGAAAGGCTACCGCGCGGTAGCGGGAAGGTTACTCATGAGTGAGACAAATCAAGCCAGGCGTTCCCTCGCTCGCGGGGGCATCGTCGGCTTCGTCGGCGCCATGGCCTCGGCGATCCTGGGCTTCGCGTTCACCATCATTCTCTCGCGCATGCTGGGCACGACCGGCGCGGGCGTCGTCACGCAGGCGACCGGTGTCTTCGCGATCGTCATGGCCCTGGCGAAGGTGGGCCTGGACTCGACCGCGATCTACCTGATGCCTCGTCTGTCGCTCGATTCACCGCAGGAGATCCGCGCGACCCTGTCCTTCATGGCGACCATGACGGTGGGGGTGTCCACCGTGTGCGTCCTCATTCTCGAGGCCGTGGCTCCGTTGATCTGGAACGCGGAGGTCTCGGGTGCTACCCGCGCGGTCCTGTGGTTCGTCCCCATCGGGGCGCTGACCCTCGTGGCCTCCGCCGCGCTGCGGGCGCTGGGTAACATGCGCGAATACGTGCTCGTGCAGAACCTCATTCTGCCTGGCCTGCGCCCTCTCCTCGTCGCGCTCGCGGCTGCTGTCACTGGCTCGCTGGCGCTCGTGTCGGTGGCGTGGGCCCTGCCCTTCGTCGTTGTTCTTGTGGCGTCCTGGTGGCTACTTCTCAAGCACATGCCGTCGGCCGCGGACTCGGTGGGGCGCTGGCCGAGTGCGCAGCGTCGTCGTCAGGTCGTTTCTTTCGCACTGCCGCGTACTCTCACCGCCGGTCTCGAACAGGCTCTGCAGTGGCTGGACGTCCTGCTCGTCGGCCTGCTCGCCGGGGACGCCGCCTCGGGCATCTACGGCGGCGCGATCCGCTTTATTCAGGCTGGCATGGTCGTCGATACAGCCCTGCGCGTGGTTGTCTCCCCGCAGTTCTCCAAGCTCTTGCACCAGAGGCGCACGAGCGAGCTGCGTGACCTGTACGCCACCGCCTCAATCTGGCTGGTCCTCTTCGCCGCGCCGATCTACACCCTCATGGCGATCTTCGCCCCGGCCCTCATGAGGATCTTGGGCGATGGCTTCGCTCCGGGCGCCAACGTGCTTGTCGTTTTGTGCATCGGCTCGATCGTGACCTTCATGGCTGGCAACATCCACTCCCTGCTCATCATGAGCGGGCGTTCCGGCTGGGCGGCCGTGAACAAGGTT
The DNA here is from genome assembly GCA_902373545.1 of uncultured Actinomyces sp. Lineage (GTDB taxonomy): Bacteria > Actinomycetota > Actinomycetes > Actinomycetales > Actinomycetaceae > Pauljensenia. Next base: position 65,221 of record CABKMZ010000002.1, on the reverse strand, counting down.
GTCGTCCTGACGTTCAACGTTGTGGGAAACGTCATCTTCATTCCTCGTGGAGGTATGGTGGCCGCCGCGATCGTGTGGGCGGTGTGCATGGTGCTTGACGCTGCGATGGCAACTATTCAAGTTTCGCGTTTCATTGGCGTTACACCAAAATTATCCGAGGTGGTCAAGCCAATCCTCGTTGTTGGCGTTTCTGCGGTCATTCCGGGCGGTTGTATAGCGTGGATTTGTGGGCGCGATTCCTTCGTGGGGACGGTCCTTGGGTCGGCCCTGTCGATCCTCGTTTTTGCTTGTGTTTGTTGGCTTTTGCGGGCGCATCTGCACCTGTCGGGACTTGGGTCCTTGGCGAAGAAAAAGCGGGGATAAGGAAGGGGAATATGATGCGCCTGTGAAAGTGATGCTTGACCGGCCGGTTGATGAAGGATCCCTTGTTGTGTAATCATTGATGCAACAAGTTATTGTCCCCTTGAAAGGTCGTGTCATGGCTTCCGCACTTTCGCGCCTTGTAACCATTGCGTCTGCGCCGATTATTGCGTGTGCCTCCCTTGCGTTTGCGCCGATGGCGCACGCCGATAATGGTGATCAGCCCCCTGTTTCCCCTGGTCAGGCTATTGTTCATGATGGCCTCAGCGCCGCAACCGCCGCAGCATCGTGCTGGGACATCAAGCAGCGCGACCCCAACTCGCAGGACGGCACCTACTGGCTGCAGACCCCCGCGATGGATGCCCCCGCTCAGTTCTTCTGTGACCAGACCACGGACGGCGGCGGCTGGGTCATGATCGGCCGCGGCCGTGAAGGCTGGGAACCGTGGAGTGTCGGCAAGGGCGATCCCGCCAAACTGGCCACCCGCGAGCGCAACACCGACGCCTTCGACGTCGTTCAGCTCTCCAACGACTCTGTCAACGATCTCCTCAATCATGAGAACGTCAAGGATCAGCCGGACGGCGTTCGCGTCCTGCGTTCCTGGAGTGCTTCGGGCCGTTCCTACCAGAAGCTGGACCTGAAGTTCTCCAAGATGACGGACTTCGTGTGGCCTTTCAAAATGGCTCACCCGACCAGTCTTTCGATTGATGACCGCGCTCCGGTCTCGGGCCTCCTGTGGAACACCCTGGGTTACGACCAGGGTTGGAACGCTTTGCAGGTCTACCCTTCGGGTCGCACCGGCTGGACGGTGGGCTGGGGCTACGGCGCCGGCGCGGCGAACTGGACCGGTGACCTGAGCTCGCCGACCTCCTTCTTCCACAAGAACGGGCAGACGGTCTTCGCCTACTCCGAGGCCTACGTGCGTCCGCGCATCTCCTCGGACTCCTTCACCCCCATCCCCGACGAGGGCGTGGAAGGGTCCACCGTGACCCGCGCCGTGTCCAACTACGCGGCCAAGACCTCGTGGGGCGTCACCGGTAACATCAACGGCTCCTACGCCGAAGGCTCGATCCAGGTCCAGGCTCTGGCGCAGGTCGGCTCCACCATGTACGTGGGCGGCAACTTCACCGGGGTCAAGCAGGGTGAAAATGGCTCCGAGACCGCCTCGCGCGGCCTGGCCGCCTTCGACGTCAACACCGGCGACTGGACCGGCCAGACCTTCGACTTCAATAACCAGGTCAAGGCCCTCCTCGTGCTGCCCGACGGTCGCCTCCTCGTGGCCGGCGACTTCACGCGCGTCAACGGCGAGACCCACATCGGCACCGTCGCGATCGACCCCTCCACCGGGAAGGTTGACCCCTCGTGGGACCTGTCCATCAGGAACGCCATCGGCGGCGGCCTGGTGAGCGTGCGCGCCCTCGACTACTACAACGGCTACGTGTACATGGGTGGCGTGTTCACCCACCTGAGCGGCGGCGGCACCTCCAGCGTCTACGGCCGCAACGCGGCGCGCGTCTCCCTGGATTCGCGCCCCGACCGCAGCTGGAACCCCGAGTTCAGTGGTTCCGTGCAGGCCGTCGGCGTCAGTGAGGACAACGGTTCCTTCTACGCCGGTGGACACTTCACCCGTGCGCACGGCTCCGAGCGCGCCTGGTACGCCGCCAAGTTCTCCACGGAGGCCGGTGCTGCCCAGGATACGAGCTTCGACTTCCAGCCCTCCACCGTGAGCGCCGGCAAGTACCAGCAGACCATCTCTACCGGAGGTAGTCGCGTCTTCATCGGCGGTTCCGAGCACTCCCTGTTCGGCTACGACACGCAGACGAACCAGCGCACCTCCGGCTCGGTGACCTTGAGCATGGGCGGCGACATGCAGGCCAGCACCATCTCCTCCAAGGGCGTCATCTACGCGTCCTGCCACTGCTCCGACGGTGCCTACCAGGACAAGTACGACTGGGCCGTCTCCGACCGCTGGTCGCGCATCGACGAGATCAAGTGGGTCGGCGCGTGGGATGCCACCACCGGCGAGAACCTGCATTGGACGCCCTTCGAGCTCTCCTCCAAGCGTAAGACCGGCGCGTGGGCCCTGACGACCGACACCAACGGCAACCTGTGGGTCGGCGGCGACTTCGACCTGTCCCACATCGACGCCTCGCATACGCAGTGGAACGGCGGCTTCGCCCGCTTCGACAACCGCGACAACGTCGCGCCCGAGACCCCGACGCTCGTGCGTACCTCGGCCTCGACTCCTCAGACCGTGACCCTGGCGTGGGACGGTGTTTCCGACGCAGTTTCTTACGAGATCCTGCGCGATGATCGCCCGATCGCCTCCACGACCTCGACTACCGTTGAGGTTCCGCGCGGCGGCAACAACCGCTTCTTCGTGCGCGCTGTCGACGCGTCGGGCAACCGCTCCGCGACCACCTCGGTCTACGTGCCCCCGGCCCAGGGCGAGGTTGATCCTGCGAACCCGGTCCTGCTGGATGCGGGCGCCACGTGGAGCTACCGCGCCCAGACCAGTGCGGCTCCCGAGAACTGGGCCCAGGCCTCGTTCGATGATTCCCAGTGGTCCACCGGCGCCGCGCCCCTGGGCTACGGTGACTCCCGCATCGCCACCGTCCTGGCGTCCAACATCACGCGCCCCGTGACCTCCTACTTCCGCTCGCACTTCCAGGTGTCCGACGCGCGCGCCCTCAAGGGTGTCACCGTCAAGTACCTGGCCGACGATGGTGCCGTCGTCTACGTCAACGGCACCGAGGTTGACCGCACGCGCATCGACGCTGGCCCCGTCAGCTACACGACCCGCGCCAACGCCGCGCCGAGCTACACGGCTGCCTCGAACTCGGTCTCCGAGGTCTTCGTCCCGGCCGCCCTGCTCACCAGTGGCGACAACGTCATCGCGGTCGAGACGCACGTCAACTACACGCGCAGCGCGACCCTGGGCATGTGGGCATCCGTCCAGCGCGTCGAGGGAACCCCCGATTCGGTGCCCGGCGATGACGAGGTGACGCCCGAGCCGGAGCCTCAGCCCCAACCCGAGCCGGAGCCGGCGCCCGTTCCCGATCATCAGAAGCTGGAGCCGTCGAACCTCGAGGACGCCACGAAGCCGATCGCCATCAACGCCATGACGAACGGCGAGGTCATTCCCTCGGCCACCACGCAGTGGAACTACTGGACGTCCATGAACGCGCCCGCCACGGACTGGGCAACCACCGCAGACCTGAAGGACTGGTCGCGCGGCGCCGGCCCGATCGGCTGGGGCGACCCGCAGGCCGCCACCAGCCTCGACATCGCCAAGAAGGACCGTCCCGTGACGTACTACTTCGCGCGCGACATCGACCTGGGTACCATCACGCCCTCCACCACGCTCACCGTCAAGGTGCGTGCAGACGATGGCGCAGTCCTGCGCGTCAACGGTTCGATCGTCGATACCAAGCGTATGTCGAGTGGCAACATTACCCACAGCACCTACGCCAATGCGGCGGTGACGGCCACGCAGGCAGCCTCTGATCTGCTCGAGGTTACCGTCCCGGCCAGCTACTTGACAGATGGTGTCAATAGGATCGGCGTTGAGGAGCATGTGAACTACAGGAACACCCCGTCGATGACCTTCGACTTGACCGCCACGATGGTCAAATAGAGGAGATTTCGTGCCTCTTCGAGCAGGTTGATGTGACGTTGTGACTAGTCTGGACAGTTTGACCACACGCATATATTCCTGTTGACAAGGGGAGCCCTCGCCGGTGCGGCGAGGGCTCCCTCGTATGTGGTACAACACTCTCGTTTCTTGCTAACCACGTGGTTGAGCACAAGGGGTTTTCGTGACACTATAGGGGTAACCATTAACGCGATACCTGTGAGGATCCGATGAAATTTTTCCGCCGTTGCCTGGCACTCGGCTTGGCGTCAATAACCGGTTTCGGAGTGCTTGCACTCAGTCCCGTCGCAGCTCAGGCGGCAGTTGATCCGCTCCACGATGGCCTCTCCGAGGCGACCGCAGCGGCCTCCTGCTGGGAGATTAAGCAGAACGATCCGCGATCCGCGGACGGTACCTACTGGCTCCAGACATCCACGATGGAGGCCCCCGGCCAGTTCTTCTGTGACCAAACGACGGACGGCGGCGGCTGGGTCATGATTGGCCGAGGCCGCGAAGGCTGGGAAACCTGGGGACAGGGCAACGGCGATCAGACCCGACTCCAGACCCGCCCGCGCACCGCCGGTGACTTCGAGGTCGTTCAGGCCTCCCACGAAACCGTCAACGGACTCCTCGGCGGCACCAAGGTCTCCGACCTGCCCGACGGCGTCATGGTCCAGCGCGCCTGGAACCACCGTGGCAGCTCCTACCAGACCGTGCGCATGCAGTTCCCCAAGATGAGTGACTTCATCTGGCCGTTCAAGAGTGCTCACCCCGTCAACGTCAAGTTCAACCGGGAGTGGTGGGTTAACGGCGGCATCGTCTGGTCCGGCTTCGGCACCAACGCCGGGTGGGGATACGTCAACCTGACGGCCTCCCCTCAGAACCAATACACGATGGGCTTCGGCTACGGGCCGCTGGCATCCTCGTGGTACGACACTTCCTCCTCGACCTCCTACTTCCACCGCAACGGGTCGATCATCAACCCCTACGCGGAGGTCTACGTCCGCCCCGAGCTGCGCTCCACGGACTCTTCCTTCCGTGCCATCGGTGACGGCGGTCTGGCCGCCGAAACCCAGAAGGCCTCGGTGTCTGAATTCGCCACCCCCACGACCTGGGGCGTGACCGGCAACCTCAACGGCTCGATCCAGGAGGGCAGCATCCAGGTGCAGGCCTTCGAACAGATCGGCTCGACCATGTACGTGGGTGGCAACTTCACCGGCGTGCAAAAGGGCAAGAACGGCCAAGAGATCACCTCTCGCGGCCTGGCCGCCTTCGACGCCGTCACGGGTGACTGGACCGGCCAGACCTTCGACTTCAACAACCAGGTCAAGGACCTCGTGGAGCTGCCCAGCGGCAAGCTCCTCGCCGTCGGTGACTTCACCAAGGTCAACGGCGAAACCCGCGTGGGCACAGTCCTCATCGACCCCGCGACCGGGCAGATCGACCCCTCGTGGAACCTCCAGGTACGCAACGGCAACGGCGGGCGCGTCAGCGTGAAGTCCGCGAAGGTGATCGACGGACGCATTTACCTGGCCGGTGCCTTCACTCACCTGTCGGGCAACGGCGTTTCCTCCGTCTACGCCCGTAACGCCGGGCGCCTTGACCTGACCGGCACACCCGACCGCTCCTGGAACCCCGAGTTCAACGGCACCGTCGCCGATATCGACGTCGACGAGGCCGACACCTACTTCTACGCAGCCGGATTCTTCACGCGCATCCACGATCGCGTCGCCGAGAACGCCGCCCGCGTTGAGACGTCCGAGGGTGCCACGCTCGACCAGTCCTGGTCCTTCCGCCACTCCTACTTCATCGGCAAGTACCAGCAGGCCGTCACCGTTGGTAACGGGCGCGCCTACTTCGGCGGCTCGCAGCACTCGCTGTTCGGCTACAACACCTCCGACATGAGCCGCACCTCCGGGTCCATCACCATGCAAAACGGCGGCGACCTGCAGGCCACGACGGCCTCCGCGACAGGCGTCATTTATGGCTCCTGCCACTGCTCGGACTACACCTTCCAGGACGCCTACCAGTACCTGGCCCTGGGCAACACCTGGACCCGCGCCGACGAAATCCAGTGGGTAGGCGGATGGGACCAGGCCACCGGCCGTCAGCTCGGATGGACCCCCTACCGACTGTCTTCCCTGCGCTCCACCGGTGCGTGGGCCCTCGAAATGGGAGACGACGGCGCCCTGTGGGCCGGCGGCGACTTCAACTTCTCCTTCACGTCCAAGACGGCCGGCCAGTGGTCCGGCGGCTGGGTGCGCATGCCCGCCCGCAACGCCACCGCCCCCGCGGTGCCCGCCAACCTGCGCGCCTCCGACGGCAACTCCCAGCAGGTGACCCTCAAGTGGTCCTCCGTGCCGGGTGCCGACTCGTACCAGATCCTGCGCGACGATCGCACGATCGCCACCACGACCTCGACGTCCGTCACCGTGCCCCTGGGCGGCAACAACCGCTTCTTCGTGCGCGCCGTCGCCTCCGACGGCCTCGTCGGTGCCACGACCCACGCCTACACGGTCGATGCTAACGGCCAGCCCGCCCGGCCCGACGACGCCACCATCCTCGTCGAGGACGACGCCACCTGGGCGTACCACTGGTCCAACGACGCGGTCGCGCAAGACTGGGCCCAGACCTCGTACGACGACTCCTCCTGGAGCCGCGGCACCGCCCCCATCGGCTACGGCGCCCCCGACCTGGGAACCACCCTCAAGCCCGGCACGCCCAAGACCCGCCCGCTGACCACCTACGCGCGCACCAACTTCACGGTCGCTGACCCCACCGCAATCGGCGGCATCAACGTCTCCGTGACGGCCGACGACGGCGCCGTGGTCTACGTCAACGGCACCGAGGTTGTGCGCCAGCGCATGAGCGAGGGCACCGTCACCGCCGGCACCTACGCGTCCGCCGCGGCGACGACCGCGTCCGCCCGCGCCGACCGACAGCTGGTCTTCGTCCCCGCGTCCCAGCTCGTCGCCGGCACCAACACGCTGGCCGTCGAAACCCACCTGAACTACCGCTCCACGGCCTCGATGACCATCGACGGAACCGTTCGGACCGTGGCAAAGGGCGACGTGCCCGAACCCGAGCCGCAGCCCCAGCCGGAACCCGAGCCGCAGCCCCAGCCCGACCCGGACAAGCCGATCACTCCTGACCCGGACGCACCGCTTGAGGTCCTGGACGTCTCCGGCGTCAACTTCGGCGAGTTCATGCCCACCGGACAGTACTGGAACTACTGGGTCTCCAAGGAAGCCCCCGACGCCAAGTGGAACTCCACCGCGAACCTGGCACAGTGGAAGCACGGCGCCAGCCCGCTCGGCTGGGGCGACCGTGACGCCGGTACCCCCTTCGTCATGGAGAAGGCCGACCGACCCATCACGACGTACTTCGCTCGCGACGTGAACCTGGGCACCATCAGCGCCGACTTCGAGCTCACGCTCACCGTCCGCGCCGATGACGGTTCCGTTGTCTACGTCAACGGAACCGAAGTCAAGCGCATCAACATGCCGGAAGGAACCATCACCCCGAACACGAACGCCAAGTCCAACGTCTCGCTGGGCACGGCCAAGAACAACCTCCAGACCATCACCGTTCCGCGTGATCTTCTGAAAGATGGTGTCAATCGCATCGCGGTCGAAGAGCACGCGAACTACGCTGGAGCTGTGTCCGTTTCCTTCGATCTCAAAGCAAGCCTGCTGAGGTAATCGACATGACTCTCCAGTCGCCCAACGCTGGCGGCCTCGACCAGAGCGAGGCCGCCGGCGCGGTCGGCCCCAGCGCCGCCGATCCCGCCTTCGACCTGATGGCGCAACGCGCGCTCACCCGTGGGCACGCCACCACGTGGCTCAACCACTGGTCGCTGCTGCACGCCGACTTCCGTGCGTTGGCGCGCATGAACACCGTCGGCTTCGACGGCACGCTCCTGCAGATGCGACTGCGCGCAGCCGGACACGAAGTGGCTCGCACGTCGGCGGACCTTGTCCTGCCCCACGTCTTCTCTCGCCTTGACGACGGCACTCGGATCACCCTGATCGGTGCCGTTCCCGAGGCCGGCGAGGCGGCAGCGCGGCGCCTGGAGCGTTTCGACGTCCAGGTCATCGACGGTTACGACGGACTGCGCCGCTTCAAGGCGCAGCCTTCCGTACTGGCGGACTTCGAGCCCCGGCTCGTGATCGTGGGCCTGGGCGCTGGCTTGCAGGAGGTCGTCGCCTCGGTCGCACTCGGGCTCGTGCCCGAGGCGTCCGTGTGCACGGCGGGCGGATGGATCGACCAGTACGCCAAGGCTGCCGACGACTACTTCCCCGACTGGGTGCACGCCGCCCGCCTGGGATGGGCCTGGCGCATCGTGCACGAGCCCAAGCGTCTCACCAAGCGCTACACGGTCGAAGCCCTGGACTTCATCGCGCACTGGCCCGAGCTGATTCGTCGTCTCGAGGCCATGGGAACCTTCGACGAGCTCGGCCTCGTCGTGGATAAGAGGGACGCGTCGGCGTGATCGGCGCGCTCTAAGCACTGCTTGCGACAGGCGGGCCAGACCCTGTGAGGGTCTGGCCCGCCTTGCCGTGTCCGACGGGTGAGCACGAGCCTGGGGGTGAGCTGCCTGCGAGCCTGGGGAGTGGGGAGTGTGGTCGGTTTGCGCCGTTCCTGCTCGTCTGGGTGTCTCGCGCACCGGTGCGGATGGTGCGTGCCCGAGTGTCCGCGCCGCGTGCCGATGCGGATGACGCATGCCCGCTCTAGGGTTGCTCGGTCGCTTGTATCCGGTGCTGCTGCCGGGTGTGCGCTTTGAGTGCCTTTGTTGCCGAGCGTTTGGACGGAGGTGGCAGCTGTTACTCGTGTGGCTAAGAAGTGGCTTCCGTTGAGTGTTCGCTGAGAACGCCCTTGTTGCCGTGCATTCGCCTCAGAGGTGGTCCTGTGGGCCCTTCAATGCGCACGTTAACCCGACTGGTGGCAGTGTGGGCGGTGTGCCCACACTGCCACCTCAAGGGCCCAGCTGCGCGGCGACGGGCCGCCACTACCACCTGTGGGGCCCAGCTGCCACGAGCACGGCGACGCTCCCGACATCGGGGAGCCGGTGACATGACAGGAGCATCTGAGTGGCTCGCAGTGTCCGCGCCGATGGGGCTAACAGCTGTTCGAAGTCCAGGGAGCAACAGAGCACGTGTGCCTCGTCAGGAGACACGGTGACGCGCGAAATCAGCGCGAAACTATACTGTCGAGTGCGTGCTCAAACGCTGACGACACACCTTGAAACGGCGAGCACGAGGTGAGTCTCAGGCGAGGCCCGTGACACTACTTCTGACGCTCCTGTTAGGTACGCAACAACGGTTAGTGGGGTATTGACAGTGTCGTCACGACGCGTTCGGGAACCCGTCAGTCAGCAACTGTGTCAAGCATTCGTAAAGTCGCCGGTAGCGCCAATCTAGCATGCACGCGGCAATTATCCATTCGTGTTGCATTCCGATGGGGCCGGGGAAAAGTGGGAGTGCTTCGCCTGCGCAACCCGCCTGAGGGGGTGCTAACTGGGTGGGAAGGAATCCGAGTGGGCCACGGGGAGTGCTCTGAGGGCTGTTGAAGGCGCCTAGGGGGTTTCTTCATGCTCCCTGAGGCCCTTGTAGGGGCAGAGAAGCTCCAGCGTGTGCGGACTGCCCCTGCGGTCGCTACGAGGCCTGCGCGTGTCTCATGGGCGCTTCCAGGCCTTGCGGGACATCTCTGTGCGTAGCCTGCACAATTGGCAAAAGGGTGAGGCCCGAGCCTCTCGGCTCGGGCCTCACCCAATCACACACACGCAGAAAGAATCAGTAGGCTCCCTCGGAACGCAGCAGAGCGGGAACCGTCTGCAGCATGATCCACGCATCGAGCGTGAGGGAACGGTGCTGGGCGTACGACAGATCCAGGTGGACGGTCTCATCCCAGGAGAGGTTGGAACGGCCCGAAATCTGCCACAGGCCGGTAATGCCCGGGCGGACGGCGAACTTGCCCATGACGCGCGGCTCGTACTGCGCGACCTCGCTGGGGAGCGGGGGGCGCGGGCCGACGAGAGACATATCACCGCGCAGAACGTTGAAGAGCTGGGGCAGCTCGTCAATGGACGTCTTGCGCAGGAAGGAGCCGATACGCGTAATACGCGGGTCGTTTGCCATCTTGAACATGATCGAGTTGCCGGCGCTGGCATCGGCCTCGTTGGCCTCGGCCAGAGAATCCTTCATGGCCTCGGCGTCAACACGCATCGTGCGGAACTTAATCATGGTAAAAGTCGTGCCATCGAGGCCCACGCGCTCCTGGGTGAAGAAAGCGGGGCCACCATCGTTCAGGCGCACTGCTGCGGCGACGATGATCCACACCGGCGTCAGCAGGATAATGCCAATGAGCGAGGCGATAATGTCGCACATGCGCTTGATTGCGTTGTCGGCGGACGCGGCGAAATTCGACGCATGCTCGAACGCGAGAGCCGTCGATGCGGCGCGTGCAGTTGGCTTCGTCAATGTTGTCATCTGTGCGTCTTCCTTCTACTTCTTCAAACTCAAATACTGTAGGTCGGTTAGAGGAGCGAATCCCCCGAACTTCGGGACATTTACTGGGTAAATATCCCGTGAGCGCCTCAGTCACCGTTAGGTGTTAACCCTAGTCTATCCATACGGTTAACTTATTTGCTAACCAAAGGGTTAAGTACAAGGGAAATTGGGCTGTGATTTCATGCACCGGTGATCTTGTCCGGCTCGACCTGTCAGACTGGGTGACCATGTGGTAGTCGTCTGACACCTTGGAAGAATGCGCAGGTCATCGTGGGACGATAGACTTGTACATGCGTCGTGACTGGCGAATTAGGTGGGGAACCACCGGGGAGCGGCGCGCCTGCATCGAGAGCCGCCCGCCTGGGCTTGAAGTTGCGGACATCACATTCGAATGATCAACAGGAGAACCACATGGACTCCCTCAACGACATGACACTGGCGCAGCTGGACCCCGAAATCCAGGCAGTGCTGGACGCCGAGCTGGGGCGCCAGCGCGAGACCCTCGAGATGATTGCATCGGAGAATTTCGTTCCGCGCGCTGTGCTTCAGGCGCAGGGCTCCGTTCTGACGAACAAGTACGCGGAGGGCTACCCCGGCCGCCGCTACTACGGTGGCTGCGAGTTTGTCGATGTTGCCGAATCGCTCGCGATCGAGCGCGCGAAGCAGGTCTTCGGCGGCGACTACGTCAACGTTCAGCCCCACGCTGGTGCGCAGGCAAACGCCGCTGCCCTCATGGCCATGGCCAACGTCGGTGACACGATCCTGGGCCTGTCGCTGGCTCACGGCGGTCACCTCACCCACGGCATGCGCCTGAACTTCTCGGGCAAGAACTACAAGGCCGTCGCCTACGAGGTCGATCGCGAGACCATGCGCATCGAGCCCGAGAAGGTTCGCGAGGCTGCCCTGGCCGAGCGCCCCCGGGTCATCATCGCCGGTTGGTCCGCCTACCCGCGTCACCTCGACTTCCAGGCCTTCCGCGACATTGCGGACGAGGTTGGTGCCGCCCTGTGGGTGGACATGGCCCACTTCGCGGGCCTCGTGGCTGCCGGCCTGCATCCCAACCCGGTCCCCCACGCCGACGTCGTGACGACGACGGTCCACAAGACCCTGGGCGGGCCTCGTTCCGGCATGATCATCTCCTCGCGCGGCGAGCAGTGGGGCAAGAAGCTCAACACCGCCGTGTTCCCCGGCCAGCAGGGCGGCCCCCTCATGCACGCGATCGCCGCCAAGGCCATCGCCATGAAGGTCGCGCAGACCGAGGAGTTCAAGGATCGTCAGCGCCGCACGATCGAAGGCGCGCAGATTCTGGCCGAGCGCCTGGGCGCAGACGACGCCAAGAACGCCGGCATCAAGCTGGTCACGGGCGGCACGGACGTGCACCTGGTCCTGGTTGACCTGGTTGATTCCGAGCTCAACGGCCAGCAGGCCGAGGACCTGCTGCACGAGGTGGGCATCACCGTTAACCGCAACGCGGTCCCCTTCGACCCGCGTCCGCCGGCCGTCACCTCCGGCCTGCGTATCGGCACCCCCGCCCTGGCCTCGCGCGGCTTCGACGCCGAGGACTTCGCCGAGGTCGCCGACATCATCGGCACGACCCTGGCTCAGGGAGCTTCCGGCGCAAACGTTGAGGTGGACGCGCTGCGCGCCCGCGTCAAGAAGCTGACGGACAAGCATCCCCTGTACGCGGGGCTCGAGCAGTGAGGGCTCCCTGGGAGGGGCCCGCGCGGGTTCTCGATGGGACGGCGACCGCCGCCGCGATCAAGGCCGAGCTCAAGGAGCGCGTGGATCGACTGCGTGAGGCCGGGGTTGTCCCGGGCCTCGGGACGATCCTGGTGGGCGAGGACCCGGGGTCCGTCGCCTACGTCGCGGGCAAGCACCGCGACTGCGCCGAGATCGGTGCTGAGTCGATCCGCGTGGACCTGCCAGCCGACGCGACGCAGGAACAGGTGGAAGCCGCCATTGATCAGCTCAACGGTGATCCGGCATGCACTGGATACATCGTGCAGCTGCCCCTGCCCCGCGGCATCGACGCGAACGCTGTCCTGGAACGTATCGATCCGGCCAAGGACGCGGACGGCCTGCACCCGATGAACCTCGGGCGCCTGGTTCTTCGTGGCTCCGGCCCCATCGACTCGCCTCTGCCCTGTACGCCGCGCGCGGTCATCGAACTCGTGGAGCGCCACGGGATCGATCTGGCTGGTCAGAATGTGTGCGTCATTGGGCGAGGCGTGACGGTGGGCCGATCCATTGGCCTACTCATGATGCGCAAGGAAGTTAACGCCACGGTCGACATTTGCCATACGGGCACTGCTGATGTGGCAGATCACGTGAGCCGCGCGGACGTTATCGTCGCGGCTGCTGGTTCCGCCGGAATCGTTACTCCCGATATGGTGGCCCCCGGTGCGGTCGTCCTGGACGTGGGTGTGAGTCGCGTGCGGGGTGAGAACGGCAAGGCTCGGCTCATGGGCGACGTCGCAGACGGTGTGGACCAGGTAGCGTCCTGGCTCAGCCCCAACCCGGGCGGAGTTGGCCCGATGACGCGTGCCCTGCTGGTCACGAACGTCGTTGAAGCAGCGGAACGTCAGGCGGGCCTCGGCCCCCGGTAAACGATCCGCATGCCGGCGGCGCCCGGAGCGACGACATTGCGCGAGAGGCGCGGTGAGGATACCCATTCCTCACCGCGCCTCCTCGTTCATCTAGACTGAAGAAAACTCTTGTTAAGGAGAAAACGATGACTCTGACGGTGACCACCGTAAACCTCAACGGTATTCGCGCCGCCCATAAGCGCGGCTTCCTGGACTGGCTGGGGGCCTCCGATACGGACGTGCTGCTCATGCAGGAGGTGCGTGCACCGGAGGAGATTTCCCGCGAGATCATGGGCGAGGCCTGGGATAGTGTGTGGGTTCCCTGCCGCATCAAGGGGCGTGCGGGCGTGGGCGTGGCCGTGCGTCGCGGCCGCGCGAGCCTGGAGGGCGAGCCCCGCCTGATCCTCGACGACGCCGAGACTGACGTGGATTCGGGCCGCTGGCTCGAGACCGTCGTGCGACCCGAGGGCGGCGATACCCCCGTGCGTGTCGTTTCGGCCTACTTCCACTCGGGCGAGAAGGACACTCCCAAGCAGGAGGCCAAGATGGCGCACCTGCCGCGCATCGGCGCCCGCATGGCCGAGCTCATCGCCGAGGAGGCCGCCGGTGGCATCTCCTCGCTCGTGTGCGGCGACTTCAACGTCGTGCGCTCCGAGGCTGATATCAAGAACTGGAAGCCCAACCACAATAAGCGTGCCGGCGTCCTCGACGAGGAGATCGTCTTCCTGAACCAGTGGGTCGAGGAGGGCTGGCGCGACACCGTGCGCGACCTGGCCGGCGACGTGCAGGGCCCGTACTCGTGGTGGTCGTGGCGCGGGCAGGCCTTCGTCAACAATGCGGGCTGGCGCATCGACTACCAGTATGCGACGCCCGCGCTGGGGGAGCGTGCGCGCTCCTTCGAGATCGGCCGCGCCGACGAATACGCGGAGCGTTTCTCTGATCACGCGCCGGTGAGCGTCACCTACGACATCTGACGTGTCATCGACGAGGCCGTGGCTGGCCTGGGAACGAGCGTTTCCTGGGTGGCCGCGGCCTTTCGTGTCTGCGGGTGGCCACGGCCTTTCGTGTCTGCGGGCGACCTGTTGTATGACCTGTGGCACTGTTTTCCAAAATTTCGCACGTAATTCGTTTGGATGAAGTTTCAACAATCGCTAGAAACGTTGCAATTCCAACAGTGTGACTTCAAAATTTGAAGTAGTCGCGAGGGAATTACGTGCGACATTGATGGGGCCTGGTTGCGGTGCCTGTGGGCGGTGGCGGGTCCTGGCGCTGGGCTGCTAGCAGTAACGAGAGTGCCGGTGTGGAGGGCGCCGGGAACACCAGCGGGTGACCTGTTGTATGAGCTGTGGCACTGTTTTCCAAAATTTCGCACGTAATTCGATTGGGTGAAGTTTCAACAATCGCTGGAAACGTTGCAATTCCAACAGTGTGACTTCAAAATTTGAAGTAGTCGCGAGGGAATTACGTGCGACATTGATGGGGCCTGTGGGCGGCGGCGGGGCCTGGCCGGGCTTCGAGGTCGATCACTCCGAGCGAAGCTCGTGTGTGGCGATCTCGCGGGCGGGCCGCCGCCCACAGGCGCAACCGGCCGGATCAAGTGGGCAGGCCTCGCGCCGCCCGAAATGTCAGTGGGTGCGCGCAGCCCGGAAGTGTGGTGGCAAAGCTGCCGCACGGAAGTGTGGTGGCAAAGCTGCCGCACGGAAGTGTGGTGGCGAAGCTGCCGCGTGGAAGCGAGGTAGGCAGAAGCTTAGCGACCGGAGGCGTCGAAGTCGAACAGGGCCATCGAGGAGTAGATGCCCGAGGGGTCGATGCGGTCCAGGCGGAAACCGGGAACGATCCACGAGGCCTCGACGGTTGCGCCGATGTCGAGCGCAAGATCGAGGGCGATATCGTCGACGTCCTGAGCAAGCGTCACGTGTGGGTGGTAGGGAAAGCGCGTCTCGTGATCGAGGGGGCCGGATCGGATCTCCTCGGCGAGATCCGTGCACGCGGAGGCGCCTTCAGCCAGCGTCATGAAGGCGACGTTCGAGATGGGACGGAAGGAATCTGTGCCAGACAACGTGACGCGGAAGGGGGCGTGGCGCGAGGCGATGGAGCGCAGGTGGTCGATGACGTCGGCGCGAGCCTCGCGTGCGACGGGGGTGGGTGGCATGAGCGTGATGTGCGCGGGGATGCGCGATCCGGCGAGGTCTCCCAGGCGCAGGCGCAGCTCGGTGAGCTGTGTGACCCACGGTTCGGGGATCGCGACGACGACGCCGAGCCAGTCCTGGCCGGGAAGTCGTTGGGGGAGGAACATGGTGCCTGTCCTGTGTCGCTGGGTGGGCCTCCCACTGTACCGGGGAGCGGGGGTGGGATAGCGCTTGAAGGTTGTGAGGGCGTTCACGTAGCCTTGAGTGAGTGAGACCAAGGAGGATCTTGTGATTGATCTCGTGTGGGCCGACGCCGCTACTCCCGATGAAGGGGCCGTGCAAGCCGCAAACCTGTTCCGTGACGCGTATGGCTACGAGCCTCGGGGCGTGTGGAGCGCGCCTGGGCGCGTCAACATCATCGGCGAGCACGTGGACTATAACGGCGGCCCCTGCCTGCCCATTGCCCTGCCGCACCGTGCGTTTGTGGCGCTGTCGCCCCGCAGTGATCGCACGGTTCGCCTGGTGTCGACGCAGACGCGCGAGGCGATCGACGTCCTCGACCTCGACGTGATCGGTCCGAAGGGGACCCCCGGCGAGGTGACGAATCATTGGACGGCCTACCTGGCGGGTGTCGCGTGGGCCCTCGAGCAGGCCGGATATGGCCCGCTTCCCGGCTTCGATGCTGCCCTGTGGTCGTGCGTGCCCCTGGGTGGTGGCCTCTCGTCGAGCGCCGCGCTCGAATGTGCGACGGCCGTGGCCTTGGACGAGGTCTGTGGCCTGGGGTTGGCGGGTTCGCTTGAGGGTCCGAACGACGAGGGCCGCAAGGTGTTGGTTGAGGCCGCTCAGGCAGCGGAGAATCAGATCGCGGGCGCTAATACGGGTGGCCTGGATCAGACGGCGTCGCTGCGCTGCCGTCAGGGCCACGCGCTGGCCCTCGATTGCCGGGACATGTCGACGCGTCAGGTTCCCTTCGATCTGAGCGCGGTCGGCCTCGAGCTTCTCGTCATCGACACGCGCGCCAAGCACTCGCTGGCGGACGGCCAGTACGGGTCGCGCCGCGCGGACTGTGAGGAGTCGGCGCGCATCCTGGGCGTGGGACAGCTCGTCGAGGTGGAGGACTTGGACGAGGCCTCGGCTGCGTTGGGCGATGATCGCCTGGTTGCGCGCACCCGCCACGTTGTCTCGGAGATCGCGCGCACGCGCGCGTTCATCGAACTGCTGGATGAGGGGCCGCTGGAGGGCACGCGCCTGGCGGTCGCGGGCGCGCTCATGAACGACTCCCACGACTCGCTGCGAGACGACTACGAGGTGTCGTGCGAGGAGCTGGACGTGGCCGTGGAGGCGGCGCGCGTGGCGGGCGCGCACGGCGCTCGCATGACAGGCGGCGGCTTTGGTGGCAGCGCGATCGCGCTTGTCAGTGCGGACGCGGTCCTGGACATCGCTCAGGCGGTCGCGCGCGCCTATGAGATGCGCGGCTGGGAGACTCCTCACTTCATCCGAGCCCTGCCGGGTGCGCCAGCCGGGCGACTGGGCTAAAAGCACCCGACACGACCCGAGGGGCCGGTGCTTCAGCATTTGAAGCACCGGCCCCGGCCTCGTTACACTTGAGGGAGCAACGAAAACGCGGGAAGGACGCAACATGGGGATCGGCAAACGAGCATGGCAGGTGGCTGGCGCGGCGGCTGGCGGCGCGAGTCTCTTCGGCGGCGGCGTGGCGATCGGACGCCTGCTGCGACTGGACTCTCAGCGAGGCGACTACCGCCGCTCCTGGGAGAACCACAACCTGGCCACGCTGGAGCGCCTGCGTCAGCTTGACGAACACCCCGAGGGCGAGCGCCCCTACCTGATCGTGTCGCTGGGCGACTCTTCCGTGCAGGGCATGGGCGCCTCGCGCGTCACCGAGTCCTACCCGGCGCGCCTGGCCTCCGCCATTAACGAGCAGCTAGACCGCGAGGTCCTGATGCTCAACCTCTCCCTGTCGGGCGCTACCATCGAATCCGTCGAACTGACCCAGATCCCCCAGATGCGCGGCCTGGGCCTGCTGGAGGGCCCCTACCGCCCCGACCTGGTGACCCTGACGATCGGCGGCAACGACGTCATGGCCGAAGATATGGCCCCCGGCCAGTTCGAGGAGCGCCTGCGCCGCGTTCTCGCCTCTCTGCCTGCTGATGCCCTGGTTTCCACCATCCCGTCTTTCGGCATCATGCCGCAGGAAAGCCGCGCGCAGGACATGTCGGACCGCATCCGCGCCGCCGTCGAGGACTCCGACGCGCACCTGGTCGACCTGCGTTCCCTCACGCAGGAGTACTCCCTGCCGACCTACACCTTCGCCTACCACGCGGCGGACTTTTTCCACCCCAACTCGGCGGCCTACGCCAAGTGGGCCCAGCTTTTCGCCGAGGCCTGGGCGACGTCTCGACGTGAGGCAGCCCCCGTCGTCGAGGATGCCCCCCAGTGGGACATGCTCTCGGCGCGGGTGGCACAATCGGAGTATGACGACTGACGGACCGTGGCTCGTCGTCGGGTTAGGTAACCCCGGCGCGCAGTATGCCTCCACCCGACACAACGTCGGGTACTTGACCCTCGACGTGCTCGCCTCGCGCGGCGGTGCGACCCTGACCTCGCACCGCTCGCGCACGCACACCGCTGACGTTCGTTTAGGGATCGGCCCGGGCGGCGTGCCCGGCCCCCGCGTGATCCTCGCGCGCTCGGATTCCTACATGAACACCTCCGGCGGCCCGATCAGCGCGCTGGCCTCCTTCCTGAAGATTCCCCCGGCCCGCATCCTCGTCATTCACGATGACATGGACCTGCCCGCCCACACGCTGCGCATGAAGATCGGCGGGGGAGAGGGCGGCCACAACGGCCTGAAGTCGCTGACCCAGCACCTGCACACGCGCGACTACGCGCGCCTGCGCATCGGCGTGGGACGTCCGCCGGGGCGCATGGATCCCGCCGACTACGTGCTGGCCCCCGTGCCCGCCAAGGAACGACCCGACTGGGACGTGACCTTCGAGCAGGCCGCCGACGTCGTCGAAGACATCGTCACCAAGGGTTTTGCCCCCACCCAGATGGCCCTGCACACAGGGTCCTGATCGGGCCGCGCGCCCGACCGGGCGCCGCGCCACCCTCACCGCGAAAGGCAGCGCGTGCTTCTCACCGGACTCCTCCCGGACATCACCTCCGATCCCGCGATCGAGACGGCGACCGACTCCCTCGAGGTCGGCCGTTCGGGCACGATCGTCGCTCCCGTCGGCATCCGCCCGCCCCTGCTCGCGGCCGTTGCCACGCGCGCGGCCACGCCCCTCGTGGTCCTCACGGCCACCGGGCGCGACGCTGAGACGCTGACGAATGCCCTGGCCTCGTGGATCCCGGGCGTGGCGATGCTCCCCGCGTGGGAGACCCTGCCCCACGAGCGCCTCTCTCCCCAGGTCGACACCATGGCCAGGCGCATCGCCGTCCTGCGTCGCCTCGTCCATCCCATCGCCGGGGACGAGAGCGCGGGACCGATCTCGGTGCTCGTCGTGCCGATCCGCGCCTTCCTCCAGCCGATCATCTCCGGCCTGGCCGACCTCGAGCCCGTGCGCGTGCGCACAGGCGACATCCTGGACCTCACCGAGACCACGAATCGCCTGGCCGAGCTCGGCTACGAGCGCGTCGACATGGTCGAAGGCCGCGGCCAGATGAGCGTGCGCGGCGGCATCCTCGACGTCTTCCCGCCCCAGGAAGCCCACCCCCTGCGCGTGGAGCTGTGGGGCGACGAAGTCGACGATATCCGCGCCTTCTCCGTCTCCGACCAGCGGACCCTCGGCGAGGCAGCAGACGGCCTGTGGGCCGTTCCCTGCCGCGAACTCCTCCTCACCCAGGCGGTGCGCGCCCGCGCCCGCGAGGCCGCCGACCGCCTGCCCGGCGCCGCCGAGATGCTCAGCCTCGCCGCCGATGGAATCGCCGCACCCGGCATCGAATCCCTGGCCCCCATCCTGGTGTCCGGCATGGAATCCCTCCTTGATCTGCTGCCCGCAGGCTCGCCGATCCTCGCCTCCGACCCCGAACGCATCCGCGCCCGCGCCGCCGACCTGGTCGCCACGACCGAGGAGTTCCTCGCCGCCGCGTGGAGCGCCGCAGCCGGGGGAGCCGACACCCCCCTCGAGGCCTCCAAGGCCTCGTTCCTGGACCTGGCCGACCTGTGGGGGAGCGGTACTCGCCCCTGGTGGGAGCTCACCGACCTGCCGCCCGCCGACCTCGCCTCCGCGATCGACGAGGCCGAGGCCGGGTCCGCGGGTCAGGGAGGCCCCGCGCCCGTCGTCGTTTCACCCACCCTCATGCGCGTGGGAGCGCGCGACGTGCACCCCTACCGCGGCGACTTCGCCCGCGCCTGCGCCGACCTGACCGACCTGGCGCGCCAGGGCTGGCGCATCGTCGTCACCACCGAAGGCCCCGGCCCGGGACGCCGTATCCGTTCCATCCTCACCGACGCCTCGTGCCCGGCCGCGCTCGCGGACAGCGTCGAGGAGCGGCCTGACGCGGGCCTCGTGACGATCACGACCGCGCAGGCCGGCGTCGGATTCGTCGCGCCCCACCTCAAGCTCGCCGTGCTCACCGAGGGCGACCTGACCGGGCGCGTGGGCGCCTCCACGCGCGACATGCGGCGCATGCCCTCGCGCAGGCGCAAGGGCGTCGACCCCCTGACCCTGCACCCCGGGGACTACATCGTCCACGATCAGCACGGCATCGGGCGCTTCATTGAGCTCGTCTCGCGTTCCATCGGGCGCGGGGACGCGGCCTCCACGCGCGACTACCTGGTCATCGAATACGCCCCCTCTAAGCGCGGACAGCCCGCCGACCGGCTCTTCGTGCCCACCGACGCGCTCGACCAGATTTCCAAGTACACCGGATCCGACGAGCCCTCCCTGACCAAGATGGGCGGCGCCGACTGGGCAAAGACCAAGGCCCGCGCCAAGAAGGCCGTCAACGAGGTCGCCAAGGAGCTCATCCGCCTGTACGCCGTGCGCCAGCAGACCAAGGGCCACGCCTTCGGTCCCGACACCCCCTGGCAGCGCGAGCTCGAAGATGCCTTCCCCTACGTCGAGACACCCGACCAGCTCGTCACCATCGACGAGGTCAAGGCCGACATGGAAAAGCCCGTCCCCATGGACCGCCTCCTCACCGGCGACGTCGGCTACGGCAAGACCGAAATCGCCGTGCGCGCCGCCTTCAAGGCCATCCAGGACGGCTACCAGGCCGCCGTCCTCGTGCCCACGACCCTGCTGGTCACCCAACACGCCGAGACCTTCGCCGAGCGCTACGCCGGGTTCCCCGTGCGCATCGGTACGCTCTCGCGCTTCTCGACCCCCAAGGAAACCGAGGAGGTCAAGGCCGGGCTGGCCTCGGGCGAGGTTGACCTGGTCATCGGCACGCACTCGCTGCTGACCGGCACGGTTTCGTTCAAGAAGCTCGGCCTGGTCATCATCGACGAGGAGCAGCGCTTCGGCGTCGAGCACAAGGAGACGCTCAAGGCCCTGCGCACCGACGTCGACGTCCTGTCCATGTCGGCCACCCCCATCCCGCGCACCCTCGAGATGGCGATCTCCGGCATTCGCGAAATGTCGATCCTCCAGACGCCGCCCGAGGAACGCCAGCCCGTCCTGACCTTCGTCGGCGCCCACACGGACGCCCAGGTCAGCGCCGCGATCCGGCGCGAGCTCCTGCGCGACGGCCAGGTCTTCTACGTGCATAACCGCGTCGATTCGATCTCCTCGGTCGCCGCCCACATCTCCGAGCTGGTGCCCGAGGCGCGCGTGCGCACCGCCCACGGCAAGATGAACGAACACCAGCTCGAGGCCGTCATCCAGGACTTCTGGAACCACGAGTTCGACGTCCTCGTGTGTACGACCATCGTCGAAACCGGCCTGGACATCTCCAACGCGAATACGCTCATCGTGGACCGGGCCGACACCTTCGGCCTGTCCCAGCTCCACCAGCTGCGCGGACGCGTCGGACGAGGCCGCGAACGCGCCTACGCCTACTTCTTCTACCCCGGCGACAAGGCGCTGACAGAGACCGCGCACGAGCGCCTCAAGACTATCGCCGCCAACACGGAGCTGGGGGCTGGCCTGGCCGTCGCCCAGCGCGACCTCGAGATCCGAGGCGCCGGCAACCTCCTGGGAGGCGCCCAGTCCGGGCACGTTGAAGGCGTCGGATTCGACCTGTACGTGCGCATGGTCTCCGACGCGGTCGCCGCCTACCGAGGCGACGCCCCGACCGAGAAGACCGACGTGCGCATGGACCTCCAGGTCGACGCCCACATCCCCGAGGGCTACGTGCGCGGCGAACGCCTGCGCCTGGAGGTCTACGCGAAGATCGCGGCCACCTCCACGCCCGAGCAGGAAGCCGACGTGCGCGAGGAGCTGGTCGACCGCTACGGCCCCATCCCGCCCCAGGTCGACCTGCTCTTCGCTGTCGCCCGCTTGCGCGAGATCGTGCGCCGCGCCGACATCGCAGAGGTCGTTACTCAGGGCAAGTACCTGCGCGTCTCGCCCGTCGAGCTGCGCGACTCCCAGGTGATGCGCCTCAAGCGCCTGCACCCGGGAACGGTCATCAAGACGGCCGTGCGCCAGGTCCTCGTGCCCCTGCCCCTCACCACGCGCATCGGCGGATCCCCGCTGACGGACGGGCCTCTGCTGGAGTGGGTGGAGACGCTAGTGACCAAGATTCTCGTACCTTTTGGCGAGTAGTACCTGTGGTGGAATACACTGGTCCTATTGCGTTGCAAGACATCTGAGGAAGGAACGCACGTGCGCTACACACGTCAGCTCGCCACCGCCGCCCTGGTCGTGGCCGCAGGACTGGGAATGGGGGCCTGCTCGGCCCACCCGGGTGCCGCCATCGTCACGTCGTCGGGGGCTACGTACTCCAACGCGGATATTCACGAAGCCGCCAGCCAGATCAACGTTCTGGCGGGCGGACAGCAGACCTACTCCGACGGCGAGATTCGCGCCAAGCTCATGAACCAGGACGCCTACGCGGCTGGCGCCGCCGTTGCCGGGATCACCGTGACCGACGAGATGATCAATATGATTAATCAGGACGCGGCTGCCGCCCACAACGCTGCTCCCCTCGAACTCACGCCCACGACGCGCGACGCGCTGACGGCGCTCATCCTCGACGTGCAGCTGCGCGGGCAGAAGCAGATGAACCCCGCTGCGGCCACCGCGATCAACAGTGCGATGAACGAGGCCAGTGCGGCCAGCGGCATGACGCTCAACCCGCGCTTCCCGGTCTCTTCCGTCAACGGGCAGCCGCCCCTGTTCGGAGACGCGGTTGCCGGCCCGCAGGACCCTGATCCGTCTGCGCTGATGGGTGGGGGCCAGACGGGAACCAGGACGCAGTGACGCTTGTGTGAGTATTCGCTCACACCGGGCGGGGGACTAATGTCGCTTGTCCGGCGTCGCACACAGGAGCGTTTCGCTCCAAAACATAAGACGTCGCCTCATCGGGGGTGACCACACATGGCGGTCCGTATTACCGTTGTACTGACCGCTTCCACGCAACAACATCGATTGGAGAATGACGTGGCAGTTATTGAAGGCATTGGTGCACGCGAGATCCTCGACTCGCGCGGTAACCCGACCGTCGAGGTCGAGGTCGTCCTCGAGGACGGCACCGCTGCGCGCGCGTCCGTTCCCTCCGGCGCGTCCACCGGCGCGTTCGAGGCCGTCGAGCGTCGCGACGGCGACAAGGACCGCTACCTCGGCAAGGGTGTCCAGGACGCCGTTGACGCCGTCGTCGAGCAGATCGCCCCCGAGCTCATCGGCGAGGAAGCCGACGATCAGCGCTACATCGACCAGGCCATGATTGACCTGGACGGCACCCCCAACAAGGGCAAGCTCGGCGCGAACGCCATCCTCGGCGTCTCCCTCGCCGTCGCCAAGGCCGCCGCGAAGTACGCGGACCTGCCCCTGTACAAGTACCTGGGCGGCCCCAACGCTCACGTCCTGCCCGTTCCCATGATGAACATCCTCAACGGTGGCTCCCACGCGGACTCCAACGTTGACATCCAGGAGTTCATGATCGCCCCCCTCGGCGCTCCCTCCTTCCGTGAGGCCCTGCGCTGGGGCGCCGAGGTCTACCACACGCTCAAGGGCGTCGTGAAGGACCGCGGCCTGTCCACCGGTCTGGGCGACGAGGGCGGCTTCGCCCCCAACCTGGACTCCAACGCCGAGGCCCTCGACCTGATCGTCTCCGCGATCGAGAAGGCCGGCTTCAAGCCGGGCGAGGACGTTGCCCTGGCCCTGGACGTCGCCTCCTCCGAGTTCTTCAAGGACGGCCTGTACCAGTTCGAGGGCGAAGGCCGCTCGACCGAGTACATGGTTGAGTACTACGAGAAGCTCATCTCGAACTACCCGCTGGTTTCCATCGAGGATCCGCTGGATGAGGACCAGTGGGACGCCTGGAAGGCCCTGACCTCCGAGATCGGTGGCCGCGTCCAGCTGGTCGGCGACGACCTGTTCGTCACCAACCCCGCCCGCCTGAAGAAGGGCATCGAGCTGGGCGCCGCGAACGCGCTGCTCGTCAAGGTGAACCAGATCGGTTCGCTGACCGAGACCCTCGACGCCGTCGAGGAAGCGCACCGCAACGGCTACCGTTCGATGACCTCGCACCGCTCCGGCGAGACCGAGGACACCACCATCGCCGACCTGGCCGTCGCCACCAACTCCGGCCAGATCAAGACCGGTGCTCCCGCTCGCTCCGAGCGCGTCGCCAAGTACAACCAGCTGCTGCGCATCGAGGAGCAGCTGGGCGAGGCCGCCGTGTACGCCGGCCGCTCTGCCTTCCCTCGCTTCAAGTGAGCCTAGGCAACTAGCCGCATAGCTCCGCGCGGGCCCGCAAGGGTCCGCGCGGAGTTTTTTCACGGCGTGGGGTGAGCCAAATTCGCGTTCATAGGGCACGATAGAAGAATGGCTAGTCGTCGTCCCTCCTCCCGCCCCTCCCCGCGTCGCCGCTCCTCCGCCTCGGAGGGAGCGCGGACGACGCGTGAGATCAACGCGGAAAAGTCTCGCCAGCGCAGGGCCGCGGCACAGGCGGCGAAGGAGGACGAGGCCTCGGCGCGCAAGAAGGACAAGGCCGGCAAGGCGGACCGGAAGAAGGCGGCGCGCACGACGGGGGAGAAGTCCTCGGACAGGGCGCGCCGCGACCAGCGCGCCAGGAGACGCGATTCGAAGCGCACGCCGCGCGAGAACGCCCCCGTTCTGTCGATCGGCGGCCTGGACGTCTCCACGCGCCTTGTCGTCGTCATGGTCGTCGCCGCGATCTTGTCCGTCATGCTGGTGCCCAGCCTCTACCAATGGTGGCAGCAGGAGCGCGAACTGGCTCAGATCAAGGCACAGGTGGCCGAGCAGCAGAAGAAGAACGCTGACATGCAGCGCCAGCTGGACCTGTGGAGCGACCCGGACTACATCTCCACCCAGGCGCGCGAACGCCTCGGATACGTGCGCCCCGGTGAGACTCAATACACGGTCGTCGATCCCGGGCCGCAATACCAGGACTCCGCGATGGCCGCGGCCGCAGCGCCGACCGGGCCCGCGCGGCCCTGGGTGCAACAGGTCGCTATCCTTGTGGGGAAGGCGGACCAGCCGCCCACCTCGAACCCCATCCCATCGGCCGAGACGAGCCAGTCCGGCCAGGCAAACACCACCGGCCAAGAAAGCGGAGAATGAGCCTCGTTAACACTACGGACGCTACCGAAGAGGACCTGGAGGTCCTGCGCTCCCAGCTGGGGCGCATCCCCCGTGGCGTCGTCGGTATCGCCGCGCGCTGCGTGTGCGGGCGCCCCACGGTCGTCGCCACTGCGCCGCGTCTGCCCGATGGTACTCCGTTCCCCACGACCTACTACCTGACGCACCCCGCCGCGGTCAAGGGGGCCTCGACACTGGAGGCCGAGCACGTCATGGAGACCCTCAACGCCCAACTCGCCGAGGATGAGGAGCTGCGCGCCGCCTACGCGCGTGCCCACCAGGCCTACATCGACGCACGCCTGAGCCTG
Organism: uncultured Actinomyces sp.; assembly: GCA_902373545.1. Taxonomy (GTDB): domain Bacteria; phylum Actinomycetota; class Actinomycetes; order Actinomycetales; family Actinomycetaceae; genus Pauljensenia. The sequence goes on along the minus strand of CABKMZ010000002.1, from coordinate 39,962 downwards.
GGCGACGTCCCCGAGATTTCCGGCGTCAGCGCCGGCGGAATGCCCACGCGCGTCAAGTGCCTGCACGCCCTCGTCGGCCACGCCTTGGCCGCGGGCCCGGGCGTGAACCCGATCGGTGACCGCGCGCTCGCGATGCTGGCCGAGCGCGGCCTGTTCTCAACCGAGCGCTGCTCCTGCTGAGCCATTCCCACACGCTAGCCCCGGCCTCGTCCGGGACGACACACGAGAAACGAAGCGATGATCCGCGTAGCTGCCATTGACTGTGGAACCAACTCGATCCGACTACTCGTCGCCGATGGACATATCGGTGAGGATGGCCGTCCTCACCTGGCTGACCTGACCCGCCAGATGCGCATCGTGCGCCTGGGACAGGGCGTGGATGCGCGCGGATACCTCGATCCCGCCGCGATTTCGCGCGCGGTGGAGGCCACCGTCGAGTACCAGCGGATGATCGAAAAGCTCGGTGCGACGAGCATTCGTTTTGTGGCGACCTCGGCGACGCGAGACGCATCCAACAGCGCTGAGTTCGTCCGCCAGATCAAGGCCGTCATCGGCGTCGAGCCCGAGGTTGTCGTGGGCACGCAGGAGGCGTCGCTGTCCTTCCGCGGCGCCGTGGGCGGGCTGGGCGAGTCGCTGCCCGGCCCGATGCTGGTCGTCGACATCGGCGGCGGCTCAACCGAGCTGGTCCTGGGCTCGACGAGCGTCAAGCAGGCGATTTCGATCGACATGGGCGCGGTGCGCGTCACGGAAAAGTTCTTCACGCACGTGGATCCGGCCGGCGGCGTGCCCGCGGCCGACCAGGAACGCGCGATCGCGTGGATCGATGAGCAGCTGGACATCGCGGAAAAGTCCGTGGACCTGGCGCGCGTGCGCTCCCTCGTGGGTGTCGCCGGCACGGTGACGACGCTGACCGCGCAGGCCCTGGGCCTGACCTCCTACCAGCCCGAACGCATCCACGGCGCCCGCCTGAGCGCCCCCGAGATCGACGCGGCCGTTCGCTTTATGGTGGATCAGCCGACCTCCGTGAAGGCCTCGCTGGGCTTCATGCCCGAGGGGCGCGAGGACGTCATCGCCGCCGGTGCGCTCATCTGGAGTCGCATCGTCACCCGCGTGCTTGAGCGCGCGCGGGCGGCCGGTCACCCCATCGACGAGGTCATCACCTCCGAGCATGACATCCTCGACGGCATCGCGATGTCGATGATCGACCAGGCTTGATACGCGCCCCGGCCTCCCGTAGGCTGGTAACGCGCTCCGCCCCCGTGGCCCAATTGGCAGAGGCAACCGACTTAAAATCGGTGTGTTGTGGGTTCGAGTCCCACCGGGGGTACTGTTCGTACGTTTTGTTGACGAGGCCGTGGCTCGTAGCGCCCGCACGCCTCGTGGAAGGATGCGATCGTTGCGCGCATAATGAAATGTTGCCCACGGCGCCTGACGCCGTGCGACACTAGAGGCATTGCATCACTGATGAAGGAGGAAATATGGCCAATCCGGTGATGAACAAGATCGTCAAGGACTGGTCGACCCAGTCGTCGACGCCCGCCGGCTATCCCACGATGCCCGGCTACCAGCCCGCTTCGCAGCAGGCACCCAACCCCTACGCGGGACAGACTCACCCGTACGCGACGCCGCCGCAGGCGGCCCCCTACTCCGCTCAGCCGACCTACGGCACGCCCCAGGAGCAGGCGTACGGCCAGCAGGGCGCCTACGGTGACCCGATGGCCTCCTACGAGGCGATGATGAACGGGCCCGCCGCCGACGCGGTGGATCGCGGGCGCATGACCTACGACGACGTCGTGGTTAAGTCCCTCATGTGCTTCGGCCTGGTTCTCGGCGGTGCGGTCGTCGGCTGGATGGCGGGGATTGTCGTTCCTGCTCTGGCGATGCTCATGGCCCTGGTTAGCTGCTTCGTGACCCTTGGCCTGGGCCTGTGGATTCGCTTCTCGCAGAAGGTGCGCCCGGCCGCGATCATCGCCTACTCGGCGATTGAGGGCTTCGTGCTGGGTGCGTTGTCCTTCGCTTTCGAGACGCTCTACCCGGGCATTGTCGTCACCGCTGTCCTGGCAACCCTCGTCGTCATCGGTGTGACGCTGGGTGCGTTCAGCTTCGGTTTCGTACGTAACTCGAACACGCTCACCCGAGTCGCGGGAATCGGCTCCTTCGCGTTCTTCATCTACTACTCGCTGAGCATTCTCCTGTCGGGCACCGGCCTGGTCGACATGACGGCCGTGCGTAACACCCCCGTGTTCGGCATCCCGCTGGGCGTCATCATTGGCCTGCTCGCCGTGTTCATCGGTGTCCTGTGCCTCGTGCGCGACTTCGACGCCGTCAAGGTCGGCGTCAACGCCGGCGTGCCCGTGAAGTACTCGTGGCTGTGCACCTTCGCGATCATGACGGACGTCATCTGGATCTACCTCGAGATCCTCAAGATCCTGTCCTACTTCATGCGCCGCGACTGACGCGCCGCACCGCATCACCGACACCCCCTTAAGGAAAGACACCATGGAAAACATCTCTGTCACGGGCGAATTCGGCCGCAAGCCCGCCCTCGCCTTCGACGGCACCCCCTCTGACGAGCTCGTCGTCGAGGTCCTGCGCGCCGGCGACGGCCAGGAGGTTGAGGCCGGCGACACGATCACCTGCCACTACTACGGTGCCGTCTTCGGCTCCGCCACCGACTTCGACAACTCCTTCGATCGCGGCGGCGCCCTGTCCTTCCAGATCGGCGTCGGCATGGTCATCCCCGGTTGGGATGAGGGCCTGGTGGGCAAGCGCGTGGGCGACCGCGTCCTGCTGTCCATCCCCGCTGAACTCGGCTACGGCGAGCGTGGCGTCCCGCAGGCGGGCATCCCCGGCGGCGCGACCCTCGTGTTCGTCACCGACATCCTCGGCGTGAACTGATCGTCCTGCACGCGGGGGCCGACACCATCGTGTCGGCCCCCGCGTGCGTGTGCTGCGCCCCGTCTACTCCTGGGGAAGCGCCGGGCATGCCACGCCCGTGCGCGCGTGGCACTCATAGCCGCCGGGGTTCTTGAACAGATACTGCTGGTGGTAGTCCTCGGCCTGCCAGAATCGAGCGTTCGACTCGGGGGAGGGGACCGGAGAGATCACCGTCTGGATCGGGCCGAATCCTCGCGCGCTCAACACCTCCTGGTAGGCGGCGCGCAAAGCGGTCGCGTCCTGTAGCTGGCGCTGCGTCGTCGTCCAGATTTCGGAACGATACTGGTCGCCGATGTCGTTGCCCTGGCCGCCCACCTGCGTGGGGTCGTGAATCTCGAAGAACAACCGAATCAAGTCTGCCGCGCTCGTCAGTGACGTATCGAAGAGGACACGCACGACCTCGGCGTGGCCGGTCGTATGAGAACAGACCTGACGGTACGTCGGATGAGCGGTGTGCCCGCCCATGTAGCCGGTCGCCGTCGTCACGACGCCGGGAGCGTTCCACATCGCCTTCTCCACGCCCCAAAAGCACCCAGCCGCCAGGAAGATAACCTCCTGGCCAGCCCCGGCCTCGTCGCTCATCGATGACCCCAACACGGCGTGCACCGACGGGGACACCCCCGTGCGCGCCACACGAAAAAGCTCATTCATGTATGCCATTTCACCACCTGCGCCTCGCTTGCGCCTATTGAGCGCGTGAGTTCTGGAAATAGATGCGGGGGCGAGTAGGCTGGGGCAGTGAGAAAAGGAGAGCCAGTGGCCACAACACCCAAACGACCTCGGTGGAACCTGTCCGACCTGATGGGGAGGGTGAGCGCGGTAATACCCGCGAAGAACCCCGCCCGCGCGACGCCCCCCGTGCACGCTTCGGCCCCCGCTCCCGTCGTCCTGTCCGTGCGTGAAGAGCGCAGCGACGAAGTCGACGCCTCCGCGCTGGTTCCGCGCAGCTTGCGAGTGGCAGCGGCTCTGTCGTGGCGCATGCTCGTCATCATCGGCCTGGTCGCCGCCTGCATGTGGGTCGGAGCGCACCTGACGCTCGTCATCATGCCGGTCGCGATCGCGCTGACCCTCGCGGTTCTGCTGGAGCCGCTCGTGTCGTGGATGCGTCGGAAACTGCACCTGCCCTCGTCCCTGGCTGCGACCGTCGGCCTGCTCATTTTCTTCGCGGTCGTCGCCGGCGCGCTGAGCCAGGCAGCCGCCGAGCTCATCCAGCAGGTGCCGCAGCTGGCGACTCAGGCCGTGCAAGGCTTCGCCGCCTTGCTCAACGCGTTGGCACACAACGACTACCTCACGAACGGTCCACTCAAGCTCGACACGGCCGTTTTGAATAACATGCTTGAGGCGCTGCGCACCGAACTCGTCACCTGGCTCGACACCAACAAGGAGACGCTGGCGACCGGTGCCATCAATATCACCTCGTCGGTGGGCACGTTGGCCACGTCGGGCCTGACGATGCTCTTCTGCCTCTTCTTCTTCCTCAAGGAAGGCCGCTCCATCTGGCTGTGGTGCGTGCGCCTGCTGCCCGCGCCCGCGCGCGTGCCCGTCCACGAAAGCGCGATCCGCGGCTGGGCGACCTTCGGTTCCTACGTACGCACACAGATTCAGGTTGCGGCGATTGACGCCACCGGCATCGCGCTGGGCGCGTTCTTCCTGGGCGTTCCCCTGGCCATTCCGATCGGTGTCATTACGTTCTTCGCGGCGTTCGTGCCGATTCTGGGTGCGCTGACGTCGGGAGTGATCGCGGTCTTGGTGGCCGCTGTGAATGGCGGCCTGTCCAAGGCGATCATCATGCTGATCATCATCCTGGTGGTTCAGCAGGTCGAGTCGAACATCCTCCAGCCTTTCATGATGTCGAACGCAGTATCGTTGCATCCGGTTGCTGTCATGCTCGTGATCACCACAGGTTCGGCGATTGCGGGCATTGCGGGCGCGGTCTTCTCCGTGCCGATCGCGGCCTTCATCAACGCGACCGTCATGTACCTGCACGGCTACGACCCGATGCCCGAATTGGCTACGGCCCAGGACCGACCGGGCGGGCCTCCCGGAATGCTTGAGGAGCAGATCGCCGCGACGTACGCGGGTAAGGTGGACACGCGCCCCTACCACTCCAGGCTCGATATGGACGAGGCCGTGGCTGAGTCTGAGCCCGTGGTGAAGGTGCGGGTGGAGTCGGGTAAGGCCGCCTCCTCGAGCGATTCGGCCGCGGGCGAGAAGGAGACGTCGGGGGAACCCCCGACGCCGCACGTGGACGCGTGAACACGCACGTATGACGCAGGCGGGTCCCACCCTAGGGTGGGACCCGCCTGTTGCGTGAGTGGGCGAGGCAGCTTCCTGTCTCGCCGGGAGCGCGTCAGCCTTCGAAGGGCTTGGCTTCGATGATTTCGACGTCGATCATGCGGCCGGTGGGGGCTTCGAAGGAGAGCTTGTCGCCGGCCTTGTGGCCGATGACGGCGGCACCGAGAGGGGCCTGCGCGGAGAAGACCTGGATGCCCAGGTCGCCGCCGGCGTCGCGCGAACCCAGGAGGAAGGTCTGCTCGCGGCCGGCCACCAGGGCGGTGACGACCATGCCGGGCTCGACGATGCCGTCGTCGGCGGGGGTCTCGCCGACCTCGGCGTGTTCGAGCATGTCCTGGAGGGCCTGGATGCGCGTCTCGTTCATCGACTGCTCGTTGCGGGCGGCGTGGTAGCCGCCGTTCTCGCGCAGGTCGCCCTCCTGGCGGGCGGCGTCGATGAGTCGGGCGATTTCGACGCGCTTGACCTCGACGCGTTCCTTGAGCTCGTTTGCGAGCAGGTCGTACTGGGCCTGCGTGAGCCACTGAGTGTCGGCCATGGTTCCTCCGTTGACGTGTGTCAGTAAGTTGAGCGCCGACACGGGGGTGTCGGCGCGCACGGTGTCGAGTGTAGCAACATTGCGCGTCTCGACGTATTCAGCGCTGTCGGTGGCGCGTCAGCCGCCTAGGACCGCCAGGTAGACGGCGACGCAGTGGCAGGCCCACGCGGCGACGGTAAAAGCGTGGAAGATCTCGTGGAACCCAAACCAGGTGGGGGAGGGGTCGGGCTTCTTCAGGCCGTAGACGAGAGCGCCCACCGTGTAGAGGAGGCCGCCAGCGACGATGAGCCAGACGATGGCGGGTCCGCCCCCGGCCCATAGCTGGGGCAGGTACCAGACGGCCACCCATCCGAGCGCGACGTAGACGAGGGTGGAGAGCCAGCGCGGCGCGGTGGGCCAGAACAGGCTGAGCAAGATGCCAGCGCTCGCCCCTGCCCAGACAACGGACAGGAGGATAGTGGCATCGGAACGGTTCAGGAGGGCGATGGTGAGCGGCGTGTAGGTGCCGGCGATCAGCAGGAAGATGTTGGAGTGGTCCATGCGCCTCCACGCGGTCTCCCAGCGCGGCGCCCAGTAGAAGCGGTGGTAGGTGGCGGAGACACCAAAGAGGATAAGGGAACAGGCCAGGTAGACGGCCGATCCGATCTTGGTCGGGGTCGTGGGGGCCAGGCACACCAGGACGATGGAGGCTGCCAGGGATAGGGGGGCCGCGCCCAGGTGGAGCCACCCGCGCAACTTCGGCTTGATGTGGACGAGTTGTCCGGACGCCCACTGCTTGGGCGTGAGCGATGCGATCTTCATCTCTTCACCTCATCAATTCCTTACGCCACCGTAGGTTACTACGCCGTAAGTTGACGTGGCGGGTTTGTTCTCGCACTGCGAGAGCATTTCTGTTTCCCTGTGGCCAGCGGCGCGATACCCTTAATCCCATAAGCGTACGCCGCGCGCCGCGCCGACACTAAGGAGAGACGACATGGGCCAGTGGAACATGCTCTACGACATGTATGAGCGTCGCCTCAAAGCCGAGCTGTCCGACGCGGCAGTACCCAAGCACGTGGGAGTCATCCTCGACGGGAACCGCCGCTGGGCCAAGTCGCTGGGCGCGACCGCCTCGCAGGGGCACCGCGCGGGCGCGGGCAAGATCGCCGAGTTCCTCCAGTGGTCCGAGGACGCAGGCGTTTCCATCGTTACCCTGTGGCTGCTGTCCACCGACAATCTCTCGCGCGACGCGGGCGAGCTGGGTGAGCTGCTGCGCATCATCTGCGAGGCCGTGTCCCTCCTGGCCGACCAGGGGCGCTGGAAGCTAGCGGTCGTCGGTGATCTGTCCCTGCTGCCCGAGAAGGTGGGCGAGGACCTGCGTTCTTCCGTCGCGCGCACCGCGGACGTGCAGGGGATGACCGTCAATATCGCGGTGGGCTACGGCGGCCGACACGAGATCACCGAGGCCGTCCGCGCCATGATGCGCGAGGCCTCCGCCCAGGGCCGCACCCTCGACGAGCTCGCCGACTCCTTCACGGACGCTGACATCACCGCCCACGTGTACACGAAGGACCAGCCCGACCCCGACCTCGTCATCCGAACCTCGGGGGAGCAGCGCCTGTCCGGTTTCATGCTGTGGCAGTCCGTGCACTCCGAGTACTACTTCTGCGAGGTCTACTGGCCCGACTTCCGTCGCGTGGATTTCCTGCGTGCCCTGCGCTCCTACGCCCAGCGCGAGCGCCGCATGGGCAAGTAGGCCCGCGCCACATCGCGCGCACGCAAACACTGAACGAGGCCGGACCCCGCTGTGGGGACCGGCCTCGCTCGCGTTGGTGGGGGGAGTCGCCTCAGGACAGTTCGTGCGCCCAGGGCGGGTTCGCGCCCTTGCGTGACACGGTCACGTCGGAGACGGCGCTGGCGCGGTCGATAATGGCGCGGACCTGCTCCTCGGACAGGGAACGCAGAGCCTCGCGCGCGTCGGCGCCGCGCAGGCCCATGCCCCACATGGCGTCGATGATGCCGCCCATGAAGGAGTCTCCCGCGCCAACAGTGTCGACGACCTCGACGTTGCCCGGGGTCTTCGTGACACGCAGGCCCGAGGCCGTAGCGATGTCGCTCCCGTGCTTGCCTCGCGTGACGACCACGAGCGAGGGCCCCATGCCGAGCCAACGATCCACGACCTCGTCGATGGGGGCACCGCCCGTCAGCCACTCGATGTCCTCATCCGAGACCTTGACGACGTCGGCCAGCGCGATGAAACGCTCGAGGGAGGCGAGGGCCGCCTCGGGTTCGCCCATGATCGAGGGGCGCGCGTTCGGGTCGAAGCACACGAGCGCGTGCTCGCGGCCGCGGGTCAGCGCGTCAAGAACGGCGGAGGCGCCCGGCTCGATGATCGCCGAAATCGAGCCCGCCTCGATGATCTGAGCGGTAGGCGGAACGGTGATTGGTGGAGTGGGCGCCCACTCCAGGTCGAAGGTGTAGGAGGCGGCCCCCGACTCGTCCAGGCGTGCCAGCGCCGTCGACGTGTGCGAGGCACCGCGCGAGGCCCCGGTGACGTGCACGCCGGAATCGTACATGTGGAAGTCGATGAGGCGGCCGCGCTCGTCCAGACCGATCCAGGTCGCCAGCGCCACCGGGCGGCCGAGGCGACCCAGCGTCAGGGCGACGTTCGCGGGAGAGCCACCTGGGACCTCAACGGGGAAGTCGGGCTGCTCGTACGTGATGACGACGTCGATGAGCGCCTCGCCGATCGCGAGAATGTGGGGTCCAGATTGCACCGTCATGGTGTCTCCTCGCCTGCGTGTGAGCGGATCTACAGAATGTAGACTAGCGCGCTTCGGGGGTCGGGGGCGTCGCGAGTCCAGAAAGACGCGCCTGCGCACCGTCCAGGATCTGGGAACAGCGCGCCGCCAGTGCCTCGCCGCGCTCCCAGAGTGACAGCGTGTCCTCGAGCGGTGCCTGCCCGCCCTCGAGGGTCTGGACGATGCGCACCAATTCGTCGCGCGCTGCCTCGTATCCGAGGGACTGAGGATCGGGCAGCTGATCATTCGCGGTCATTGTGTTCTTCCTTACCTTGGGTGATTGGTGGGACGAGGCTGGGGCGCAGGTCCCGGGTTACGAATCGGCGGGCGGGGTCGGATTGGTGGCGCCCACCACCTGGGCGACCATGCGGCCAGAGGCGAGGATTCCCTCAATGAGGTCGCCCTTCTTGACCTGCGCCGAGGACGTGATGAGCTGACCCGATGGCGTCTTGAGCAGCGCGTAGCCGCGGTCCAGCGTCGCCTGCGGGGACAGGGCGGTGAGCGTGGCGCGTGCACGGGTCAGGCTCTGGCGCTCCGACGCCAGGCGGCGCTCGACCGCCGTGCGCAGCGCGGTCACGTGCTGGTCGAGGGCGCTGCGGTGCCCGTCGATGATGGCCCCCGGCCCCTGGAGCACCGGCCGCGACGTCAGGAGCGACAGGTGAGAGCGCTCCGCCATGAGGCGACCGGCCAACGCTCCACGCATGCGGGAGACGGCTTGCGTGACGCCGTCGCGCTCGCGGGCGCGGTCTGGGACGATGCGGCGGGCCGCGTCCGTCGGCGTCGAGGCCCGGTAGTCGGCCGCCAGGTCCAGCAGGGGAGAATCGCCCTCGTGGCCGATCGCAGAGACGACGGGGGTGCGTGCGTCCGCGACGGCGCGCACGAGGCGCTCCTCGGAGAAAGGAAGCAGGTCCTCAACCGCGCCGCCGCCGCGCGCGATGACGATGACGTCGACCTCGTCCATGGCGTCCAGCTCAAGGAGCGCGCGGCCCACCTCGGGCACGCAGTGGTCTCCCTGCACGGCGACCTCGCGGATCTCGAAGCGCGCGGTGGGCCACCGGTCCGATGCGTTGACGACCACGTCGTCCTTCGCCTTCGCATTGCGTCCGCAGATCAGCCCGATCGTGCGCGGCAGGAACGGCAGCGGCTTCTTGCGCGCATCGGAGAACAGGCCCTCGGCGGCTAGGCGGGCGCGCAGCGCCTCAATCTGGGCGAGCAGGTCGCCCACACCCTGGAGGTGAATCTCGGCGGCCTGAAGGTTCAGGCGACCCGAACGCTCCCAAAACACGGGCTTGACGCGCGTCACCACGCGCGCGCCCTCCGTCAGAGGCGTGGAATCCATGACGCCCGCCCACGCGGTCACCGTCATCGACGTGTCCGTGTCCAGGTCGCGCAGCGTCAAAAAGTGCATTCTCGCGCCCGGGCGCACCTTGTACTCGACGACCTGGCCCTCCACCCACAGGGGGCTCATGCGGTCCACATACACCTTGATGTTCTCCGTCAGCCTGCGCAGCGGCCACGGGTTATCCCGCGTCGTGTCGGCGGCCTTCGCGGCGGGCGGCTGCGCAGGAGCAGTGCCGGATGCGGGCCCGGCTGCGGGCGAGGAGGGAGAGTAAGGCGAGGTCACTCACACAGGATGCCACACGCCGCCCCCATCTGCGCCGCCGCCCCAACGCGTGTGGGCAGACGACAACGCGGGCGCGCCCCGGCCTCGTCAATAGAGGCGCCAATGTGGGATTTCCGCGCCCACGCGCACGGTCAGCGCCCCGGGCGATAGGGTTGACGCATGAATGAAAACGTCGACCTGCGCGCCAGCGCCGAGACCCCCCTGCCCGAGGCCCACGGCGAAGGTAACGGCCGTATCCTCCTGGCCGCCCCCCGCGGATACTGCGCCGGCGTGGACCGCGCCGTCGACGTCGTCGAAAAGGCCCTCGAGCTGTACGGCGCGCCCGTCTACGTGCGCAAGGAGATCGTCCACAACAAGTTCGTCGTCGAGTCGCTGACCAAGCGCGGCGCGATCTTCGTCCAGGAGACCGACGAGGTGCCCGAGGGCGCCCGCGTCGTCTTCTCCGCGCACGGCGTCTCCCCGGCCGTCCACGAGGCCGCCGCCACCCGCCACCTCGCCACGATCGACGCGACCTGCCCGCTCGTGACCAAGGTGCACCGCGAGGCCGTGCGCTTCGCGAAGGAAGACTACGACATCATCCTGGTAGGCCATCAGGGCCACGAGGAGGTCGAGGGCACCTTCGGCGAGGCCCCCGACCATATCCAGGTCGTGGGCACCCCCGACGAGGTCGATAACGTCGTCGTGCGCGACCCCTCGCGCGTCGTGTGGATCTCCCAGACCACGCTCTCCGTCGACGAGACCCGCGAGACCGTGGACCGTCTGCGCCAGCGCTTCCCCCAGCTCATCGACCCGCCGTCGGACGACATCTGCTATGCCACCCAGAACCGCCAGGGCGCCGTGAAATTCATCGCGCCCCAGGTGGACGTCATGGTCGTCGTCGGCTCGGCCAACTCCTCGAACTCCGTGCGCCTCGTCGAGGTCGCGCTCGAGGCCGGGGCGGGGTCCGCGTACCGCGTCGACAAGGCGGAGGAACTCGAGGAGTCCTGGTTCGAAGGCGCCCGCACCGTCGGGCTCACCTCCGGTGCGTCCGTTCCCGAAATCCTCGTGCGCGACGTCATCGAATGGCTGCAGGAGCGCGGATTCCCCACCGTCGAGGTGGCCCGCACCGAAACCGAATCGACGACCTTCGCGCTGCCGCGCGACCTGCGCGCCGACCTCAAGAAGGCCGGCATGGCGCCTGCGCGCCCCCACGCGCCCCGCGTGGCAGGGCCCGACCACACCAGCTGAGACCGCCGCGTGCGCGCGTCTGACACTGCGGTAAGCTTGCTGTGAGGGGCGGGGCTCCGCTGATTGTCAAGCGAACGTGGAGGTTTGCGCATGGATCCCATCGAACGAGTGAGCGACGCCGTCGCCGCCCTGGTAGGGCGCGACCTGACGCTCGAGGACGCGCACCAGTTCCTCCTGGATGCCGCGAAGCTGGTGGCACCCGCTCGTCCCGTCATCGTCGGCGGAGGCACATGCGGCAGCGAGGTGCGCTGGCGCCTCGGCGAGCGCACCCTGGTGATCAGCGGGGGACACGAACCCGAGACACCCCTCGTGTCGGTGAGCTTCGTCAACGCCGAGCACGCCGACGACGAGGAATTCCGCGACTTCAAGTGGGGCCTCGTGCAAGACGCGCCCTTCCACTGGACGATCCTCACAGGCCCCGCAGAGCCCGGGGACATCTGGACCAAGCAGTGCGCATGCCTGTGCTACAACTGGGACCTCTTCGACGAGGTCTTCGATCCCGTCTTCCAGGCCTTGCCCCACGATCTGGCGAAGCTCCCGCCCGCCTGGCGCCCCCAGATCATCTACCAGTGGGACATGAGCGTGACCTCCCTGGGCGTCATCACGGTGCGCGCCACCGTCGACGGGGTCCAGATCTCCTCCGACGCAACCGGCGACTGTGTCACCCTGCCCCCGGGATTCCCAATGGGAATCGGCCGCATCCTCGCGGGCCTGGCAGGAGGAGCACCCCTGCGCGACGTCCGCTTCCTGGAATCCCGCGGATTCACCGCCGGCCCCACGAGCCTGACGGGGCGCGAAACCCCTGATCTTCTGGAACAGATCGCGTGGATGGAGCAGCACAACTGGGACGAGTTCGCCCCCGACAACGAGCACAACAAACGCCCCGCCCTCACCTTCGACGACCTGCGTACGGCGGTTGCACTGGCCGAGGCTGATTCTGATGAGAAACCCAGGCCTCGTACCACGCGAGACAACGCCAGCCCCATGCGCGCCGGCCTGACTACCCAACACCTGCAATGGATCGCCCAGCAGTGGCTCGGCGGCGCGCCCGTCTCTGATCTCCTGACGCGCGAGCTCGGCGGGACGCCCGGCACCTACCTCAACGAGCAGGCGATCGTCGGCACCGATTGGGTGGCCTACCAGCCCGAACACAACGGCGAATGGGCCATCATCGTCTCGTCCGCCGAAGGGGAGACGTGGACTGACGACCAGGCGCTCGCGGGTGCAGCCTGGGAGCTGAGCGGCGCGCTGAAGGCCATGGTTGGAGCGCCCTTCGCGGGCCAGACGACCAGCCATTTCGTCTACACCCGATTCTTCGCAGCAGGGGAGCGGGCGCTGGCCGTCGACACCCTCCTCGGGCTGCGACTTCGGCTCGGGAACTTCGAGGAAATGAAGGCCTTCTACCCCCGCGCGTCGGCGTAGCCCGCCACTCCCGCTCCTCCCTTTCCCACTCGTCCCTCTCCCTGCCTCCCCCGCGCGACCGACTCCCCGCGCGCCCCGTGTGGCAGGGCCCGACCACACCAGCTGAGACCGCCGCGTGCGTGCGTCTGACACTGCGGTAAGCTTGCTGTGAGGGGCGGGGCTCCGCTGATTGTCAAGCGAACGTGGAGGTTTGCGCATGGATCCCATCGAACGAGTGAGCGACGCCGTCGCCGCCCTGGTAGGGCGCGACATGACGCGCGAGGATTGCCACCAGTTCATCTTGGAGGCGGCGCAGATGATGGAGCCGGTCAAACCGATCATCATTGGCGGGTCTGAGCAGGAGGAGACACACATTCGGTGGCGCACCCCTGATCGTTCCCTGCTTCTGTCGGTCCGAGGGACGACCATCCACTCGTCGTTTGGCGATACCAGGCTCATCGAAAACGATGAATACTACAACCTGGAGTCGGAGGAACCCGAGTACAAGCCCTACCGGTGGATGATTGCGCTCGGGCCCGAGATTCAGGAAATCGACATCAGGTCGAAGCCGTGCACCATGTGCTCGTGCTGGGACCAGTTCGACGCGGAGTTCGACCGTTCCATGTCCGACCTGGTCGACGGGCTGGGCATGATGCCGCCGCAGTGGCGCCCGCAGATCCGCTACCAGTGGGATCTGCGCGTCTCCGGCCTCGGTGTTCTCACCGCGTCGGTGAGCGCCGACGGCGTGGAGCTGGCCAGCGACGCGACCGGGGAGACGGTTCTTCTTCCCCCGGGCTTCCCCCTCGGCTTCGGGAGGGTGCTCGCCGGGCTGGCGGGCGGCGCGCGCCTGCGCGACGTGCCCATGCTGGCTTCCGGTGGTCTTGCAGTCACGCCCCTGAGCCCGAACGGTTCGGAGAGCCCCGAGGAGATCGAGGAGTTCGACTGGTTCGAGGAGGAGAACGAGCAGGGGTACGCGCCCGATTCTCAGGAGAATCGTCGGCCCGCCCTCACGTTCGCGCAGCTGCGGGACCTCGCCGCCCAGGTCGCGTCCCCGGAGCCGTCCGCGGGTTCCCGTGATGAGGTGGAGACCGTTCCTATGCGCACCGGCCTGGCCTTCGGTCAGGTGTGCGGCATCGTGGACCAGTGGGCGAGGGGCGTGCCCGTGCGTGACGTTCTTGTCGCCAATGGGGGCGTTGCGGGGCAGTTTGACGGCCGCGATGTCTCCTTGGTCGGCGACGGCTGGATCGCGCAGGAGAAGGCATCGCGGGGAGAGTGGGTGCTCACCATTTCGCCGACTCCCGCTCGCACGCGCGTTGAGCCGCGCGCGGGGGCGGCTGCCGCCTGGCAACTATGTCAGACGATGACGCAGATGTTCGGTGCCGCGCGCTTTGGCGAGACTGAGGGCGATGCTGTCTATTCGAGGCTCTATGCGCTCGGTGAGCGCGGCGTGAGGGTCAGGAAGTCTGATGATGTGACGATCACCTTCGGTGACTTCTTACAGCTGGCGCCCGTCGAATTCGCGCAGTGAGCCGAGCGCCCCGCGCGTCGGCGTGACGTGGCGCGTGGGGCCCGCGTCGCCGGGGCTGCTCGGATAGGATGGGGGCGTGTCTCTTACTATCGGTATCGCCGGACTGCCCAACGTCGGCAAGTCCACCCTGTTCAACGCCCTGACCCGCGCGACCGTGCTCGCCGCGAACTACCCCTTCGCGACCATCGAGCCCAACGTCGGCGTCGTCCCCCTGCCCGACCCGCGCCTGAACAAGCTCGCGGAGATCTTCGGCTCCCAGCGCATCCTGCCCGCCACCGTGTCCTTCGTGGACATCGCCGGCATCGTGCGCGGCGCGTCCGAAGGTGAAGGCCTGGGCAACCAGTTCCTCGCCAACATCCGTGAGGCCGACGCGATCTGCCAGGTCACGCGCGCCTTCTCGGACCCCGACGTCGTGCACGTCGACGGCAAGGTGGACCCGGCCTCGGACATTGAGACCATCAAGACTGAGCTGATTCTCGCCGACATGCAGACCGTCGAGAAGCAGATCCCGCGCCTCGAGAAGGAGGTGCGCGGCAAGAAGACCGAGCCGATCGTCCTTGAGACCGCGCGGGCGGCCCTCGAGCTGCTGGAACGCGGCGAGCTGCTGTCCGGCCCCGAGGGCGCCAAGCTGGACCAGGACGCGCTGCGTTCCTTCCAGCTCATGACCTCCAAGCCCTTCATCTTCGTGTTCAACATGGACGCCGCCGAGATGGACAACGAGGAGATGAAGGACGAGCTGCGCGCCCTCGTCGCGCCCGCCGAGGCCATCTTCCTGGACGCCCAGTTCGAGGCCGAGCTGGTCGAGCTCGACGACGAGGACGCCCGCGAGATGCTCGCCGAATCCGGCCAGGACGAGTCCGGCCTGGACAAGCTGGCCCGCGTCGGCTTCGACACCCTCGGCCTGCAGACCTACCTCACCGCCGGTGAGAAGGAAGCGCGCGCCTGGACGATCCACAAGGGCGACACCGCCCCCAAGGCCGCCGGCGTCATCCACACGGACTTCGAGAAGGGCTTCATCAAGGCCGAAGTCGTCTCCTACGACGACCTGGTCGAGGCCGGCTCCATGGCCGCCGCGAAGGCCGCCGGCAAGGTCCGCATGGAAGGCAAGGACTACGTGATGCACGACGGTGACGTCGTGGAGTTCCGTTCTGGACTAACGTCTGGTGGCAAGAAGTAGGGAGATGAGGAATGATCAAGTCGGCCAACCAGTATCCGGTCCACACCCTCTTCAGTCACGAGGGAAACGTCTCCTACCGGATTCCGCCCTACCAGCGTGAGTATTCGTGGCGTAAGTCGCATTGGGAAGATCTCTTTGAGGACTTGGTCGACGCCGATGGTGCGCACTTCCTAGGCACGATCATCACGCTGGATCAGACGACGGACACGCTTGAGGGCAACATCCTTCAGGTGGTGGACGGCCAGCAACGGCTCACAACATTGACGATTCTCTTGGCGGCGGTGTATGCCCTCCTGCAGGAGCGCCGGGAGGATTTGGACGACGACACTCGCACGGACCTCACCAACCTTGGACGCCTCCTTGTTCGGAAGTCTGACGGGCTGCCGAGAGTTACTCCGCAGAAGCAGGGTCTCAACCTCTTCGACTATCGGAAGGTGCTCCAAGATGCCGGGCTGCCAATCGAAGGCGAGTGGAAGCCCTACTTCCCCAGTCGGCGTATTGCCAAGTGCTACCAGTACTTTCGCACTGCCATTCTCAATCTGGCCGAGACGGAAGGCGTGACTCAGACGGAAGCTGCGCTCAGGGTTCACGAGGCGGCCCTGAAGGCCGTCATGGTGAAGATTGAGGTTGCAAGCCACGCGGACGCCTTCGTCCTCTTTGAGTCACTCAACAACCGAGGCATGCCTCTGTCCCCGGTGGACCTGATCAAGAATCACCTTCTCGCAGAGTCCGAGAAGAAACAGATCATGAATGTTGATCAGGCGTTCAGACACTGGAACGAGATGCTGTCGAACCTCGGAGATAGCTACTCCACCCAAGAGCGCTTTCTGCGTCACTACTACAACGCCTTCAAGGCTGAGTTGCCGGAGATTGCGAACGCAACCGTTGCGACCAAGTCCAATCTGATCCGTATCTACGAGAAGCTTCTGCAGTCGGAGCTATCAGAGGTCGTTGCGGCACTCGTCGCAGCGAGCAAGACGTATGGACGCATCAACTGTGTTTCGGAGATCGATCAGCCAACGACGCTGGACCGGGCCTTCCAGAGGCTCATGAGGGCCCAAGGTGCCCCGTCATATGTCCTGCTGATGTGGTTGATGGAAAAGCAAGCTGAGATCGGCTTGGAAGATGCTCATGTCGAAGTCGTTACCGACCTGCTTACGAGCTTCTTCGTCCGCCGAAACCTCACGGGCTATCCGCAGACCTACGCCTTGGCCAAGATCTTCATGACGCTCATCGAAGCTCTCAAGAATGCTCGGGGTGAAGCGGTTGTGGCCATCGTTGCCGAGAGGCTGCGTGAAGCGTCAGCCTCCGACGAGGAGTTCCGTTCGCGCCTCATGGGGCGCATCTACGAAGAGAACACCGACATCACCCGGTTCATTCTCGCCACTCTGGCCGAGGATGCGATGACCAAGGAGACGAGAGTCGACCTGTGGCGTCAAGAGAAGAACCGCTTTGTGTGGACTATCGAACACATTCTTCCCCAGGGAGAGAATCTGCCGGCCGCTTGGACTGAGATGCTCGGTGGGGCGGACGTCGCTCACAAGGTGCAGGAAGAGTACAAGCACAGACTCGGCAATCTCACGATCACTGCCTACAACAGCAATCTCGGGAATAAGTCGTTCTTAGAGAAGCGGGATCGTCAGGACTCGAAGGGTCGCTACATCGGGTACCGAAATGGGCTCTCGCTAAACGCCGAACTAGTGACCCGTGCGTCTTGGGTTAGCGATGACATCGAACGCAGAACCCATGAGTTGGCGTCGAAGGTGATGGCTCGCTTCCCACTCCCTGCGAGCTAGGGGCACCGCACTCATATTCGCGCGGGGAACGACAGACGTAACCGACTGAACACCGTCCGAGTTTAGGACAGGGCTAGCATCTAGAAGTAAGAAGTAGCGGCCAAGAGAGGAAGCCTCGACATGAGTAAGTCACTGCTGGAACAGCTGCCAGGCATTGTCGCCGCAGGCAAACGTCAAGCAGCGCAGATTCTGGAGCAACTAGAGGGTCGCAACCGGGTTAGCCTACAGACCCGCGAGCTTGTTATCCCGTCGAAAGCTCGTGAAGGGCTCGATTTAAGGTTCGATGATGGTGAGCGCATGATTCACGCGCCTAACCGACTAATCTACGGCGACAATCTGCTGGCGATGGCTGCGCTTCTCGCAGGCGACGAAGACAGCCCGAGTCTGCGAGGAAAGATCGACCTGATCTACATCGACCCCCCCGTTCGACTCGAAGGCGGACTACCGGACGAAGATTAAACTTCCTGGAACGACGATCGACCAGAAGCCTACGGTCTTGGAGCAGTTTGCCTATTCTGATACATGGTCAGACGGAACTGCCTCTTATGTGGCTATGATTGTCCCGCGCCTCGTTCTCATGCGTGAATTGCTCGCCGAGACGGGTTCTATCTATGTCCATATCGACTATCGCGTCGCGCACTATCTGAAGATTATTCTTGACGAAGTTTTTGGTCGCGAGTCCTTTGTAAACGAGGTTATATGGCCAGGAGCAATCGGCGACTCATCTGCGAAGAATAAGAAGTTCATTAAGTCCCACGACACGATCTTTTTCTACCGGAAGAACCCAAAAAAGATCGTCTGGAACGAAGTCTTCCAAGCGCACGCTGGATCGAATAAGAAGCGTCTCAAGACTGACGAGGCTGGTCAGTACCGCCTCGGTCCCATCGATAACCCTGGTGGCGGAGGGTATGTCTACGACCTGGGACTTGGTGAAAAACCTCCTGCCGGTGGCTACCGGATGCCCAAAGAAACCGCGTTGGAGTGGCTTGAGGAGGGAATTCTCTGGGTCAAGGCGGGCCGCGTACCTCAGAAGAAGATCTACCTGAATCCTGAAGGTGTGCGGTCGCGGGACGTATGGAGCGATGTCCAGACTCTTCAGAAGGGTGAGACTACGGGGTACGGTACACAGAAACCCGGTCGACTCCTTGAGAGAATCATTCAGGCGTCTTCAGACGGGGGTGATCTTGTCGCTGACTTCTTCGTAGGTTCAGGGACTACGGCAGCGGTGGCTGAGCGGCTCGGGCGCTGTTGGGTTGTAACGGACCTCGGGAAGCCGTCGACAATGATTGTTCGAAAGCGGCTGATTGATCAGGACGCAAAACCCTTCCTATACCAGGCCATAGGTGACTATCAAGTGGAGCAGGCGAGATCGACGCTCGGTCGTTCGTTCCGCGTCGGCGACTTGGCCAAAGTCGTGCTCGACCTCTTCGGTGCACTTCCACTGCCTCATGAGGAGAACGTGAATGGAAGCTTGGGTCGGCTCCCAGGTACGCGAACTCTGGTGCTTGCTGACAGCCCCTCTCGGCTCACCACCATTTCGACTCTCAAACGCGCGCAAGGCTACCGAGAGGCGAAGATGGGTGGCTTCGACAAGGTTGTTGTCCTCGGCTGGAACTTCGCGGCAGGGATCGGCCAGGACATAGCCGATCTCAACGACCCAAACCTAGAAGTGCTAGTGATCCCGCCCGATCTTCTTGACAGACTCAAGAAGAAGGGCGCGGACAAGCTCGGCTCCGAAGTGCGCTTCTCAAGCCTCCAATACCTAGAGGCCAAGGTGGTCTCGCGTACTTCGGACGGAAGCCGTGAGTCTTTGGCGGTGGAACTGCAAAATTACATACTGCTGTCGCCAGACGCGATCAACCTCGACCAAGCAAACCGAGCCAAGCTCCAGGAGGTGATGAACTCCGAGTCGCTGGCGCTCATTGAATACTGGGCGGTCGATCCCGACTACGACGGCGAGGTTTTCCGTTCCGTCTGGCAGGACTACCGGGGCAACACCGAGAACGACGGTGACGAACTGCGGGTCGTCACGACCGCAGTGCTCGACTTGCCTCGGGTGGATGGTCCGCGCACGGTCTGTGTGCGTGCCGTTGACGTGTTCGGCTTCGAGTCTGAGGTTGTTATCTCGGGTGTGGAGGTGCAGCCGTGAGCGGTTTTGCTGACTTCCCGCTTGCCAAGGGGCTTTCTGCGGTCGTTGACCCGCTGATCCCCGGGATCGTCGATGGTACTGGTTCGAAGCTACTTGACCAGGTCACTCCGGTGACCGCCGAGCTACTGCGCTTCTGGTTCCAGCAGGACTACTGCGAACTGCGTGAGCTGAATTTCCACGCTGGACAGCGCGCCGCAATCCTCCACATCATCTACGCGCACGAAGTTCTCGGCACGACCCGTCTGCGTGATCTCTACGAGGCAGTCGCTCCGGAGGCGATGCTCGAGGGCGGTGTGCTTAGCGAGGTTACGCGAGACCGTCACGATCACCCGAAGTACGCGGCGAAGATGGCGACGGGCACCGGTAAGACGTGGGTGTTGAACGCCCTGCTGGTCTGGCAGTATCTGAACAAGCTCGCAGACCCGCAGGATCCGCGCTTCTCCAGCAACTTCCTGCTCGTTGCACCGGGTCTCATCGTGTACGACCGTCTCCTGGACTCGTTCCAAGGCAAAGAACAGGATGGCGAGCGAGACTTCGCCACGAGCGACATCTACCGTCAGCAGGATCTGTTCATCCCGGACACCTACCGCACGCAGGTTTTCACGTTCCTTCAGTCCTCCGTTGTCACCAAGACCGAGATCGGTCGCAAGGTCACCGGCTCGGGCCTGATCGCGATCACAAACTGGCATCTACTCGCGGGCAAGGAAGACCCCGACTTTCTCGACGATGACGAAGTCGAAGCGCCTGGCGCCGAGATCGACCCGAAGGCCGCAGTCGAGAGCTTCTTCCCGCTCACTCCTGGCAAGAATGCCGGGAATGCGCTTGATGTGCTGGACCGACGGTTCCTGCGGGGCGGCCCACTCCAAGCTCTGAAAGACCTGCCCGATTTGGTCGTGTTCAACGACGAGGCGCACCACATCCATGAAGTGCGTAAGTCGGATGAGGTCACCGACGTCGAGTGGCAGAAGAGCCTGAGTGAGATCGCCTCGACAAAGGGCCGCCGTTTCATCCAGATCGACTTTTCCGCAACCCCCTACAACGAGGTCGGCTCAGGGCGCTCGAAGGGCAAGGCCTACTTCCCGCACATCGTCGTTGACTTCGACCTCAAGTCCGCCATGCGTGCCGGACTCGTTAAGTCGCTTGCGCTCGATAAGCGCAAGGAGATCGCGGCGCTACC
Source organism: uncultured Actinomyces sp. (assembly GCA_902373545.1). GTDB lineage: Bacteria > Actinomycetota > Actinomycetes > Actinomycetales > Actinomycetaceae > Pauljensenia. The sequence goes on along the minus strand of CABKMZ010000002.1, from coordinate 19,336 downwards.
ATTGGACTTCAAGGCAGAGCGCGACGAGCAGAAGCGCGTCACAGGCCTGTCGAACGGTCAGCGCGTCATGCTCCAGGCTGGCCTGAAGAAGCTACAAATCCTCGAAGAACAGTTCGCCGACGCCGATCCGGACAAGCATCCGAAGCTGCTGGTGGTCTGTGAGGACACCAACGTCACACCGCACGTCGTCGAGTATCTGCAAAGCACGGGGCTTTCTGAGGACGACATCCTGCGTGTCGACTCCGGCCGCAAGGCTGAACTTGGCCCGAAAGAGTGGGAGCCGATCCGCGAGAAGCTGTTCGACGTCGACCGACACAAGCAGCCCAAGGTCATCGTCTCGGTGCTCATGCTCCGTGAAGGCTTCGACGTCAGCAATATCGCAGTCATCGTGCCGCTGCGCTCGTCACAGGCGTCCATCCTGCTCGAGCAGACGATCGGGCGCGGCCTGCGCCTGATGTGGCGCGGCGACCCCTCCATCGACGAGCTTAAGGCTGAGACTCGCGAGCGCATCAGTAAAGGGCTGGAGCCGACCAACTACTTCGACGTGCTGTTCATCGTTGAGCACCCGGCGTTCAGCGACTTCTACGATGGACTGCTTAGTGGCGGACTCATGGTCGAAACCGGTGACGAAGCGGACACTACCGGTGCCACCGGCGACCTGGAGCATGTTGATCTGCGACCTGGATACCAGGCGTACGACTTCGAGGTCCCCGTCATCTTGCGTGATGCCGACGAGGAACTGCGCCAGCCGAGCATCAATCCACTCGAGCTTTCCGCGTCACCGTACCCGCTCGACCTGATCATCAAGACCGTCGGCAAGGGCGACCGGTTTGTCTCGCACGACGCCGAGACGGGCACACAGTACGGCGACTACCGCGTCGACGGCGGCGTGCTGACTGCCACTGGCTACAACGACTACCTCTCGCGCATGACAACGCGCATCACCGAGGCGCTCGGCCGGACGATGACGAAGAGTCAGAGCAAGTACAACGAGAACGCAAAGTTCCCGATTCTCCAGGCGTACCGCCCGCTGCTCACCGGTTGGCTCGACAGCTACATCCGACATCGCCTATTCGGTCAGGAGTTTGACCCGCTGGCCGAAGAGAACTGGCGCGTGCTGCTGCTTGACGACGTCGCGCACAGCATCGCCGGAACGTTCGCCACCAAGCTTGTCGAACTCCAGGACAGCCAGGTTGTGGCCTCCGCCGAGGTACAGCACCGTTCACTGTCCGAGGTCACCACGATCCCGGTTCGCGGCAGCACCGCCGAAGAAGTCAACAAGTGCATCTACCCGAAACTGCCGATCCCGTCCCAAGGCGGCGGGCTTGAACGACGCTTCATCCGCTGGGCCGACAAGGACTCGTGCATCGAAGCCCTGGCCAAGGTGCACGAGTACCGGCACGATTTCCTGCGTCGGCCTTACCTGAAAGCGGATGGCATGCCCGCGCAGTACTCGCCAGACTTCCTCATCCGCACGCCGTTCACCATCTACGTCGTCGAGACCAAGGCACAGTCGGCGCTCAGTGACGAGAACGTGCAGCGCAAGCAGAAGGCTGCGCTGGCATGGTGCGAGCAGATCAACGAGCTACCGGAGGAACAGCGCGACGGCCGGGATTGGGCATACGTGCTGCTCGGCGAGACGATCGTGAATGAGTGGCACAAGAAGAACGCCACGGTGACCGACCTCCTCGAGTATGCAAGGCTACGGAAGGCGAGCTCACCACGACAGGAGCGCATGTTCTAGCTGACGGACTTGTATGGGGTTGAGTTCAGGTTTAATGTTTAATCATTTCTGAACGAGGCAGTGGCCGGGTCGCCTGGGGGCGGCCCGGTCGCTTGCTTGTGAGGAGCGCTGCGTGGCTGGAGTGCAGGATACTCTTGGAATACCAAGGGATCCTCGCCGTGATGGCGAGGATCCCCGTAGTAGAGTGCGCCGGTCCAAGCCCGACGCGATTAGTAGAATGTTAGCATTGAGGCGTGGGGGCAAAATGGTTCTTCCATTCAGGTGAGGTACCTCTCCAAGTGCAGTCGTGAAGGGTGAAGGCCTGGGTGACGCTGGTCCAGAAGGGGTTGAGATCGTTGACTACCACTAAGATTGCTCCGATTCACCCGGGCGAAGTCCTCATGGTGGACTTCATCGAGGGCTTCGGAATTACGCAGCACAAGCTTGCCGTTGCTATCGGTGTTCCGCCCCGTCGTATCAATGAAATCGTCCACGGGAAGCGCGGGATTACGGCTGATACGGCGATGCGTCTCTCCCGCTACTTTGGTACGACCCCGGGGTTCTGGATGAAGCTGCAGATGCGCTATGAGCTCGATCGCGCCGAAGATGCACTGGGGGATACGCTGAGTGGGATCGTTCCCCTTGTGACGGTGGAGGTTGCCTAAATTTCCTCGACCTTACGAGGCGCTAGCCGGGTCGCGCGAGGGCGTGGCCCGGCTTTGCTGTTGGGCAGAGGACACGTGAGCGTGAGCGAGCATCAATAGTCGAATCAAATGATGATGCTCGTGATGCTATCCTGAATGTGGAGGTAGCCATGAGAACCACTGTGACACTCGATGACGACCTGCTCGCGCGGGCCGAGGAGCTGACCGGGATTAGAGAACGATCCGCTTTAATCAGGGATGCGGTAGAGCTCCTCGTTCGCATTGAGAGCGGTCGGCAGCTCGCTGCGCTCGGCGGCAGTGATTCGGCGGCGGAGGCTGCCCCGCGGAGTCGGCAGCGCGCATGAGAGTCCTCGTTGACACGAGCATCTGGATCGATCACCTGCGGAAAACTGAGCCGGTTCTGGTCGATCTGCTCGAGCGCGACCAAGTGTGCATACATCAGAGTGTCATCACTGAACTCGCGTTGGGGAACCTCAAGAATCGGTCGTTCTTTTTGAAAATGCTTGAGCGCCTCATGATTGTCCGCAACGTCGACGATCAGGGGGTCCGGCATCTCGTCGAGGAGCGGCGGCTGTGGGGCAGGGGGCTCAGTGCTGTCGACGTGGCGCTCCTGGCAAGTGCTGTCGTAACCCCCGGCGTGTCACTGTGGACGCGCGATAAGCGCCTGCGTCAGGCCGCGCGTGACGTGGGCGTGTTGGCGGAGCTTGACTGAGGAGTGCGCACTGACGAGGCCGGGGCGCGTGAGCGTGGCTCGGCTTTGCTGTCGGGTGAGTACGCGTATGAATCGTGTCGCCGATCACCTGGGTGGTAGGGTGTGGCCATGACGATGGATAGTCAGTACTCATGGCCGCGCTTTTTCATGGAACTAGCGGACAAACTGCTTGCCTTCAAGGATGATCGGCAGGCTCTTATTGCGACGTTGCAGCATGTCTACGCCGAATTCGGTATGGACCTGCCGACGCTTGACTCCGGCGGTATTCCGACGGATATTGATCCTTTTACGGTCTACGGCCTCTTCAATCGCGGCCTCGCTACGGCCAAACGTTGGACGGTTGCCCGGGGAATCGGTGGAGCCCTCGGCGTGCACGCCCCGCTGCACGATGATTTCGTCGGCGTCCCTACGCTACTCAATATCAATGCGACTCTCTACGACCAGGCGCGTCGGGGCGAGGGCGATATTGAGAGACTCTGGGACCTGTTCACGGTCGCTTTGGCCTACGCGGACCGGCCGACAGAGCAGACAGGGGCGGCATTTTGTCACGCGTACGATGCCGTTCTCAAACAACGTAACGCCAGCTGGAACGTCACGATGGGCCTTTTCTGGGTGCGTCCGTATGCCTACGTTAACCTGAGCTCGCGGGATCGTTGGTTCCTCAGCCTTCCCGATCGTATGCCCCCGGACGTGAACGCCGAGGTTTCCCAGCTCGCATCGCCTCCCGGGGCCTTCGCCTATCTGGCGCTGCGCGACCGTGTTCTCGATGCCATGTCCTCCGGCACCTACGACTACACGACTTTCCCGGAGTTGTCAGCATGCGCGTGGCGAGTTTCTGAACAGGTCAACCGTGAGACGAAGGAAGCTGGCAAGGAGAAGGAAGAGGTCGTTCAGGCCGCCGCCCTCGGCGACGCTGACGTGCAGACCGTGCGCTACTGGCTCTACGCCCCCGGCCGGGGAGCCTGTATGTGGGAAGAGTTCTATCAACGCGGCGTGATGGGGCTGGGGTGGCACCAACTCGGTGATCTGAGCGAGTACGCCACCAAGGAGGACATGCGCCAACGGCTACTCGACACTCGCGACGACAATACATCGCAGACGAATTCGGCCCGGGCGGTCTGGCAGTTCGCGAACGAGATCAAGCCGGGAGACGTCATTTTCGTCAAACGAGGCCTCAAGGAGATTCTCGGCCGCGGCGTCGTTACGGGCGACTACGTCTATGACCCGGAAGGGGGCGAGTACCCGCACCTGCGCAACGTGTCGTGGAAGCGTCGGGGAAGCTGGCGAAGTGATCAGCAGTTCCCCATGAAGACCCTCACTGAGATCACTGACTACCCCGATCTGCTGGCGCGCATTGATGCCTTCTTCGATGACGGCGAGGATGAAGAATCAGTTGCCAATGAGGAAACGCTGCCGGTCTTCCCGGAGTATTCCTCCGAACAATTCCTCGACGAGGTCTTCATGGACGAGGAACGCTATGACGCAACCGTGGGCGTCTTGCGCGCCAAGAAGAACATTATCCTGCAGGGCGCACCCGGCGTGGGTAAGACCTTCGCCGCCAAACGCCTCGCCTACTCGATGATGGGCGTCAAGGACGCCTCGCGGGTCATGCTGGTCCAATTCCACCAGAGCTACTCCTACGAGGACTTCATTGAGGGGTATCGCCCCTCTGGTGCGGGATTCGAGCTGGTGAAGGGGGCCTTTTACTCGTTCTGTAAGAAGGCTGCCGAGGACGAGGAGAACGCCTACTTCTTCGTCATTGACGAGATCAACCGTGGAAACCTCTCCAAGATCTTTGGCGAGCTGTTCATGCTCATCGAGAGTGATAAACGCGGACCGAAGAATAAGCTCCAGCTCCTCTATTCGCGTGAGCTCTTCTACGTTCCCCGCAACGTCCACATTATCGGCATGATGAACACGGCAGACCGTAGCCTCGCGATGCTCGACTACGCGCTGCGACGCCGCTTCGCTTTCGTGGAACTGAGTCCCGCCTTCGACTCCGAGGGCTTCCGCGCCTACCGCGCCGGCCTCGTTAATCCGAGGTTCGAGGCATTGGTCCGTGAGGTGGAATCCCTCAACCGCGTGATCGCCGAGGATGAGTCGCTCGGCGAAGGATTCTGCATTGGACACAGCTACTTTTGCAACATGGACGCCGATACCTGCACCGACGCGGCCATGGCCTCGATCGTGGAGTACGAACTCATCCCGATGCTCAAGGAATACTGGTTCGACGAACCCGGCAAGGTCCGCGAATGGAGCGACAGGCTGCGCAGGTCGCTGCGGTGATTCGCGTCCGCAACGTCTTCCACATGCTCGCCTACGCCTTCTCGGCGCTCACCGAGCAGGGCTACCGGGCAGTGGCCACGGAGGACTTCGACAACGCGGCCGAGCTGTGCGCCGCCATCCTCGAGCGAGGCGTGTCCCTGCAACTCAAACGAGGCCTCGGGCAGGAGTACGTGAGCCGAACCGAGGCGCGCTCCTCCCTGCGCGGCAAAATCGAGGTCACAGAGTCCGTGAAGTCGCAGGCGATCCTACGCCGCCAGCTGGTGTGCTCCTACGACGAGTTCAGCGTCGACACGACGATGAACCGCATCATCAAGGCGACTGCCGCGCTGCTCGTGCGCTCGGACATCTCACGGGCGCGCAAGAAGAGCCTGAAGAAGCTCATGGTCTTCTTCGCAGACGTGCGCGACATTGACCTGCACACGGTCGACTGGAACATGCGATACGACCGCAACAACCGCACCTACCGCATGCTGATGGCCGTATGCTGGCTCGTCGTCAAAGGGCTGCTTCAAACCCAGAGCGACGGCAGCGTGCGCATGATGGATTTTTTCGACGAGCAGCGTATGAGCCGCCTCTACGAGAAGTTCATTCTCGAGTACTACCGCAGGGAACACCCGCGGCTGCGCGCCAGTGCGTCCTTCATTGAGTGGGCGCTCGACGACGGCATGTCGGATGGGCTGCCCGCCATGCGCAGCGACATCACCCTGAGCGCTCGCGGCCGCGTGCTCATCATTGACGCGAAGTATTACACCTCCACGATGCAAACGTACTATGAAAAAAAGACCGTAAAGTCGGGGAACCTGTACCAGATCTTCGCGTACGTGAAGAACAAGCAGGCGGCCCTCGAGCGAGCGGGGGATGACACCGAGGTTTCGGGCATGCTCCTCTACGCTGCGACCGACGAGGAGGTCCAGCCCGACGCCACCTACCGCATGAGCGGCAACCGAATCAGCGCGACGACGCTGGACCTGGACAGGCCTTTTGAGGAGATTCGCGCGCAGTTGGACGGCATCGCTGACATGCTCACGTCCCCGTCAGCTTCGGCGTCGTGAGGTAGACTTCAATGGGCGCTCTCTTGCTGCCATGCCAGCGGGCGGGACGTCCTCATTTTTCGTTGTAATAGCAGTAGTCGCAGGCGCGGGGGAGCAAGACAGTCATGGCAAACGAGGCATCGCGCGCGGCGGCATCCACCACCGCCCGGATCGTGTGGGACACGGCTGACAAGTACCTGCGTAACGTCGTCGAACCCCAGGAGTACGGCGACTACATCCTGCCGTTCACGGTCCTGCGCCGCCTTGAGTGCCTGTTGGAGGACACGAAGGACGACGTCATCGAGTTCGTCAAGGCGCAGGGCGACATGCCCTCGTACCTGATCGATATTGCCGTCAGCAATCGTTTCGGCTTGAGCTTCTTCAACACCTCCCCGTTCAACCTGGCGCGTATCGCGTCGGTGGATGACAACGTGGATAGGGCGCTGCTCAGCTACGTCAACGGTTTCTCGCACAACATCGCGGACATCTGGACCGCGTTCGAGTTCCCCAAGCTGGTCGCCAAGCTCAGCGCGGCGAATCGCCTGCTGGAGGTGGTTAAGCACTTTTCGACGCTGTCGCTGGGGTCCACGAGCGTTGAGGATTCGACGATGGGCGACATTTTCGAGGACGTCATGTACCGGGCCTTCGACAAGAAGGGGAAGGCCGCGGGCGCGTTCTACACGCCGCGTGACGCGATCAAGCTGATGGTTGACGTGCTTTTCGCCGCGGACGCCGAGTCGCTGGCGGGACAGGACGTGCTGCGTTCAATTTATGAAGTTTTCAACCCGACTTGGATACAAAATAGTGGCACAGTCGTGCTGGCTGCGTGAGTGGTTCAAATGGGAGGCCATTGGTTCAGTTTAGGGAGAATGAGGTACTAGGGTGAAGATTTGCTGTGTGGAAGGGTGCGGCCAACCCGGAGCGTTTACTACTCGCACGCGGCCGACGTGGTGTCTCGATCACCTCCATCAGCTTTACTCTCAGGGTGGCCTTAGCTTGCTTGAAGAATTCACCAAGGCATCTGCCTACTTGCTGACTCGGTGTTTGCGTTGCGGCTTTGAGGGGCACTACCGCTTCGAATATGTTCTTGACCGGTTGCAAGCTGGTGACCTTGTTTGCCGAGCTTGTTACTGGCGTGCGTGGGCGAAGGGAGCCCGCGCCATGTCGGGCTGTTCCGATCAGCCCGTGGAGATATCTTCCGTCAAGAAGAACGCTGAGGCTCATGGCTACACATATCTGGGGCCACTGACGAATCCCAGCTTGGAGGATGATCCTCACGCCACGCGCTGCAATTTCTGCGGCAGGATCGAGGCGCAACGCAATGGGGATATTGGTTGGGGTTGTCCCTGTCGACGGAACCCGAAGTCCGCAACTGCAGGAACGAAGAAGGCCCGAGGCGCTAACCTGCTCAAGAACTCCAGCAACCGAGCTGTCGAATGGTGGGATCACGGCCGCAATCCAGAATCCCTCTGGGACACAGCTACATTAAAAGCGCGCCGAGAAGCATGGTGGACCTGCCCTGAAGGGCATTCGTTCAAGGCTCGCATCCTAGATGTCACGAACGACTATTTCTTCTGCCCTGAGTGTCAGGAGATTCGACGGGTCGCCTGGGAAGAGAAAAGAGCTTCTTTTGCAGGTAAAACTATCGCTGATGTACCTGAGCTGCTGGCCGCTTGGGACGACGACCTCCCTCCTGAGAGTGTTCGAGTCGACGAGAACCACTGGGGTTCGGGTTATAGATTCCGGTGTCCTGCTGGTCACCGAAACACGCGCCAACCTCTCAGCTTTCTGTTTGGGGGCTGTTCTGCTTGCAAGGCAATTAAGACCAGAAAAACTAATGCGGATGCTGCGGCAGCTGATCCCTCCGCGAGCAGGTTGACACCAGAGATCGGCAGTCAGTGGCATCCCACCAAGAATGGCAATTTGCGCCTTGCAGACGTTTCTCCCGAGTCTCGTCGCGTTGTCTGGTGGCGAGACCCTGTCTGCGGACATGAGTTCCAAGCCACTCCCCGAGAACGCGATAAATATGAGCGGTATCGCTGCCCTGTGTGCCATACTATCCTTGATTCGCTGGCATATCATTATCCAGAGGTCGCCGATGAATGGTCGCCGGATAATCCGCTCTCGCCGTGGGAAATCCGTCCGAACACCGCTCAGCTAGCTGAGCCGCCCCTGTGGGTGTGCAAAAACGATCCGGCTCACAGGTGGCGGGCTATGCCAGCAGCGCGAGTCAATGGGTCACAATGCCCGGAGTGCATCGAAACAGGAAAATCACGGATCGAGACCGAGTACCATTCGGCAGCCCTTGCGCACTGGGGAAACGCGAAATCTGGTTCCCGCATTCATTCTGCAAAGTTCCAGGCTCACTCTTCCTGGACTGTTGATATTTGCGTGGATCTTCCATCTGGGAAACAGCTCGCCATTGAATATGACGGCTCGTACTGGCATCGGGCCAAGGCGGACGTTGATCGCGTCAAGAGCTTAGATCTCCTGGCATACGGGTTCATTGTTGTTCGACTCCGTGAAGTCCCACTCCCTTCGCTGAACATCGCACACCCGAACTACCGGGAGATCACCGTATACCCCGGCGCCCAAGACCCTGTACACGATGTCGCAGTTATTGCTGAGACGATCACTTCTTGAGCGAGATCACCGGCTCTTCATAGTTGGGTGGGGTAGCAGCTTAACGGCGAGCATAGTCAAGGTAGTGGATGACATCTACCCAGTTGTGCCTCATTCATGTGTGCTTTCTTGGCGGCATCACCCAGTCGCTTACTGGTCCGTCAGCTCCGGCTTCGTGAAGGAACGGACCTGGGCGGCGTCCGGATCGATGTCGGGGGCCTTCATGGGCTTCTTCGAGGCCGACTCCAGAGCGGTGACGGAACGCGCGCGGGACAGGAGGCGGTTTTCCATCGAGGAGACCGCCTTGTTGTAGTAGTCGACGCTCTTGGCCAGGCTCTTGCCCAGGTTTTCGATGTGGCCGGCGACGACTCCGAGGCGTTCGTACAGGTCACGGCCCAGCGCAATGATGTCGTCGGCCTGCTCGTTGATGGTCGTACGAGACCAGGCGCTGGCGCACGTGCGGGCCACCGCTAGCAGCGTGACAGGGGAGCAGAGCGCTACGCCGCGAGCCATCGCGTCGTCCAAAAGCGCCGCATCCGCGCGCAGTGCCGCCGACAGCGCCGCCTCGGAAGGGACGAACAGGATGACCAGCTCGGGGGAAGAACCGAGCAAACGCGCGTAGTCGCGCGAGGCCAACGCATCCACGTGAGAGCGCAGGGCCTTCGCGTGCGCCACCAGCTCGGAACGTCGCCGAGCCTCCGCCATCTCGCCGCCCTCTTCGATGTCGCACGCGCGCAGGTACGCGTCCATCGGAGCCTTCGCATCGAGAGCAAGGAAGCCCTGCCCGGGCAGGTGAATCGTCACGTCGGGTCGCCCACGGTCAGACGATGCACGTTCTGCGCCCAGGCCTCGTCCCTGAGTGAGCGCACCAATCGAGCGTTGTTCCGCGAAGTCGACGTGTGGCAGCATCCCCGAGGCCTCCAGGATTCGGGCGAGCTCAACCTCGCCCCACGTGCCGCGCGCGCTGCGCGACCGCAGCGCCCCCTCCAGGGAGGCGGTGGTGCGGGCCAGCTCGGCCTCGCGCTGAGCGGTCTCGCGCAGCTGCTCCGCGAGGGCGCCGTGCTGGCGCGCGCGCGTGGCCTCCATCTGGTCGACGCGCGCCGTCATCTGCTCCAGCTGCACGCGAACCGGGGCGAGCGCCTGCAACACGGACGCATCGCCGGCCGAGCGGGCCTCGGCCGACTCGACGCGATGCGACAGCTCCTCGGCGCGGGCCTGCCACCGGGCGGCCTCCGCACGCAACGCGCCCACGTCCTCGCCCGGCTGCGAGGCGCGGCGCGCCACCGCCCCCACGTACCCGAGCGCAGCGCCCACAACCAAGCCAACAAGGAGAAAAACAAGAGAGATACCCATGCCCGCACGATACGAGGGGGCGTACACATCTGCGTCCAGCGGGCGGTCCGCAGGTATCCAGCAACCAACCATGGCCACGGTCAGTCGCCTATCCTGGGTGTAAGACTCACGGGGGAGGGGTATGGAAGCCGTCGATCCGCGCACGATGCACGTCCTGATTCGCGACAGGGACTCGCAGAGCTGGCAGGATCACACCTGGAAGGTCGCCAAGGCGTGCCGCGACGGGAATCGCGTCGTCGTCACCTACACCAACGGCAAACAGTATCCGTACGGTGAGGATCGTGTGCGCATCTACGACCAGGTCGAGCGCCGAGAGATCGACGCCCTCGACGAGGTTCGTGTGAACGGGCAGCGTTGGAAAACCGTCGAGATCATCTGGACGCTTCGCCGCGCGGGCCACCCGCGTAATCCCCGCTACACGGTGGCCTATCGGAAACCCGACGGTAAGCTCGCGCTTCGGAGAGGTGGGAGCGACGAGGTTAGAGTGACGTATGCGACCGCGCAGGACCGGCACAACGCCTCCACTCTCGACTATGTCCGCACGGAAGTCCGCGCGCAGGCTCGACGGGCCGGGGCAACATTGGACACGAGCGGGCGCTATCCCAAGTGGGTCGGTGCGGACCACATGCTGCCCGACGCTATTCTTGCGAACGTGTGGGAGTGGCTCCCGAGCGCCCCGAAAGGCTCCGCCCTGGAGGCTTTCCTTGCGGGCGTCTCCTCCGCGAAGACGGGCGCGAGCGACCGGCTCATCATGCCCTTCCATTCCAACATTGATCAACGCAACGCGATCCGGGCCGCGCTCACGCATCAGATCTCGATTATCGACGGCCCGCCCGGTACTGGCAAGACGCAGACGATCCTCAACCTGATCGCTTCTCTTATCGCCCAGGGCAAGTCGGTGGGCGTCGTCGCAGGCGCCAACTCCGCAGTGGATAACGTGGTCGACAAGCTGACGGAGGAAGGCTACGGCTTCCTGGTTGCAACGGTCGGGAGCGTCGAACGCGTCAAGGAATTCCATCAGCGTGAGGGAATCCTTGAACAGAAGCGCGAGGCCTGGGCTCGCCATGCGTCCGACGGTTCGTCGGGTGCGCCAACCGACATCGACGACGCTGAGCTGCGGGCTGCGGAGGAACGCCTGGTGGGCCTGTGGGAGGATGCGCGCGATGTTCCGGAGTATCGCGCGCGCCTGACTGCGACGCGCCGAGAGCGCCGCCTCTTCGAGGAAAAGGTGCGAGAGAGTCGGCGACTGGTTCCCGATATTTCGACCATGCCCGTCCTTCGGCGGGGCTCAGAAACTATCGCTCACTTGCTTGCCCTTGCGCGTTGTGCGCCGAGGCCTGGGCGCGGTCCGCGGGGCATCGTCGAGCGGGTGCGCCGTTATTTCACTTATGGCTCCCTGAAAGGTATTGACCTGGCGGACACGGACGTGCAGTCGGCGCTCCAATTCGCCTTCTACGAGGCTCGTGAACGCGAACTGACCCAACGCATCGAGGACGCGGAGGCCCGGTTAGCCCGCCGAGGCCTCGTCGAGGAGAGTGCCGCGTACCGTCAGCGATCCCGCGAGGCGCTGGACGTCGCTCTCCTGGAGCGATTCGAGCGCGAGCGCCCGAGTCGCCTCAGCCCCCGTGAGCGGCTCAACCAACAGACGGACATCCTGCTGCGCACCTACCCTGTTGTGGCGTCCACTTGTTTCTCGATTCGTAACAACCTGGCCCAGGACGTGATGCTGGACTGGGTCATCATCGACGAAGCCTCGCAGGTTCTGCTCCCGCAGGGCATGGCTGCGCTGAGCAAGGCGCGTAACGCCGTCATTGTCGGGGACGCCAAGCAGCTCGGGCCGATCTTCCAGGGGTGGGACGAGAGTAAGCAGGCGCCTGCCGAGGAACGATTCGACGTACGCAAGGTGTCGCTGCTCGACTCCGTGAAAATGATGGCCGAGGCCGCGCAGGTGCCCAGCACCTTGCTGAAAGAGCACTACCGCTGCCACCCCGCGATCATCGAGTTCTGCAATCGCATGTATTACGACGGCCAGCTCATTCCGATGCGCGTCCCCGCAGAAGACGCCCCCGATCCGCTTGAAATCGTGTACGCGGCCCCCGGCAATCACGCGCGGCGACCAGCGCGCGGCGGTGGGTTCTTCTCACAGCGGGAGATTGAGATCATTGCGAAGCTCGAGGAAATGCAGGTCATCCGAGAGGGAATAGGCGCGAAGGAGAAGGACGCATCTGGCGACTTTGTCCTGGGCATCGTCACTCCGTTCCGAGCGCAGGCAACGAACCTGGGTCAGCGAATTCGTGCTGAGCAAGGCGACAGGCAGTACTCGCGTTGGCTGGCGGAAACCGCGCACAAATTCCAGGGGCGAGGCGCGGGAACGGTCATCTTGTCGACGGTTCTCAATGCCGGTGAACGGTCAGCTGCACGCGAGTTCTACGATGCCGATTCCATGACGAATGTGATTGTTTCGCGCGCGAAGGACCGTTTTATCGTCGTGACAGCGCACGGTGGTGTGCGCTTCAGTCGAAATATCTCGGCGTTGCTTGAATACATTGAGATGTGCGATCCTAGTTCTGTCATCCAATCGGACATTGTGTCAATCTTTGATGTCCTGTACAGCGCTTACAGTGAGTCGTTGGAGCGCTATTCGCGCGCTAAATGGGCCGATCGTCGGCGCTCTCCTGCAGAGAATGTCGCAGACCAGTGTTTGCGCGAGATTCTTGCGGAACCGGCCTATTCGCGCTTTGGTTATCAGATCGAGGTGTTCCTTAAAGATGCGCTGCCGAATACGCGCCGACTCAGCGAGGAACAGCGTGCCTTCACGTTCACGGATAGTGCGCTTGATTTCGGCGTGTATTCGCGGGTGACCGGTCGCCTTGTCCTCGCCATCGAGGTCGACGGCTGGCAGTACCACGGTGCCAGTGATACTCAGCGCAAGCGCGACGCCCTCAAGGATTCGATCATGGCCGCCTATGGGCTCCCAGTCTTGCGCCTGCCGACAAACGGGTCGGGGGAGGAGCGCCTCATCCGGGAGGCGCTGGACAAGCTGCTCTGAGCGGGGGCTTGTGTCCGTTTGGTGGTCGGCCTTGACGGTGGGTCCGTTGGTCGCCAGTGCGTGTGCGTTTGTTGTTTGACGAGGTCGGGGCGGGGTTGGTCTGCCTGGTGCACGTTTGTGCGGGTTGAGTGGGAGAACGTGCCGTGGTGCTTACTGCATATTCTTGGTGTTTCGTGTCGGTTCTGCGCGTAATCTGACGGGAATAGGAAGTGCTTCCAGCGTCGGAAGCGCCCAGGAGGAGACCTCACAGGAGAGGTGTATGCATCATGATGGTCCCACCCCTATCTGAACGTCCCGTGACCGAGGAGGACGAGGAGCAGTTCCGCCGCGAGTCCGCCCCACGCAGGTACACGCTGCGCGAGAGATGGGCTGATTATCGGGCTGATGTGAAGCGCAACCGGCCCAAGGGAGCCAAGGCTCGTTTTCGGGCGTGGATGGACGCCGACGCCGTGGACTGGGGGATCCGCGTCGCCGTCGTGTTCTTGTTCATTGGCGGATCCTACTCCCTGTACATCAACGGTGTTGCTTACGGCTGGTGGCACGCCTGGGGTGAAAAGCCCACCGTTGCGGCGACGACTACCCCCGCTGCTCGGCCTTCGCCGTCCGCATCGAGCGAACCTGCCATGTCAGGCGGCTACGAAATCGGACCCGACGGAGTTCTCGTGCGTCCTGCCGAGCACGCCGCCTCGACCTACACCAAACCAGAACTACCCGACGAAGCCAAAGAAAACACCGAACGCGGAGCAGAAGCAGCAGCGGAACACTATATTGCAACTCTTTCCTACGCATGGAATACCGGAGACACACAATCCTTATCCAGCTTGTCCGCTGAGGGGGTCCCATTCGCGGATGGACAAATCGAGGCGATCAATGGACTCTATTCCAGCGGCTGGGCGTATGGAAATGAATCAAAAGTAACAAAAATAGTGAAAGTCGAACCTGTTACAGAAGAGTTAGGGGCACAGCCTAACACTATTGGAACACTTTTCCACGTCACAATCATCAACGGTGTTTCGTGCAAAGGACAAAGAATAGTTATTAGCGATAATGAATATACTGTCAGCTTCGCACTCTACATGACGTGGCAGAACGAACGCTGGCTTGTAACGGATGGAGATATTCCCCATGAAAATGGCAAATAGACAACTATGCGCATGCGGAGGCATCTTCGGCGTATTACTTCTGCTTTTCAATGTTTCTACAGCATTCGCCGACAACACACCAAGTCCTTGTGATCTTAATCCTGGCATTCAAGCTGGATTGTGCGCTTCTTCTGTCCCGGGTGGCGTCGGTGTCACTACTTGGCTCAATAAGAATGAACAGTCGTCTGGCCAACAGGAGAACGATAGTTCCTCGACTGTGGATGCTCAGAGGGCTCTGGAGACGGCTGGTTCTGCGCCTGATCCTCGTGCGTTGGCGTACGCGGAGTGGGCTCGTTGCAAGGCAGCAGCTCCAGGAACGGGACCTAAAGGCAGTGCTGCCTCTAGCACGAACTATGACGATGCGTGTCCTCTTCCTCCAGCACCGCAACGCGGCAACGATCAAGCCGAGGATCCTGGGCGCCAGCCCACAACGCAGGACATTCTCTACGCCGCCGCCACCATCATTCACGCCGACGGCGCTGGGTTGTACAAGCGACCGCTGAACGTCTCGTACACGAATAAGTTCATTCCCTCTATTGTTGCGGTCACCAGTCCCACCCAGACCCACGTGATCAACCTTCTGGGCCATGACATCACGATCACGCTCACGGCCACGAGTTATGAGTGGAGTTGGGGTGATGGGACCCCGAACTTGGTCACCACGTCCACGGGTTCGGTGTGGCAAGAGGGCATGGATCTCAACACCGACCCGAGGTTGATCCGCCACTACTACACGCCCCCGCAGGGGTGGCGTTCCATGTTGGATGGCCCCTACCCGCATGAGGATCGCGAGATCACGCTGACCACGACGTGGAGTGGAACAGCCACCAATCCCTTCACCGGGGAGACCCAGACCATCAACGGCCTGGTCACCACCACCGAGACCACCGGCAAGTTCCCCCTGTCCCACCTGGTCATCAACAACACCGACACCTGGGAAGAAAAACAAGGCCACTAACCCTAGCCGCCCGAGCGAACGTAACCACTGCACACGCGACACAGGAAACAGGCAAGGCAAAGGAGCACACGCCATGATGGTCCCACCCCTATCTGAACGTCCCGTGACCGAGGAGGACGAGGAGCAGTTCCGCCGCGAGTCCGCCCCACGCAGGTACACGCTGTGGGAGCGGTGGAGTGATTATCGGGCTGATGTGAAGCGCACCCGGCCCAAGGGAGCCAAGGCCCGGTTTCGGGCGTGGATGGACGCCGATGCCGTGGACTGGGGGATCCGCGTGGCGATCGTGTTCTTGTTCATTGGTGGTTCCTACTCGCTCTACATCAACGGTGTTGCTTACGGCTGGTGGCACGCCTGGGGTGAAAAGCCCACCGTTGCGGCGACGACTACCCCCGCTGCTCGGCCTTCGCCGTCCGCATCGAGCGAACCTGCCATGTCGGGCGGCTACGAAATCGGCCCCGACGGCGTGTTGGTGCGCCCAGCTGAGCATGCGGCCTCGACCTACACCCAACCAGAACTACCCGAAGAAGCCAAAGAAGACACCGAACGCGGCGCAGAACTCGCCGCCGAGCATGCATTCTCTCTTCTCATATATGCCTGGAATACAGGAGATACACAACCATTCGCAGATATCACAGAACCTGGCGATGGTTTCCGTCAGACGTATATCGATACCATTGAGAATTCCTACGCGAACGGTTGGACATACGGTATGACTTCAAACGTTACACGGATCATCAAAGTCGAGCCCGTATCAGAGGAGCGGTGGGGAGCTCAACCCAGCACTATCGGCGTTCAATTCAAGGTCAAAACAATCAATGGGGTGACATGCGTCAACCAGAAGATAACTACTAAAGAGAACGAATATGAGTCCACCGTTGTATTGTTCATGACCTGGAAAAATGGGAGCTGGACTGTCACAGACGGAGATATTCGCAATGGCAAATAAGATCCGTTCGACACTGGTAGTTGCCACTATTCTAGCGACAGCACTGTTGCTAATAAACAGGCTCTTCATAATTGAGGGTGTAGGTGTTGTTGGCGGGGTTGGGCCGCACTCATGCCCTCACCTCGCAGCGCCTCGGCCTTCTCCAGCTTCACGACAATCTGCTCAGGCGTGTGCTTCGAGAACTTCCTCATGGTCATCCATTCTGCCCGGCCACAAGCAGCCGGGACTACTCAGAACAACCCTCTCACAACAAACGGTCCGAAAAACCCAGACCCCTCCACGAGCACTCCTCGAAACGGGAGGATTTAGACCCCAACTACACCCCCAATTATGAAGAGTCAGTTATGTCTGTAGGACTTGAGCTTGTAGTAGTACGTGTTCTCTCGAAGGAACGTCCGTGCATCATCCTCCGACATGATGCTGAATGTGATACCGGATTCTCGGAGATGGTTTATCTGCTCATCTAATCCGTAATGGCGCATGCGTTCATCACCTTCGAAGTTGCGCAGTAATAAAAAGGAGGGAATGCGACCAATATGGTCGATCCCCTCCCGACCCGGCCCGGCGAACCAGGCTAAGCCTACGTTGTACATCGATGATATCACCCCGCCATCTGCGCATGTCAAGCTCAGGCGGCACGTGTCCGTGGAAACGGCCCCCACGTCGACGTGAAACGCGCGTGAAACATGGTCGTGGCCCTACGCCACCACCATGGCTCCCGTGCCCACGCACAGGAACGCCAAGCCCGCCAGGTAACGATGCGTGAAACGCTCGTGAAACACGGCCGCCGAGAAGGCGACGGTCACCAGGATCGACAGCTTGTCGATGGGTACGACAACGGAGGCGGGTCCGTCCTTGAGCGCGTGATAGTACGCCAGCCACGACGCGCAGGTCGCCGCCCCCGACGCGACAATGAAGGCCAGTTCACGCGCGGGGATATCCCGCACGTCCCCAAGCCTGCCTTGCACGGTCACGATCACCCACGCCATGGCCAGCACAACGACCGTGCGCACGGCTGTCCCCAGCGTCGGGTCCACACTCGAAATGCCGACCTTCCCCAGGATCGACGTCAGTGCCGCGAACAGAGCGGACGCGAGCGCGTACACCAGCCAGCTGCCGCCCTCGCGCAGCGCACGAGGCAGGCTCGACAGGTCGGAAGGCTCGACCATGAGGAGCGTTCCCGCCGTGATCGCCACGATCCCGGCCGCCCCCCACGCGCTCACCGGCTCGCCCAGCAGGACCAGCGCCAGGACGATCGCGAGGACCGTCGACAGCTTGTCGATCGGCGCCACGCGGGATACGTCCCCTCGAGACAGCGCCGCGAAGTAACACAGCCACGAGGCCCCGGTTGCCAAGCCCGACAGGACTAAGAACAGCAGCGAGCGTGCGTCGATAGCGCCCAGGGACGACGCCGATCCGACCAGAGCAGCCATGCCCCACGCCCCCGCGGCCACGACAACCGTGCGCAGCGCCGTTGCAACCGATGAACTCGTCGTCGCGACCCCCGCCTTCGCGAGGATCGACGTGAGCCCGGCGAACAGGGCAGACAAACACGCGGCGATGATCCACACACACCAACTGTAGAGCCTCGTTTTCCGAGGCCGGGGCCGGGCGCGCGTCACGGCGGAAATCAGCCCCGGCCTCGTCAGGCGTGCACGGAGGAAGCGGCCCATTCACGCTAGAGTGATTGCAACAAGACATGAGCAGTCAGCGCGTGCCGAGACGTGGAGGACCATAATGCCCGACAAGATGAACGACGTCGCTGTGGACGCCGAGCTGCGCGGATACACGAACGAACAGGCCTCCGAGGCGGAGCAGCGCGCGATCGAATTCCTCACGAAGGCTGTTCGGATTCCGGGAGTGCGCATCGACCGTGACAGGTACCTGCGCGAGGCGCTCGACAAAGTCAAGGCAACTCACGACGTGATCGATCGCGCCCTCGCATCGAGCCCCGCGGCCGCGGGCGTCCCTCTGGGAGTCCTCGATTTCCTCGCGGACCAAGCTATCTCCTACGAGACAAACAAGTCTGCCGCCTTGTCCTTCGCGGCGGGCATCCCCGGCGGCTTCGCGATGCTCGGCACGATCCCGGCGGACCTGACTCAGTACTACGTGCACGCGCTGCGGATCATGCAAAAACTCGCCTACCTATACGGCTGGCGCGACCTCCTCGCGGAGGTCGACGCGGGGGAGGACGAGACAATCGGCGTGCTCGCGGTATTTTTCGGCGTCATGCTGGGGGTTGGCGGCGCCGCGCAGTCGCTGACGGCTTTCGCGCGAATCGCCGCCAAGACTGCCTACCAGAAGCACGTGACCAAGCGGGCTCTCATGAGTATCACGTGGTACCCGGTCGTCAAGTACTCGCTGCGCGTCATCGGTATCAACATCACGAAGAACACGTTCTCCAAAGGTGTCTCCAAGGTGCTCCCCATCATCGGCGGATTTGTGTCGAGTGGCCTGACCTTCACGGCGTTGCAGACGCAGTCGTCTCGCCTCAAGGGTCACCTGCGGCAGATTCCCCCTGCCGGCTTCGATGCCGAGGCCTGGGCGCAGCACCTCACCGTCGCAGGCTCGGCGCAGAGCAAACAGGTTGTGACGGAGGACGTTCAGGAAACCATGAAAGGCAAGGCGAAGGTCGTGATGCTCGGCGCTAAAAGCGCGGCCTCGGGTATCGCCGGCGGAGCCAGTGCCGTCGCCGGCGGCGTCAAGGGACGCCTCAACCGACGCAAGTGATCGCTCATTGACGAGGCCGTGGTCGGGTCCCGGCCACACCCGCGCGGTGCGCACCAAACCGGGACCCGGCCTCGTGCCACCGTGTTTAACGCGCCACTGTTTCACCTCCCCGCCCGCCC
>CABKMZ010000001.1 GCA_902373545.1 uncultured Actinomyces sp. | reverse complement strand
GCCGATGGTACTGCAACCGATGGGTTGTGGGAGAGTAGGACACCGCCACAACACAACAAAACCGAGAGGGACGGCCCGCTACAAGCGTGCCGTCCCTCTCGTTTCACACCCACACACCCACGACCTGTGGAAATGTCGTCTAAACTTGGGTGGTTGAACGCGCTGCACGCGCACCACAGACAAGAGCGCCCTCGCGCGCAGGAATAGAGGTTTAGCACCATGGCAGAAGAGACTCAGGGACGCGGCGGATTCGGCCGTGGTGACTACTCAAAGCGTCAGCCTCAGTGGCGCGATCGCAACGACCGCCGTGACGATCGCGGCGGTTACCAGAACCGTGACGATCGCCGGGGCGGTTTCGAGGACCGCGGACGCGGTGGATTCGAGAACCGTGATGATCGTCGTGGTGGCTATCAGCGTCGCGATGACCGTGGTGGTTTCCGCCGTGATGATCGTCGTGATGGTGAGCGCGACTTCCAGCGTCGCGACGGCGAGCGCCGCGACTTCGGTGGTCGCGATGATCGTCGCAATGATCGTGGTGGTTTCCAGCGTCGTGATGATCGCCGTGGTGGTTTCGAGGATCGCGGACGGGGTGGCTATCAGCGTCGTGATGACCGTGGTGGTTTCCGTCGCGATGATCGTCGTGATGGTGAGCGCGACTTCCAGCGTCGCGACGGCGAGCGCCGCGACTTCGGTGGTCGCGATGATCGTCGCAATGATCGTGGTGGTTTCCAGCGTCGTGATGATCGCCGTGGTGGTTTCGAGGATCGCGGACGGGGTGGCTATCAGCGTCGTGATGACCGTGGTGGTTTCCGTCGCGATGATCGTCGTGATGGTGAGCGCGACTTCCAGCGTCGCGACGGCGAGCGCCGCGACTTCGGTGGTCGCGATGATCGTCGCAATGATCGTGGTGGTTTCCAGCGTCGTGATGATCGCCGTGGTGGATTCGAGGATCGCGGCCGCGGCGGTTACCAGCGTCGAGACGACCGACGTGGCGCCCCTCGCGACGATCGCCGCGACGGCGGCCGGTTTGAGCGTGACGCTCGTGGCCCTCGTGGCAACGACCGCCGCAAGGACGCCAACTACCAGAACTACTCGTCGACCGACGAGTATGTGTCCCCCAACGCCAACGAGCCGACGATTCCTGCCGGCGTGAGCGCCTCCGAGCTTGATGGCGATGCTGCGCGCGCACTCATGACGCTGTCCGGTCCCAACCGCGACATCGTCGCCCGCCACCTCGTGATGGCTGGCCAGCTGATCGACCTCGACCCCGAGGCCGCCTACCAGCATGCGCAGGCTGCCGTGAGCCGCGCCGGCCGCGTCGACGTTGTCCGCGAGGCCGCTGCTCTGACCGCGTATGCCTCGGGCCGATACGAGGAGGCGCTGCGCGAGGTTCGCGCCGTGCGCCGTATGCGCGGCGACGAGTCGCTGCGCGCCGTCGAGGCCGATGCCGAGCGCGGGCTGGGCCACCCCGACAAGGCCGTCGACATCATCGACGCCACCGATGCCTCGTCCCTTGAGCTGGCTGAGCAGGTTGAGCTCGTGCTCGTTTCCTCCGGCGCGCGCGCCGACCTGGGACAGTCCGACGTCGGCCTCGTGATCGTCGACGACGCGCTGGCCGTGCTGCCGGCTTCGGCTGACGACGAGCTGCGACGCCGCCTCATGGAGGTCAAGGCCGAGCGCCTGACCGAACTGGGCCGCACCGAGGAAGCCGAGGCCGTCATCGCCGAGATGCCCGCCGAGGTCGAGGACACCGACATCATCGACGTCGCCCTGTACCAGGACGCCGACGTTGACAACAAGCGCTCCCCGCTGCGCGGCTGCGAGACCGCCCTGGCTGAGGAGTTCGACTGCGCGCTGCTCGACCTGGACGGCACCGCCTGGTCCGGCGACGAGCGCATCGAGCACGCGGCCGCCTCCGTGATCGAGGCACGTACGATGGGCATGACCTCCGCGTTCGTCACGAACAACGCGATGCGCACCCCTCAGCAGGTTGCCGACAAGCTCAACGGTATGGACTTCGAGGCGACCCCCGACATGGTCATGACGTCGGCCATGGACATCGCCGCGATCATGGCCGAGGAGCTCGAAGAAGGCGCCAAGGTGTTCGTGCTCGGCGGCGCCGGCCTGCGCCTCGCCCTTGAGGAAGAAGGGTTTGTTCTGGTGGATTCCGCCGACGACGAGCCTGCCGCCGTCGTTCAGGGCCTCGATAAGGAGGTCAACTGGGCCCTCCTGTCCGAGGGGGCCTTTGCGATCGAGCGCGGCGCAGCCTTCTACGCCTCCAACCTCGACGCGACGCTTCCTGTCGAGCGCGGGCAGGCCCTGGGCAACGGTTCGCTGGTGCGCGCGATCCAGCACGCTACCCGCAAGCGTCCCACCGCCGGTGGCAAGCCCGAGCCTGGCATCTACCGCCGCGCGAGCGAGCTCGTCGGCGCGAAGAACCCGATGGCTGTGGGCGACCGCCTCGAGACCGACATCATGGGCGCCGTCGCAGCTGGCGTGCCCGCGATGCACGTCCTGACCGGCGTCCACCAGGCTCGCGCGGTCCTGCGCGCTCCCCGAGGCCAGCGTCCCGCCTACCTGGCGATTGATATGCGCGGCCTGCTCGAGGCCCACCCTGCTCCCAAGCATCACCGTGACGGCACCTGGACCTGCGGTCTGTCGCAGGTTGCCAAGGTGACGCGCGCCGGCGTGCTCACACTCGACGAGGTTGAGCTTACCGACGATGTCACGATCTCCATCGACTCCTACCGCGCGCTCGCCGCGGCGGCCTGGGAGTGGGCGGACGGCTCCGGTAACCCGGTGACCTGCCCCGAGATCACCGTCGTCGACAACGACGACCCCGCCGGCATCGTGGTCGCGCCCGAGCCTGTCATCGAGGAAGCCTCTTCCGAGGAGGAGTACTCCGAGGGTGTGGCCGCCGATGAGCTGCCCGAGCCCAGCGCGCAGACCCCCGCCTTCCTGCCCGGTGAGGAGGAACTCGAGGCGCTGCTTGAGGCCACGGCCGACATGGACGACGAGGCCTGATGGCCCTTCGTGAACAGACGGCCGCCCGCCTGGTCGGCTTCGATGAACTCGGCGCCACGATGCAAATCTCGACGCTCGAGGCCATCGAGGCCGACCTGCGGCGGGCGCTGTCAGCCGACGTGCCCGCGGGAGCGCACGTTCCCGCGGGCGGCGTCGGAGCGCGTGAGCAGGAGAGGGACACCGCGTGAAACTGCGACGGATTGATTCGGAGTTGGTGCGCCGAGGCCTGGCGAAGTCGCGCTCGGCCGCCGCGCAGATGGTCGAGGAGGGACGCGTCAAGCTCGACGGCCAGGTGGTCCTCAAGCCCGCGCGTCAGATGGACCCCGCTCAAGCCATCGTCGTCGAAGAATCCGACGACCCCGAGTACGTCTCGCGCGGCGCGCACAAGCTCGCGGGCGCCCTGGACGCCCTCGGCGAGAAGGCTCCCCTCATTGAAGGCCGCCGGTGCCTGGACGCCGGCGCATCCACGGGTGGCTTCACCGACGTGCTGCTGCGTCGGGGCGCGGCATCCGTCGTCGCCGTCGACGTCGGCTACGGCCAGCTTGCGTGGAAGCTTCAGTCGGACCCCCGCGTGGAAGTCCATGATCGTACCAACGTGCGCACCCTGGACCCTGCATCGGTCGCGCCCGCCCCAGGCCTCGTCGTGGGCGACATGTCCTTCATTTCGCTCACCCTTGTCCTGCCCGCGCTGGTGGGAGCGGCCGCCCCCGACGCGGACTTCCTGCTCATGGTCAAGCCGCAGTTTGAGATCGGGAAGGAGCGGCTGGGCCACGGGGGAGTTGTGCGCAACCCGGAGCACCACGTTGAGACTGTCGACAACGTTGCTCGATGCGCGATGGGTCTGGGTCTCGACATCGCGGCCATCGCGGCGTCGCCGCTGCCCGGCCCCTCCGGCAACGTCGAGTATTTCCTGTTCATGCGTCGCGCGTACCCCGATCCGATCAAGGCGGATGAGCTGACGGACTACATCCGTCGCGCCGTCGCCGAGGGCCCCGCAGGGAGGCAGTCATGACACGTGTCCTCATGGTGCGTCACCGCAACCGAACGAACGCCGTGACCAGCGCTGTGACGCTGACGCATGCGTTGGCCGAACACGGCATTGAGGTCGTCGAGGACGCGTCCTCGGGCGGCATCGACATGGTGTTGTCGATCGGCGGCGACGGCACTTTTCTGGTGGCCGCCTCGAGCGCGCGTGCGCTGGGCGTGCCCCTGCTCGGCGTCAACGCCGGGCACATGGGCTTCCTGACGGAGCTCGGCTCGACGGGCACGGGCGACCTGGCGCGCAAGATCGCGCAGGGCGACTTCACGGTGGAACAGCGCATGACGCTGGATGTCACGATGGAGCGCACGGACGGTTCTAAGGCCTCGGACTGGGCGCTCAATGAGGCCGTCATTATGCACACGGACGTCGCCCACCCGGTGCACTTCGCGCTCGTGGTGGACGGCCAGGAAGTGTCGACCTACGGCGCGGACGGCATGATCCTGTCGACGCCCACGGGCTCGACGGCGTACTCGTTCTCGGCGGGCGGCCCCGTCGTGTGGCCCGATACCGAGGCGATTGTCGTCGCCCCGCTGGCCGCGCACGGCCTGTTTACGCGCCCGCTCGTCGTGGGGCCGTCGGCCTGCGTGGAGATCGTCGTGCTCGACGACATGTGGACGGCACCCGAAATGTGGTGCGACGGCCTGCGCCGCATGACTGTGACTGCGGGTGGCATCGTTCGCGCGCGCGTGGGGTCCTCTCCGGTCCAGCTGGTTCGCGTCGATGACACTCCCTTCTCGGCGCGTCTGGTTCGCAAGTTCAATCTTCCCGTGCGCGGGTGGAGGGATGGCCCGCGGTGATTGAGTCTCTCGATATCGCCAACCTCGGCGTGATCGCGTCGGCGCACGTGGACTTCGGCCCCGGCCTGATCGTCGTGACCGGCGAGACCGGCGCGGGTAAGACGATGGTGCTCTCGAGCTTGCAGCTGCTCCTCGGTGCGCGCGCGGACGCGGCGCTTGTACGCAGCGGGGCCGACCGCCTCTCGGTCGACGGTATCTTCACGGTCGGCGACCAGATTTCGGCCCGCGTGGAGGAGGCTGGCGGCATCGTCGAGGGCGGCGAGCTGATCGTGGGGCGCTCGGTGCGTGCGGCCGGACGGTCTCGCGCGCACCTGGGCTCACGCCCGGTACCCGCCTCCGCGCTCTCCGAGATCGTCGGCTCGATGGTGACGATCCATGGTCAGGCAGACCAGATTCGTCTGACGGGGGAGGCCGCCCAACGCCGCGCCCTCGACCAGTTCGGCGGCGCCACGCATGCCTCGCTCGTGCAGGAGTATCGCGAGGCTTTCCGAGCCGCCGTGGAGATCAAACATCGCCTCGATTCGCTGCGCGGAGACGCCAGCGACCGCGAGGAGGAGCGCGAGGACCTGCGCGCTGCCCTCGAACAGATCAAGGCGCTGGACCCCCAGGTCGGCGAGGAAGAGGACCTGATCCGCGAAGCGTCCCGGCTCGCCAACGTGGAGGACCTGCGTGCGCTCATGGGCGTGGCGCTGGGCTACCTCAGGGGAGACGACCGCGGCGACTTTTCGGGCGCGGTCGAGGCCGCGCGCAGCGCCTACGCTCAGCTCGACGACGCCGCGCGATTCGACGAGGCCGTGGCTGAGTTCGCGGCGCGGGCGCGCAGTCAGGCCCTCGAACTGGACGCGCTGGCCGACGACGTGTCCGCATACCTGTCTCGCCTGGATGCGGACCCTGAGCGACTCGCGCAGATTCACGCGCGCAGGGCTGCCATCAAGGACACGCTGCGCGGCCGGGCGGCCGACATCGAGTCCCTGCTGGTGTGGGCCACACAGGCCCACGCGCGCCTGGAGGAACTCTGCGCCCCGGCCTCGGACCCCGAGGTCGTTGAGCGCGAGCTCGCGGCGGCCCAGCGCCTCGTCCTCGACGTCGGTGCGCGCCTGACGAAGGCGCGCACACGCCTGGCCCGTGAGCTCGCCAAGGGCGTCAACGAGGAGATCCACGCCCTGGCGATGCCTGACGCAACCCTTCACATCGACCTGGAGTCCACCAAGCCGACCTCCCACGGTTGCGAAACGGTCGTGTTCCGCCTCCAGCCGCACCCGCACGCGCCCGCGCGCCCGCTCGGACAGGGCGCCTCCGGCGGCGAGCTATCGCGCGTCATGCTCGCTCTGGAGCTGATGCTGGGACGCACCGAGGCCTCGTCGACGTTCATCTTCGATGAGATCGACGCCGGCATCGGCGGCCAGACGGCAACGGAGGTGGGCGCACGTCTCAAGCGCCTGGCAGACAGCCGCCAGGTCATCGTCGTGACCCACCTGGCGCAGGTTGCGGCCTTTGGCGACCAACACCTCGTCATCGAAAAGAACGACGGCACGACGAACGTCCGCGAGGTCACGGGCACCGACCGCGAGGCTGAGCTCACCCGCATGATGGGTGGGGATCCGCACTCGCAGGCGGCGCGCCGCCACGCCTCGCGCGTCCTGGCCTCCGCCGTGTCACAATCGCAGGGATGAGTGACACACGTTCAACTACAGCAAGCGCCCGCACGGGGCGGGTTCGTATTGACGACCGACCCAAGCACCTCGCGACGCGCCTGGAGAGCGGCGACATCGCCGTCATTAACGTCGCCGACCTGGACAGGGACAGTGCCGCAGCGCTGGTGGCCGCAGGCCCAGCAGCGGTACTGAACGCCCAGCCGTCGCTGACGGGACGCGTCGCCGCCCTGGGTCCCCGGCTCATCCTCGACGCCGACATCCTTCTCGTGGACGACCTGGGCCAGGACGTCATGTCCCTGCGCGAAGGCCAGGAAGTCACGGTCACGGGCAGCAAGGTCCTGCTCGAGGGTACCCTGATTGCCACCGGCAACCGCGTCGAGGACGAGGATCTGGAGATCGAGGTCGCGGACTCGGCCGCCCTTTTCGCCGGCTTCGAAGGCGCGATTGAGGACTACCTGGCCAAGGACGGCCCGACCGTCCTGCGCGGTGAGGGCGTCCCGGAGCTGCCGGGTCTGGCAGATCGGCCGATCCTGCTGGTCACGGACGCCTCGGATGCCGCCAAGCAGCTGCGCGCGCTGGCCCGCTGGCGCGCCGAAGCCGCGCCCTACGTCGTCGCCGTGGACGGGGGAGCGGACGTCGCCCTGAAGGCGCGTCTGCCTCTCGACGCAGTCATCGGCGACGCCGAACTGATGAGCGAGAAAGCCATCCGCAAGGCTGGCTGCTTCATCGTGCGCGTCGGCGGCGATGGCCTGGCTCCCGGTGCCCAGCGCCTGGACCGTATGGGCATCGTTCACTCGTCCGTCACGATGTCGGGCTCCTCGCTCGACGCGGCCATGGTCGTCGCCGCACACTCGCACGCAAGCGCCATCGTCACCGCAGGCGTGTCCTACGGCGAGGCCGAGTTGGTTGACGCTGGACGGTCCCTGGTCGCACCCGCGTTCTTCTCTCGCCTGGCGTGCGGTTCGCGTCTGATTGGTGCCCCGGCAGTTGCCGCCACGTTCCGTCCCCGCCCGCGCGGCTGGACCCTTGTGATGCTCGCGCTCGTCGCGCTCGTTCTCATGGGAGTGGCTCTGTGGTCCACCCCGTGGGGTAATGACCTGCTGTACCCGATCACGTCTTTGTTCTCGTCGCTCACGCATGCTGCTGGAGGAGCCCAATGATTAACTTCCGCTACCACGTCGTCTCGATCATCGGGATCTTCATCGCGCTGGCCGTCGGCGTCGTCCTGGGCGCCGGCCCGCTGCAGCGCACGATCAACACGGGCATGAATCCCTCCTCCTCGGCTGCGAGTTCCGACCCGGCGCTGAGCGCGCAGGCGGACGCCGAGGCCGCGGGCCTGAAGGCCCTGGCCTCCTCGACCCTCACCGGTTCGCTGTCCGGCTCGAAGATCGCCCTGGTCGTCCTGCCGGGTGCTTCCGAGGACGACGTGTCCGCCATTCGCTCGACCCTGACTGACGCGGGTGCCTCCGTCGTCGGCCGTGTCAGCCTGACCGACAACTGGCAGTCCACCTCCATGAGCCAGTACCGCTCGACACTGTCCACCTCGCTGTCCTCTCACCTGTCCTCGAGCGGCGCGAAGGGCGCAAGCGCCGACGGCGTCGTGGGCCACGCGATCATTCAGGTGCTGACCGAAACGGGTCCCGAGACGGACCTGCTGCGCCAGATTCTCACCGACAAATCCACCCCGCTCATGATGATCGACGAGGACCCCGCCGGCGGGGCGACCACGATCGTCGCGATCGGTCCTCGCGCGCAGACGACCGCCACGGCCTCGTCCGCTCCGGCGAGTGCCGACGCGTGGACCGGACTGGCTCTGGCAGTGGGCACCACCTCCGGCGTGGTCGTGGGTGACGGCTCGGGCCGCGACACGATGATCGCCCAGATCCGCACCTCCGGCACCGCCGTCACGACCGTCGACTCGGTCGGAACGACCCTGGCGGCCGTCGACACGGCACTGGCCCTGTCCCACAAGGCCACCGGCGCTCGCGCCTACGGCGTGGGCACGGGCGCGCAGTCCGTCATCCCGACCGTCAAGTAAACCTGACACCTCCGGCACGAGCCCCTGCGATCTCCCAGGTCGCCGGGGCTCGCCCATACCCGTAAGCCAGCCACGACCTCGGGTGTGACACTATACTGAGGTCCGTCCCGGGTACGATACGCCCGGTGCCTCGCCGAGGTGACAAGTCCGCCGAGCGCGCGACGTCGACCCATCACGTAACGACCACAAGGAATGAGACTTTCGATGCGTTTCCTCTCCGCCGACCAGATCTCCTCGATCGAAGACCGCCACACGCCCCATACGGTGACTGAGTCCACGACTGCGTGGAGCGGCCGGATCGTGGACATGGTGGAGGATCACGTCGTGGTCGTCGAGGGCGAGGAACCTGTCGTCCGTCAGTACACGCGCCACCCGGGCGCCGTGGCCGTCGTCGTCATGCGCGGCGAGGAGGGCGCCGAGGAGATCCTGCTCCTGCGCCAGTACCGCCACCCGGTGAACGCCTCCCTGTGGGAGATTCCCGCCGGCCTGCTGGACATTCCCGGCGAGGATTCACGCGTGGCAGCCGAGCGCGAACTCGCCGAGGAAGCCGACCTGAAGGCGGCGCGCTGGGACGTGCTCGTCGACTTCTTTACCTCTCCGGGCGGCTCGACCGAGCCGCTGCGCGTCTTCCTCGCGCGTGACCTGGAGACCACGGAGACCAGCTTCGAGCGCGAGGATGAGGAAGCCACGATGGAGTACGCGTGGGTCTCGCTCTCTGACGCCCTGGACTGGGTGCTCGCTGGGCGCCTGCACAACCCGTCGACGGTCATCGGCATCCTCTCGGCACACGCGGCACGAGGCCGTGGCTGGGAGGGGCTGAGGGAGCCGGGTGCTCCCTGGCTTCGCTGATTACCCGATAATAGGCCGTAAGTCCCTCGACATGTGGGTGGTGTAACACTCCGATACGCTTTTCGCAACGCCTCTTTATCCAAATTAGCGTAGACTTCTTTCCAGAGAAAAGCACGGATTGGAGCGCGCGAGATGCGTGTCGGAGCGGAGGACAGGTGGCTGAAGAAGTAGACGCCACAACCCGTCAGCAGGTGCTCGATCTCATCGTTGAAAAGGGACCGGTCACGGCCTCGGCTATCGCCAAGGTCCTGGGCCTGACGACGGCCGCGGTACGCCGCCACATCACGCTCCTGCTGGAGTCGAAGGAGATCGCCGAGCACGAGCCCGGCGCACCCTCCAAGCGGGGACGCGGACGCCCCGCGCGTCACTACGTGGCCACCGAGCGCGCCCACATTCATCTCGCCGACGGATACTCCGACCTGGCCTCCAAGGCGCTAGGATACCTGGGGCAAGTTGGGGGAGAAGAGGCCGTCGAATCCTTCGCAGCCGCGCGCTCGCGCGAGATTGAGCGCCGCTACGCGCCCATCGTGCGCGACGCGGGATCGGATCCCAGGGTTCGTGCCCAAGCGCTGGCAGACGCGCTCACGCAGGACGGATACGCCGCGACCGTCCGCGACATCGGGGGAGGCACGCTGGCTGTTCAGCTGTGCCAGGGACACTGCCCGATCCAGAACGTTGCCGGGGATTTTCCCCAACTGTGCGACGCCGAGACGATTGCCTTTGGCAAGCTGCTCGACGTGCACGTCCAGAGACTTTCCACGCTCGCGGGCGGGGGACACGTGTGCACCACCCACATACCGGTGGGCATGCCGATCATCCGCCCCGGCGCGAGGAACGTGCGACGCAAGTAGCACACGGTTAAGAACGAGAGGTTGACACAACTATGACGCAGGCACCCGCCTCGGGCGCTGACGACCGTCGTATGACCGATGACGAGATCATCGAGTCGATTGGCGGTTACGAATACGGTTGGCACGATTCCGACGACTACTCCAAGGACGTCCCCACCGGCATTAACGAAGAAATTGTCCGTTTTATCTCGGATGTGAAGGACGAACCGCAGTGGATGCGGGAGCGTCGCCTCAAGGCCCTGGAGCTGTTCGAGCGCAAGCCCATGCCGGCCTGGGGTCCCGACCTGTCCCACGTGGACTTCGACGCCTTTAAGTACTATGTGCGTCCCACGGACCGTCAGGTCAACGACTGGGAGGACCTCCCTGAGGAAATCCGCGACACCTACGATCGTCTCGGTATTCCGGAGGCGGAGAAGGCCCGCCTGGTCTCCGGCGTCGCCGCCCAGTATGAGTCCGAGGTCGTCTACCAGCAGATCCAGGAAGACCTGGAGCGCCAGGGCGTCATCTTCACCGACACCGACACGGGCCTGCGCGAGTACCCCGAGATCTTCGAGGAGTACTTCGGCAAGTGCGTGCCCGCCGGCGACAACAAGTTTTCGGCTCTGAACACGGCCGCGTGGTCGGGTGGCTCCTTCGTGTACGTCCCCAAGGGCGTGCACGTGACGATCCCGCTGCAGGCATACTTCCGTATCAACACCTCCGCGATGGGCCAGTTCGAGCGAACGCTCATCATCGCCGACGAGGGCTCCTACGTGCACTACGTCGAGGGCTGCACCGCGCCGATCTACGACGAGAACTCGCTGCACTCGGGCGTCATCGAGATCTTCGTGAAGAAGGACGCTCGCGTTCGCTACACGACGATCCAGAACTGGTCGACGAACGTCCTGAACCTGGTGACCCAGCGTGCCATCGTCGAAGAGGGCGGCACCATGGAGTGGGTCGACGGCAACATGGGTGCCGCGATCACCATGAAGTACCCCGCCTGCTTCCTCATGGGCGAGCACGCCCGCGGCGAGACCCTGTCCATCGGCTTCGCCGGCCCCGGCCAGCAGCAGGACACGGGAGCCAAGATGGTGCACATGGCGCCCCACACCTCGTCCTCGATCGTGTCCAAGTCCGTCTCGCGCGGCGGCGGCCGCACCTCCTACCGTGGCCTCGTGCAGGTCAACGCGCGTGCCCGCCACTCCAAGTCGAACGTTCTGTGCGACGCCCTGCTCGTGGACAAGATCTCGCGTACCGACACCTACCCCTACGTCGACGTGCGCACCGATGACGTCGAAATGGGTCACGAGGCCACCGTCACCAAGGTGAGCGCCGACCAGCTCTTCTACCTCATGAGCCGAGGCCTGGACGAGAACGAGGCCATGGCCACGATCGTGCGCGGCTTCGTCGAGCCGATCGCTAAGGAGCTGCCCATGGAGTACGCCCTCGAGCTCAACCGCCTCATTGAACTGCAGATGGAAGGATCCGTCGGCTGATGACGACCCCCAACACTATTGTCGAGACCATGAACAAGGCCCACTCGCACGGTGGTGACGCCGAGAAGGCCCACCCCTCGCGCGCGGACCGTCCGACCTCCTTCGACCTGACCGACATCGCGATTCCCCGCGGTCGCGAAGAGGACTGGCGCTTCACCCCGATGCGTCGCATCGAGCGCCTGTTCGAGCCCGCCAACTACGACGCGGGCGACGCTCCCGTCACCGTCGAGGCACCCGCCCCGGTCACCGTCGAGACCGTTGCCCGCGACGACAAGCGCCTGGGCACCGTCCTGGCTCCCGGCGACCGCACCGCAGTCGTCGCCTGGAACGGCTTCGAGCTGGCCACGATCGTCGAGATCCCCGCCGAGGCCGAGCTGGATGCACCCGTGCGCATCAACGTCTCCGAGGTTGAGGGCACCCGCGCCCAGCACATCGTGATCCGTGCGGCCGCCTTCTCCAAGGCAACCGTCATCCTGTCGCACACGGGCTCGGCTCAGGCCGCCCTCAACCAGACCGTCGAGGTCGAGGCTGGCGACAGCTCCAACCTGACCGTCGTGTCGCTGCAGGAGTGGGATGACACCACCCTGCACGCCTCCAACCAGCGACTGGCCCTGGGCCGCGACTCCAAGCTCACCCACATCGTCGTCACCTTCGGCGGCGACCTCGTGCGCCTGTGCGCCGACACGGACTTCCGTGGCCCGGGCGCCGAGCTGAACATGCTGGGCATCTACTTCGTGGACGGCGGCCAGCACCTCGAGCACCGCGTCTTCGTGGACCACTCCCAGCCCAAGTGCTTCTCGCGCGTCACCTACAAGGGTGCCCTGCAGGGCAAGGACGCGCACTCGGTGTGGATCGGCGACTGCCTGATCCGCGAGGCCGCAGACGGCACGGACACCTACGAGCTGAACCGCAACCTCGTGCTGACCGAGGGCGCCAAGGCCGACTCCGTGCCCAACCTCGAGATTGAGAACGGCGAGATCGAGGGCGCGGGCCACGCCTCCGCGACCGGCCGCTTCGACGACGAGCAGCTCTTCTACCTGATGAGCCGCGGCGTTCCCGAGGCCGAGGCCCGTCGCCTCGTCGTGCGCGGCTTCTTCGCCGAGCTGATCAACCAGATTGGCGTCCCCGAGGTGGTCGACCACCTCATGGCAACCGTCGAGGCCGAGCTGGCCAAGTCCCGTAACAACTGAGCTGTAAGGAATACACATGTCGACTCTGCGCATTAAGGACCTGCACGTCTCCGTCGAGACCGCCGAGGGTCCCAAGGAAATCCTCAAGGGCGTCAACCTCACCATCAACTCCGGCGAAATCCACGCCATCATGGGCCCCAACGGCTCCGGTAAGTCCACCATGGCCTACGCCCTGGCCGGTCACCCCGACTACGAGATCACCTCGGGCGAGGCGTGGCTCGACGACCAGCTCATCACCGAGATGAGCGTCGACGAGCGCGCCAAGGCCGGCCTGTTCCTGGCCATGCAGTACCCCGTCGAGGTCGCGGGCGTGTCCGTCTCCAACTTCCTGCGTACCGCCAAGACCGCGATTGACGGCCAGGCCCCCGCCCTGCGCACGTGGGTCAAGGAGATGAAGAGCTCCATGGAGAACCTGCGCATGGATCCCGACTTCGCTGAGCGCGACGTCAACGTCGGTTTCTCCGGTGGTGAGAAGAAGCGCCTGGAGATCCTCCAGATGGAGCTCCTGAAGCCCTCCTTCGCCGTCCTCGACGAGACCGACTCCGGCCTCGACGTCGACGCGCTGCGCATCGTGTCCGAGGGCGTCAACCGCGTCCACGGCGAGACCGGCTGTGGCGTCATGCTGATCACGCACTACACCCGCATTCTGCGCTACATCAAGCCCAGCCACGTTCACGTGTTCGTTGATGGCCGCGTCGCCGCTCAGGGCGGCCCCGAGCTGGCCGACGAGCTCGAAGAGAACGGCTACGACAAGTACCTGGGCCTCTGATACCCGTGCCTATGGATTTCACCGCCGCCGAGCTCGACGCGATCCGATCGGACTTCCCGATCCTGAGTCGCGTCGGGCGCGGCGGCGCGCCCATTGCCTACCTTGACGCGTCAGCGACCTCCCAAAAGCCGGCCAGCGTCATCGATGCTGAGGCTGACTTCTACCGGCGTTCCAACGGCGCGGTCCACCGTGGCACGCACCTGCTGGGCGACGAGGCGACCGACGCGTTTGAGAGCGCTCGGGGGACCCTGGCCTCGTTCGTGGGCGTGTCCCCGACTGAGATCGTGTGGACGAAGAACGCGACCGAGGCCATCAACCTGGTCGCCCTGTCCATGGGACACGCATCGCAGGGGATGGGAGGCTCCGAGTCGGCCGCTCTGCGCGTGGGCCCGGGCGACCGCATCGTGTGCACCCGAGCCGAGCATCACGCGAACATCGTGCCCTGGCAGCAGCTGTGCGAGCGCACGGGTGCCGAGCTGGCCTGGCTCGACCTGACCCCGGACGGCCGCATCGACCTGGAGACCCTCTCGGTCATCACGCCGAACACGCGCCTCGTGGCCTTCACGCACGTCTCAAACGTGACGGGTGCCGTCTCCCCGGTCGCCGCGATCACCGCGGCGGCGCGCTCCGTCGGCGCGCTCATCCTGCTGGACACCTGCCAGTCCAGCGCCCACATGCCCCTCGACCTGTCCGCCCTCGACGTTGACTTCGCGGTCTTTTCGTCGCACAAGATGCTCGGCCCCACGGGCGCGGGTGCGCTGTGGGGGAGGAGGGCCCTGCTCGAAGCCATGCCCCCCGTCCTGACGGGCGGCTCAATGATTGAGTGGGTGACGATGGAGAGCTCGACCTTCATGGCTCCCCCCGAGCGCTTCGAGGCCGGTTCCCAGCCCGTCGCGCAGATCGCCGCGTGGTCCGAGGCTCTGCGCTACATGTCGTCCCTTGGGATGGACCGCGTCGAGGCCCACGAGCATGCGCTCACGCGCATGATGCTCGAGGGCATCTCGTCGATCGAAGGCATCACAGTCCTCGGCCCCGACACGGACGTGGATCGCATCGGCGTTGTGGCCTTCGCCGTCGACGGGGTACACCCCCACGACGTCGGCCAGTTCATGGACTCGGTGGACGTCGCTGTGCGCGTCGGACACCACTGCGCGATCCCGCTGCACGCGTTCTTCGACGTTCGGTCCTCGGCGCGCGCGTCGGTGGCGCCCACAACGACTCCCGAAGAAATTGAGCGTCTGGTGGATGGCCTGTCGAAGGTGCGAACCTTCTTCGGCCGCTAGAATTGTGCGGAGTCGTCGGAACCGTTCGGAAAGGTAGCTATGGGCAGTCTTGACCAGTTATATCAGCAGGTGATCCTGGATCACGCGCGCGAAAAGCACGGGGAGGGAGACCCCTCGGGCCTGGAGGCTTCCTCGCATCAGGTCAACCCGACCTGCGGCGACGAGGTCACCCTGGGCGTCACGCTCGACGGCGACACGCTGGCCACCCTGGCGTGGGACGGCGACGGCTGCTCGATTTCGCGCGCCTCGCTGTCCATGATGACCGACCTGACCGCGGGTAAGTCGGCCGAGGAGATCGGCCGCCTGTACCGCGATATGGAAGTCATGATGCATTCGCGCAACCTGGGCGTCGACGATGAGATCCTCGACGAGCTGGGGGACGCGGCCGCCCTGGAGTCCACGTCGCAATTCGCCAACCGCGTCAAGTGCGCGCTGTTGGGCTGGTACGCCCTGCGCGACGCGATGGCCAAGTCCGGTATCGATATTTCCACCGCGGGCGAGCCCGCCGAGCAGTAAAGGAACAGTTATGAGCAACCCGATGGCTCAGTCTGAGCCCGTCGAGCAGCGTTTCGCCGTCCCCGCTTCGAACGAGGCCGTGGAAGGCGCCGCTGCCACCCGCCAGATTGACGGCACCGACGTCATCGAACAGGGCACCCTGTCTGCAGACAACGTGCTGGAGGCCCTCAAGGACGTCATCGATCCCGAGCTGGGCATCAACATCGTCGACCTGGGCCTTGTGTACGGCGTCGTTATCGGTACTGAGAACCAGGTGCGTCTTGACATGACGCTGACCTCGGCTGCATGCCCGCTGACCGACGTGATCGAGCGCCAGGCGCACACGATCCTCTCGGGTGTCACCGATGACGTGCAGATCAACTGGGTGTGGATGCCGCCGTGGGGCCCCGACCGCATCACGCCGGACGGCCGCGAGCAGCTGCGCGCGATCGGCTTCAACATCTAAGCGTTTGCTTTGTTTCCTGTCCCCGGTGCCCGTAGGCACCGGGGACACTGGTATGTACCCCTGCGGTCACTGTTCTTGCGTGTCTCGTTCTCCTGCGCAAGGAGCCTCTGTGTTGTGCGTTCCTTTCCTCATGATGTTCCGGTAACCTAATGTGAGTCACGGCATGAAGGAGAGGGGTAAGGCCCATGGAGATTCTCGACAACACCGAGGGCAAACGCCTGGGAGACTCCCTGCGTGCCAATCTTGACGACGAGGCGAAACTGTCGATTATCAGCGCGCACTTCAGCCTCTTTGCTTTTGGAGAGCTGCGCGAGGAGCTTGAACGCCTCGACTCCGTGCGTTTTCTGTTCAGTGAACCGACGTTTATTCAAGACATGGGACGGGTCGCGGGGGCGCCGGAGTCTGATATCGCGCAACGTGCGCAGGGTGAGAGAGAAAAAGCGCTCGCTGACTCGGCCCTGGAACTGTCGTTGCACAACAAGCTCAACCAGCGCGCTCTCGCGCGGGCGTGTGCATCCTGGCTGAGGGAGAAGGTCACGCTGCGCTCCGTGCAGCGCGAGCACATGCTTCAGTTGACGCCCAGTTACATCGTCGAGGATTCCGCTGTGAGTCCCCATTTGTTTTCGGGACAGGGCGCCACCTTCACCCTGGAGGGACTGGGAGTTGAACGCCGCCCGGACACGCTGACGATGATCACCCATTGTGCGGGGGATGAGGCCAAGGCGCAGGTCGAATTCCTCATGGCGCAATTTGAGTCCGTGTGGGCCGACGACGCTAAGACCTGCGACGTCACCGAGCAGGTCGCTTCGAAGGTCGAGGCGCTGCACACAGACAATGCCCCAGAGTTCATCTATTTCCTGACCCTTTACCACATCTTCCGGCGTTTCCTCCAGGAGAACCAGGACCACAACCCGCGTGAAGACACCGGCTTTTTCGAGTCGGTGATCTGGGGCAAGCTCTATGATTTCCAGAAGGACGCCGTCATTGGGGCGATCCGTAAGTTGGAAAAGTACAACGGCTGCATCATCGCCGACAGCGTCGGCCTAGGCAAGACGTTCGAAGCACTCGCCGTCATCAAGTACTACCAGCAGCTCAACAAGAACGTCCTGGTACTGTGCCCCAAGCGCCTGCGTGAGAACTGGACGCTATGGACGCAGGCGAGCGATGAGCGTAATCCCCTGGCTAAGGACCGATTCGCCTACAAGGTGTTGAACCACACGGACCTGTCGCGCCGCCGTGGAAAGAGCGGGGACACCGACCTGGAACACCTGCAGTGGGGGACATTCGATCTGGTGGTCATCGACGAGAGCCACAACTTCCGCAACAGGAGCGCGACCGGGGCGAGCACGAATCGCTACACGCGCCTGATGAACGAGGTGATCCGGGCCAACGGACGCACGAAGGTGCTCATGCTGTCGGCGACCCCGATCAACAATCGCCTCACCGACCTGCGTAACCAAATCGAGCTCATCACGGAGGGGCGCGATGACTACCTCGAGAAGACCGACGGCATCACGTCCATTGACTCGGTGATGCGGCTGGCACAAAAACGCTTCAATCTGTGGAGTTCGCAGGCGCATGGACGTCACACGACCCAGAGTTTCGCCGAGTACGTTAACGCTGACTATTTCCGGCTTCTCGATGCGCTGACAATTGCGCGTAGCCGAAAGCACATAGCGAAATACTACGGCACGCAGACGGGGACATTCCCCACCCGCCTCGCTCCACGCAACGTCCAGGAGCCCATCGACGTACGCGGCGAGCTGCCTCCTATCGGGGCGCTCTACGACATGATCAGCGACCTGACGTTCGCCCAGTATCAGCTTCTGTCCTATGTGCGCGAGGACGCTCGGCCGACCTACGAGGCCGACTACCGCGAGGGCTTCGGCAACGACTTCGGCAGTGAATTGCATCGGACAAACGCGGTTGCCGTGCTGATGCGTGTCAACCTCCTCAAACGCATGGAGTCCTCCGTGAGCGCCTTCCGTTCGACGCTGGGCCGCGTGCGTAGTTCCTGCGCCGACATCCTGGATCGACTCGCGGCGCTTGAGGCGAGCAATACCCGTGGGTCCCTCGGTTCCGTAGCGGTGGGTTACGGAATCGAGGGGCTCGAGGACGGCCTCGATGATCGGGATGCTGAGATGTTCGAGGTCGGGGCGCAGGTGCGCGTCGACTTGCGCGACGTGGATCGCGAGGCTCTGTCCGCAGACCTGACACGCGACATCGAGATCCTCGACGAGCTCATCGGTTATGCCCGCGCGGTGACCCCCGATCGGGATGCCAAGCTCGGCGCGTTGAGGACGCTGATCGCGGAGAAGACCGGAGCAGGACAGATCAATCCGGGTAACAGAAAAATACTCATTTTCAGCGCGTTCGCTGACACCGCGACCTACCTGTACGACCAGTTGGCAGCGGATCTGCTCCGGACCCATGGCCTGACGTGCGCCCAGGTGACGGGCACCCGCAACCGCGTCGCTGGGAAGCGGCGGGCGCGCGGTGGCTTCGAGGATATCCTCGGCCGTTTCTCGCCACGTTCGAAGGAAACCAATGCTCTCGCGGACCGTGAGGGCGAGATCGATATTGTCTTCGCAACGGATTGCATTTCGGAGGGGCAGAACCTCCAGGACTGCGATTGCGTGATCAATTACGACGTGCACTGGAACCCGGTGCGCATCGTGCAGCGCTTCGGCCGCGTCGACCGCCTGGGTTCGACGAACAAGCACATTCAGATGGTGACCTTCTGGCCGGACGTCGACCTGGAGTCCTACATCAAGCTTGAGTCGCGTGTGAAGTCACGCATGGCTCTGGGCGATGCGAGTGCGTCCGGTGAGGAGAATCTACTCACCCCCTCGGAGGACATGAACGACCTGGAGTATCGCTCGGATCAGTTGCGCACGCTGCGCAGCGAGACCCTCGACCTCGAAGACATGCGGCGAGGAATGTCGATCACGGATTTCGCGTTGGATGATTTCCGAATCGAGTTGGAGCGCTACATGAACGCGAACCCGGGCACACTGGAAGGCGCGGCGACGGGTTTGCATGCGGTCGTGTCGATCCCGGATGACCTGCGCGGTCAGATGAGCCCGGGAGTGATTTTCTGCCTTGAACGCCGTGAAGGCACCGATGGTACTAGCCGAGCAACCGAGCCGCTGTCTCTGGTTTACGTGCCGTGGGACGCGACGGACGCACCGATACTGTCCCACCCAACGCGTTCCCTGGACCTGCTCAGGCAACTGTGCGAGGGACACCATGAGCCACTGGCCTCACTGTGTGCGCACTTCAATCGAGCCACACGTGATGGTGAGGACATGAGCGAGTACTCGGCGCTGCTGACTCGGGCTGTCGCAGCGGCAATCAGGCAGGGAGAAGAAGCGACCCTGGAATCGCTGTTCACACCGGGAGCGATTGCCCAGGGAGCCTTGTCAGAGGCGGACTTCTCCCTAGTGAGCTTTGTGGTGCTCCTGTGAGCTCCATCGACTGGGCATCGACACTAGCCCTGCCACCCTGCGTACGTCGCTTCGAGCGCACGATTCCCACACATGTGCTGCTGCGTGAGGCGGACCTGACACGCACGCAGCGCGAGGGTCTGCGCAAGATCGAGGGGCTGACTCTCCTGGGAGTCGCGCAGGAGAGCACAACTCGTATCCCCGCGACAGCTGCGATGGATCGTCGTATCGATGCGGTGTTGTTCGTGCGGGCCTCCCTCGGCAAGACGCGCGCATTCGAGTCGACTGCCGCTCTTGTGCACGGCTGTTTTCCGCATCCATCACTCCTGATCCAGGAGAACACCCGCGGCGACGTCTGTCTGTCGGCAGCTCTGACGTCGCGCCGAAAGCGCGCGACGGGGTTGAACGTCGACAGCATGGAAGTGGACAGCAGCATCGCTTTGTGGCGGCGCACGGAGCACGGGAAGGCGTTCCTGTCCGCGCTGGCTTTCGATGCTCTTGATCAGCGCTCGCTGACTCACCTGACCGAGGACATCATGGCGCGAATCCGCTTGGCTCGTATTGCTCGTCTTGTTGGCTTCTATCCGGATCCGGTTGTGTGTCGGAGCTCGGATGTGGTGGAGTTGATTGAGCGCTTGCTTGAGTGCCAGAGCAGGCAGGATCAACTGCGTGCCCAGTGGAAGCGGCACGCAACCACGCAGCGTGAACGCCTGCGGTTACGAATTCCTCTCAGTGAGGCGATTAACCAGACGAAGGCAGCGGTCGACGAACTGACGAGGCGTTTGGGCCGTTGACGCTCACTCAGCGCCCGAGCTTCTCGCGCACGACCTGGGCGACCTTGCGGCGCAGGATCTTGCCCATCTGGTTGCGGGGTAGCTCGGCGATGAACACGATCTGGCGGGGCAGGGCGTAGTGGGCGATGGACTTTTCGGCCCAGTTGCGCACCTGCTCCAGGGTGAGGCGCTGGGCCCCCTCTTCCAGGATGATCGCAGCGGTGAC
Source organism: uncultured Actinomyces sp. (assembly GCA_902373545.1). GTDB lineage: Bacteria > Actinomycetota > Actinomycetes > Actinomycetales > Actinomycetaceae > Pauljensenia. The sequence continues at coordinate 94,433 of CABKMZ010000001.1, read as the reverse complement.
CTCTTCGGTGGCATCAGCCACAGGCACGCCCACGACGGCGACATCCGCGACGCCGGGCAGGGAGCGGATCGCCTCCTCGACCTGGGAGGGATACACGTTGAAGCCGCCCGACAGGATCAGCTCCTTCTTCCGATCGGCCATCGAGATGAACCCATCGCGGTTAACGCCGATGTCGCCGGTCTTGAACCAGCCCTCGGAGGTGAAGACGCGCGCGGTTTCCTCGGGCGCGTTGAGGTACCCGCCGAAGACCTGTGGCCCGCGCACGATGATCTCGCCGGGCTGGCCGTCCTCGACGTCCTGCGTGTCGTCCTCCAGGGAGACGAGTCGCAGCTGCGTGGAGGGGAAGGGGACGCCGAGCACGCCGTGGCGGCGCTTGGCGGACAGGGGAGCGCCCGTCAGGACGGGCGCGGTTTCGGATAGGCCGTAGCCCTCGACGATGAGGCCGCCCGTGGTGGCCTCCCAGTTGGCGGCCAGTGTGGTCGACAGCGGCATCGCGCCGGCGACCGAGTATCGGATCGACGACAGATCCGCACCTGTCTTTTTTGCGCGCGCCAAGATGCGCTCGAACATGGGCGGGACACCCACGAAGAAGGTCACGGGTCGGCGCGCGTGCGCGTCGAGGGCCATCTGCGCATCGAACTTGGGCAGCAGCACCTGGGTGGCAGCCTTGCGCACGGCCGCGCACAGGAAGAATGTCAGGCCGAAGGCGTGGAAGTAGGGCAGGAGCGAGAAGAAGGTCTCGGCACCCTCGTGCAGCTTCCACACCCAGAACAAGCACTGGTTGACGTTGACGCCGATGTTGCGGTGGGTCAGCGGCGCTGACTTGGGAACGCCGTTAGTGCCCGAGGTGTGCAAGATGACGGCGCGGTCGTCGGGGGAGGGCTGCGGGTGCTCGGCGTCGATGGCGCGGGCCGAGGCCGTGGCCCGGTCCCAGGAGACGGCGCCCGCGGGCACGGGGCCGCGCAGCTGGGCGCGCATGTCGCGTGCGCGCGGGGCGGGCAGGCTGAGCAAGAAACGCTGGGAGGCGGGCATGGTGCGGGAGATGTCCACCGTGAAGACCGTGTCGAGACGGTCAAAGGGGAAAGCATCCACGCACTTTTCCCACACGATCGCCACGCGCCCGCCGTGGCGCTCCAGCTGACCCGCAACCTCCGCGGCCGGGGCCAGCGGGTTGTGCTGGGCGGCCACCGCGCCGATGCGCATGCACGCGTAAAAGGCAACGAAAGCCTGCGGGCAGTTCGGCAGCGAAATGGCCACCGTGTCCCCGGGCCCAACCCCGGCCTCGTGCAAGACGCGCGCGGCGCGCAGCACCTGATCGCGCACCTGCGCGTAGGTGGTGGTTGCCCCGAAGTAGTCCAGGGCGACGCGATCGGGGTAGAGGCGGGCGGCGGTGTCGAGGAGTGCGTACAGCGAGGTGTCCGGCGTGGGCACCTCGTAGGGCACTGCGTCGTAGAAGTCGTGTGCCTGGTCGGTGATGCTACGTGTCATGGCAACCTCCTGTCATCGGCCTCGACTAGTGTACCGAGGGACACAATCCCACTCATACGTGAGGGGTACTCCAGGTGTCGCACGTCGCAATGTCGCCGGAGTCCAAACCCTTCTGCAGCCACGTCGCGCGCTGCTGCGCGCTGCCGTGCGTCCAGGATTCGGGGTTGGTCGTCCCCTGGTACTTCGACTGGAGACGGTCATCGCCAATCGCCTCGGCCGTCTGCAGCGCGCCCATGATCTGGTCAGCCGTCGGGGTCTGGAGGTAGGGCGTGCCCGTCGTCGGATCGGGGGTGGTCGAGGCCCAGTGCATCCACACGCCCGCGTAGCAGTCGGCCTGAAGCTCCGAACGCACGCCAGCGCCCTGAGAGCCGGTCTCGCGCGTGTTGTAGGTACGGAACACGCCCTGCAGGTTCTGGATGTGGTGGCCCCACTCGTGGGCGACCACGTATTCCTGGGCGAGCACCGAATCGGATGCGCCGTACTGCGTCACCATGTCGTTGAAGAAACCGAGGTCGAGGTAGACGGTCGAATCGCCCGGGCAGTAGAAGGGGCCAACGGCGCTGGTCGCCGATCCGCACGCGGTTGACACACTGTCCGAGAAGATCTGGAAATCGGGAAGCTTGTAGGCAACGCCTGTGCCCTGATCGGCGAGCTGGGTCTTCCACACCTCATCCAGCGACTGTGCGGTGGCGACCATGCGGCACTCGACGCGCTCGTTCGCGTCCGCGCCAGTCTGGCACGTCGAGACGTCCACCGACGACGAGGACGAGGACGTGGAGGGGGCCGAGGACGAGATCAGGCTCGTCAGGTCAATGCCGGTGAGATACGAGAAGCCCAGGATTAGTAGGATACCCAGGAACGAGCCGCCGCCGGCACCCACGATCTTGCGGCCTGCGCCAGAGGTGCGCACGCGCGAAGGATCCAGGTGAATGTTGTCGTTGAAGCTCATCGATACTCCTTGTACTCAGGGGCGGCGCCCGGCCTGATATCGACCGAGCATATCGGAACGGAACTCCTCGAAGCATCCGTCCTCGATGGAGGCGCGAATACCGTCGACAAGGCGCAGCGTGAACCACTCGTTGTGAATGGTAGCCAGCGTGGAAGACAGGATCTCCTTGGCCTTAAACAGGTGATGAATGTAGGCGCGCGTGTAGTGGGTGCAGGTGTAGCACTCGCAGCCCTGCACGAGCGGCGTGAAATCACGCTTGAAGCGCGCGTTCGTAATGTTGAAGCGCCCGTCGGGCGAATAGATCGCCGCGTTGCGCGCCACGCGCGAGGGGTTGACGCAGTCGAAGGTGTCGGCGCCCGCCGCGACGCCGGCGAAAAGATCCTCGGGCTCGGAGATCCCGAGCAGGTGGCGAGGGCGGTCCTCGCCCAATTCCTCGCACACCCAGGACACGATCGTGCCCAGGTTCTCCTTCTCCAGGGCCCCGCCCACGCCGAAGCCATCGAAGCGCTGGCCGCCGACCTCCATGTCGGCCATCGTGCGGGCAGCCTCGCGGCGCAGATCCTCCCACTGTGCGCCCTGGATGACGCCCCACAGCTGCTGGTAGGGCTTGCCCGCGCGCTCGGAGGTGAGCCTCCGATGTTCGGCGAGGCAGCGCCGAGCCCACGCGTGCGTGCGCTCGAGAGACTCGATCTGGTAGTCGCGCGGGTGCAGCAGGGAGGTGAGCTCGTCGAAGGCGAACATGATGTCGGCGCCCAGCTGATGCTGGATCCCCATCGACACCTCGGGGTTGAAGCGGTGCTTCGTCCCGTCGATGTGGCTGGAGAACACGACGCCATCGTTATCGACCACCGCGTTCGAGGCCTTGATCGCCTGCATCTGCACGGCCGGGTCATTCGGGTCCGCCTTGCCGGAAAACTCCTGGGAGAGGACCTTCTTGAAGCCCGCGCCCAGGGAGAGCACCTGGAAGCCGCCCGAATCCGTGTAGGTGGGCCCCGACCAGTTCATGAAGGAGGCGAAGCCACCCGCCTCGTCGACGATGTCGGAGCCGGGCTGGAGGTAGAGGTGGTAGGCGTTGGCCAGGACCGCCTGGGCTCCCAGGGCCCGGACCATCTCAGGGGTGAGGGCCTTGACGTTTGCCTTCGTGCCCACGGGAATGAAGGCGGGAGTGCGGATAATGCCGTGCGCCGTGTGAATGACGCCCGTGCGCCCAAGCCCACGCTCGACGCCCAGGCGAGTGCCGACCTCGAACCCGCGGTCGGGGCAGTGGGCTCCCGACGAGGCCGTGGCGTCGAAGGGCGCACACTCCTCGGGGGAAGGAGCACTCAGCCAGTTCGCTTTCATCGATCGAACACCTCGTCCTTGTGCAGGCCTTCAACGCGGCGGATGGCAGCGATCACGGGGTAAGTCAGGGGCAGGAGGACAACTTCGAGGAGGACCTTGTAGAAGTAGCCGGTCACCAGGTAGTTGATGAAATTGCCCATCGACATCTCGCCGTAGAACAGGATCGTGCAGAACAGGACCGTGTCCGCGGCTTCGCCGACGATCGTTGAGCCGATCAGGCGCGCCCACAGGTGTTTGGTGCCCCACTTCTTGCGGATCCACACGAGCACGTAGGAATTGAGGAGCTGGCCGGCCAGGTAACCCGCGAGCGAAGCGACAACCGCGCGCCACACGACGCCCAGAACCGCCGCAAAGGCCTCCTGGTTCTCGTAGTCGGGGGCCGGCGGCAGGTACTGGACGATGAAGAAGGTGAGCGAGGCCAGGAACGAGGCCACGAAGCCCATGATGATGACCCGCCGCGCGCGGGCAAAACCGTACACCTCTGAGAGCACGTCACCGATGATGTAGGTCAGAGGGAAGAGAATCGCGCCCCCATCGAAAATCAAATAGTGGGTGGATGATCCCACCATGAACGCCTTCGTCGCGGCGATATTGGAAATAAGCAGCAACGCGACGAACGCGACCGAGATGATGTCGAGGGCGCGCGCGGGGCGCGCCGATCCAGACGGGATCGGGCTATCTGACATGGGTACAATCCTCACAATACCGAGATGGAATGGTTATATGCACCACCCATTGTGCCCGCAATTGCTGCAAGGTGGGCCAACAGGATGGGTCATCGGCCGGGTTGATTCGCCCACAACGATCCCTCCCTCTACTCTTGGAGCGTGATTAACGTCCAGGACTTCTCGCTGCGAATCGGCGCCCGCGAACTCGTCAACCACGCGACCTTCCGCATCGACAAAGGCATGTGCATCGGCCTCGTCGGACGCAACGGCGCCGGCAAGACCACGACCATGCGTCTCCTCGCCGGCGAAGCCGACCGCGGGGGAGCGGCCGAGCACACCGGAACCATCAGCTCCAACGGCACCGTCGGCTACCTCGCGCAGGACACCCACGTCGGCGACCCGCACATGTTGGCCCGCGACCGCATCATCTCCGTGCGCGGCATCGACTCGATCATCGCGCGCATCCGCAAGGCCGAGCACGAGATGTCCACGACCGAAGGCGCCCGCCAGCAGCGGGCCATGGAACGCTACGTCAAGCTCGACCAGCAGTTCACCAACTCTGGCGGATGGGCCGCCAACGCCGAGGCCGCCCAGATCGCCCACTCCCTAGGCCTCGAAGACCGCGTCCTCGACCAGACGCTCGACACGCTCTCGGGCGGCCAGCGTCGCCGCGTCGAGCTCGCCCGCGTCCTCTTCTCCGACGCCGACGTGCTCCTGCTCGACGAGCCCACCAACCACCTCGACCACGACTCGATCGTGTGGCTGCGCGACTGGATTAAAACCTTCCCCGGCGGCGTCATGATCATCTCCCACGACGTCAAGCTCCTGGGCGACACCGTCAACCAGGTCTTCTACCTCGACGCCAACCGCGCCCACGTCGACATCTACCACCTGGGGTGGGCCGCCTACCTCAAGCAGCGCGAGGAAGACGAGAGGCGTCGGCGCAAAGAACGCGCCAATGCCCTCAAGAAAGCCGAGCACCTCAAGGCCCAGGGCGAGAAGATGAGGGCCAAGGCGACCAAGGCCGTCGCCGCCCAGCAGATGCTGCGCCGCGCCGAAGAACTCTTCGCCCAAGCCGGCGCCGAGATCGTCCAGGAAAAGGTCGCGCGCCTGCGCTTCCCCGACCCCGCCCCCTCCGGGCGCGTGCCGCTCACCGCCGAGGGACTATCCAAGTCCTACGGCTCGCTTGAAGTCTTTACTGGCGTCGACCTGGCCATCGACCGCGGCTCCAAAGTCGTCGTCCTGGGCCTCAACGGCGCGGGCAAGACGACGCTGCTGCGCCTCCTGTCCGGCATCGAAGAACCCGACTCGGGACGCGTCGTGCCCGGACACGGGCTCAAACTCGGCTACTACGCCCAGGAACACGAAACCCTGGACGAAACGCGCACCATCCGCGAAAACATGGCCGAGGCCGCCCCCACCCTCGACGACACGCACGTGCGCAACATCCTCGGCCAATTCCTCTTCCAAGGCGACGACGTCGAAAAACCCGTCTCCGTGCTCTCCGGCGGCGAAAAGACCCGACTCGCCCTGGCCACGCTCGTCGTCTCCGGCGCCAACGTCCTCCTGCTCGACGAGCCCACCAACAACCTCGACCCCGCCTCACGTGAAGAAATCCTCGCCGCCCTGCGCGACTACGAGGGCGCCGTCATCCTCGTCACCCACGACCCCGGCGCCGTCACAGCCCTCAACCCCCAGCGCGTCCTCCTTCTACCCGACGCCGACGAGGACCTGTGGGACGAGAGCTACCTCGACCTCGTCACCCTGACCTGAGCCCGTCATCCACGCGAGCCGTCACGCGCCCCTCACCGCGCGCGATCCCCATCACCTGCTCGCACTGGGCGACGCCCGAGCGCGCCCACGACAAAGGCCGGGACTGGACAAACCAGCCCCGGCCTCGTCCATTGGCTCAGAGAACCTTGGAGAAGAACTCCTTGGTGCGCTCCTCCTGCGGATTATCGATCACGTCGGCGGGAGCGCCCGCCTCGACGATCACGCCGCCGTCCATGAAGACCACCTGATCGGCGACCTCGCGGGCGAAACCGATCTCGTGGGTCACCACGGCCATCGTCATGCCCGACGCGGCCAGGTCCTGCATGACCTGGAGAACCTCGCCCACCAGCTCCGGGTCGAGCGCAGACGTCGGCTCATCGAAGAGCATGATCTCCGGATCCATCGCCAGCGCTCGGGCAATCGCCACACGCTGCTGCTGGCCACCCGACAGCTCTGCGGGGTAATGGTCCGCGCGATCCGCCAGACCGACCCGGTCAAGCAACTCCAGGGCCTGCGCCCGGGCCTGACTCTTCGAACGCTTGAGCACCTGAACCGGAGCCTCCATCACGTTCTCCAGCGCCGTCATATGCGGGAAGAGATTAAAACGCTGGAACACCATGCCAATGTGGGAGCGCTGCGCGGCAATCACCCTGTCACGGCGCTCGTGCAGGACACCCTTGGAGTCCACACGGTAGCCCAGCAGGTGACCATCGACGTACACGCGGCCCGCACTGATGTCCTCCAGCATGTTCAGGCAGCGCAGCAGGGTGGACTTACCCGAACCCGAGGGACCCAGGATGACGCATACCTCACCGGCAGCAATATCCAGATCGATGCCGCGCAGCACGTGCAGATCACCGAAAAACTTATGGACTCCGCGCACCGCCACCATGGGCGTCACGCCAGTTGCCGTCTCCAGATCCGTACCCGTCATGGTGTCACATCCACAAATTTGAGCTTGCCATTCATCTTTTCGTCCTCATCCGAGGCCGTGCCGTCCGAGGCGGTCTGCCCGCCCGTGTTATCGCGCCGCTCGAAGCCCTTCGCGAAGTGCTTCTCGATGATCGACTGGATCCACATGAGCAGACTCGTGATCACCAGGTACCAGATCGCCGCGGCGATCAGGAGAGGTACCGGGGCAAACGTCGCCTGGCCGCGCTGACGCGCGATGAACGTCAGCTCAAGCGTGAAGGGGATCGCCGAGACCAGCGACGTGGTCTTGAGCATCGAAATCGTCTCGTTGCCGATCGGCGGGACGATGACGCGCATCGCCTGGGGCAGGATGATCCTGCGGAAGATCGTCGCCCGCGGCATGCCCAGGGCGGTCGCGGCTTCCCACTGTCCCTTCGAGACGCTGAGTAGACCCGCACGCATAATCTCCGCCAGGTAGGCGCCCTCGTTCAGGCCCAGGCCCAGGAATGCCATCCAGAATGGCGTGAAGTAGGTGGCCGTGTCGAAGCTGACCTCCCAGCCGAAGACCGAGCCGAGGAACGGTACGCCGAAGGACATCTGCGGGTAGAGCGTGGGCAGCAGCGACCAGAAGATCAGCTGCGTGTAGATAGGCGTGCCACGGAAGAACCAGATGTAGGCCATGGCCACCCAGCGCAGAACCGGGTTGACCGACTGACGCATGATCGCCATCGTGATCGCCAGGATAGTGCCGATCACCATTGCGAGGACCGTCAGGATGATCGTGAAGGCCACGCCCTGCATGAGGGATTGGGAGAACAGCCACTGGGCCACGACGTCCCACTGATAGTTCTTATTCGTGACCAGGCCGTGGATGGCCATCGCTGCGAGGATCGCAACGACGATTGCGCTGACCCACCTCCCCGGCCGGGGAACGGGCTTGGCGTTAATCAGAGCAACGCCGTCTTTCGTGCTTTCCATAAGAACCTCAGTCGGTGGTCGCCGGGTTGAGTTCCGCCGTCGTCAGGGCGGCTTCCTTCGCGCCGTAGGTGTCGAGGATGTCGGCGAGGTAGCCGTTGTCCATCAGGTACTGCATGGCCTTCTGGACCGCCTCAGTGAGCTGGGCATCATCCTTGTTGACGGCGACACCCTGCGGAGCGGACTCCACGACATCGCCGACCTGCTCGATCTTGCCGCCCGAGAGCGTGGCCGTGTAGCCGATGACCGTGGAATCAGCCAGGGTCGCGTCGTACTGGCCGCCGGTGACCTTGGTGGTGATGTCGGTCTGCTGCTCGTGCGGCATGATCGTGATCGTGTCCTTACCGTCGGCCACGCATTTCTCGGACAGCTTGGTCGCGTACTCCTCCTGCGCGGTGCCGGTCTGCACGCCGATGGTCGCGCCGCACGGGTTGGTGGGGTCGAAGTTTTTCGGGTTGCCCGCAGCGACGCCGTAGGCGGATCCGACCTCGACGTAGGAGATCAGGTTCGTCTGTGCCTCACGCTCGGAGGTGATCGTGAAGGAGGAGATACCGACGTCGAACTTCGTGCCGAGCGCGGGGATGATCGTGGGGAACTCGGCGTGGGTGGTTGTGCCGTCGCCGAGGCCCATGACCTTGGCCAGCGCCCTGTTGATGTCCACGTCGTAGCCCTGCGCGGTCTGCAGGTCTTCACCCAGGAACTCGGCGGGGGCGTAGTCGGCGGAAGCGCCGTTACGCAGGACGTCTCGGGCCTTGACCTCATCGGGGACCAGGTTGGCAATCTCGGCGACAGTGGGGATCTGCGAGACGTCGTACGAGGCCGTGGCTGAGCTGGTTCCGCTCGCGTTCGATCCGCCGGTCGTTCCATTGGTGGACGCGGTCGGGTCGGCGCAGGCGGCCAGGGGCAGTGCGGCCGCTGCTGCGAGTGCGAAGAGAGCGTGTGCCTTCGTGATGGTCATGATGTGCCTTCCGATGGGGTGGGGGCCGTGTGCCCCGCTGTTGCTATCATTATGCACCTATATGCATAGCGATGCATATTATGCGTTTCGTGTCACGTATCAGTCGACCGTGGGGTTGAGCTCGGCGGTTGAAAGCGCCGCGCTATCGGCGCCGTAATGGGCCAGGATGTCCTCCAGGTAGCCGTTGTCCATGAGGTACTGCATGGCCTGCTGGACGGCCTCGGTCAGTTCTGCGTCGTCCTTGGCGATCGCCACGCCCTGGGGTGCGGACTCAAAGACGTCGCCGAGCTGTTCGATCTTGCCGTTCGAACCGGCGGCGGTGTAGCCGATCACGGTTGAGTCGGCCAGGGTTGCGTCGTACTGGCCAGAAATGATCTTCGTGGCGATGTCGGTCTGCAGCTCGTGTGGCATGATCGTGATCTTCCCCTTGCCGTCAGCCTCGCACTGCTTGGACAGCTCTTGCGCGTAGGTCTCCTGCGCGGTACCCGTCTGCACGGCAATCGTCGTGCCGCAGGGGTTGGAGGTGTCGAAACTCTTCGGGTTGCCCGTCGCCACGCCCCACGCTGAGCCGACGTTGAGGTAGGAAACCATGTTGACCTGTTGCTCCCGCTCGGAGGTGATCGTGAAGGAGGAGATGCCGACGTCGAACTTGGTGCCAAGGGCGGGGATAATCGTCGGGAACTCGGAGTGCTGCGTCGTGCCCTCCTCGAGGCCCATCACCTTGGCCAGTGCCTTGTTGATGTCGATGTCGTAGCCAATGGGGGTCTGCCCGTCGGTGGCCATGTACTCGGCCGGTGCGTAACCGGTTGAGGCGCCGTTGCGCAGCGTGCCCCGCTTTTTGACCTCCTCGGGGACCAGTGCTGCGATGGTCGGGTCAGTGGGGATCTGGGACACGTCGTATGCGGCGGTGTTCGACGAGGCGGCGGTAGCGGACTGTCCGGCGCTGGTCGTGTTTGTCGTCGGGTCGGCGCAAGCCGCCAGTGCGACCGCCGAGGTGGCTACGGTCAGCGCTGCGAGAATCTTCGTCGTGTGCATGATTATGTTCCTCAGTATCTGTGTTGGAGGTGCTCGCTGATACTGATTATGCAAACAGATGCATACTATGCATGTCCAGGGGGTCTCATATCCTGGATGCACAAGTGGGCGAGCACTATGTGCTCGCCCACTTGACTGTATGGTTCAGTTTCCGCGAAGTGCACGACGCGACGTGCGTGCCCGCAGAGGGTCGACGCCCTTGGGAATCGGGGGTTCGCCCGAGCGCAGCGCATTAATGCGCGCCGACACCTGGGGGACCTCCTCGGCCGTCAGGACGTTCTTCAGCCTGCGCAGCTCGCGCTGCAGATCCTTGAGGGCGACCTGGCCCTCGTCGTGACCCACCTGAATCTGGTGGATGGGCACGTTGCGCATGATCTTGGTAACGCGCTTGGACTCGGTGTTCAGGAGAGCGCGAACGCGAGATGCGGGGCCCTCGGAGATGAGGACAATGCCCGGTCGGCCCACGATGCGCCAGACGAGATCCTGCTCGCGGGTGAAGGCGACGGGCTGCTCGGGGATGATCCAGCCGCGCTGGATCTGAGAGAGTGCGACCTTCACAGCGCCGGTGGTCTGTTCGACCTGGGCGTAGAGCGCGCGGCGCGCAAGGAAACTCAGGAGTGCGAGCGCTGCGGTGATGGATCCCATGATGCCGACGACAAGCCAGCCAATCCAGGAAGTGTTCGTCAGGAACGCCAGCAGCAAGAACAGGACGATGACGAGCGCGGCAGTTCCCAGGAGCATCCACGGGAGTGCCGGATACGTGCGTGCGGTCAGTCGATACGCGTCGAGGATGTTCTGGTAGAAGCGCCTCTTAGCGGGGGGATTCTTTTCACTCATAGCATCACCATTCTACGTGTATAAACCCCGAGAAAGTCCACGCGTCCGACCTGACGCTATGTGAAATGAGTTGCATCACATTGTGTGAGTTTGGACAATATACCCATGGATATCGGGGGTTATGAGATCGGCCAGGTGTTCCACGTCGGAGCGCGCGGGCCTCTATGGAAGACACGGTCGAGCGCCGGTGAGGCGCTGATCGCGCTGCGGTCGTCGGCGGACGGGCAGGCCTCGCTTGAGCGATGGAAGGCCTGGGCGTCCGTGTCCTCGCGCCACGTCGTCGCCCTGCGCGACGTGGCCCGATCCGAGGACGGGCGCTGGGCGATCGTCCAGGATTTTGTTGCCGGCCGCCCGCTTGACGTCGAGATCGGCTCGGCCGACCTACGCCCCAAAGCCACGCGCCGCCAGATCATCGAGGGCATCGCCGCCGGCCTGAGCGCGCTGCACGGGGTGGGCATCGTTCATGGGGACCTGACGCCTGCAAACATCATCGTGACACCGCAGGGGCGTGCGGTCATCATCGACCTCATTGACGAGATCCGGCAGGGGGAGGGGACCCCCGGATGGAGCCTGGGACACTCAGGCATGGAGGGGGACCGGCAGTGCCTGCGCCAGATCGCCTCCCTGCTACAGATGGACGAGGCCTTGGCTGACTTGGGTTTCGACGCTGCCGAGCGCGTGGGGTCAGGAGGCACCCCGCTGATCCCAGACCCCGATGAGCACGTAATTTCGCGTGAGCCCGTCGACCCCGAGCAGGTGATCGCCGACCTGCGTGCGGCGGCCTTGCGCGAAGATACCCTGACTGAAGAAGAGCTGCGTGCCTCAACCCAGTCGGATCGCGCGTCGCGTCCCCGTCGTCACCGTCGGGCTTGGTTGCTCGTCGCGTGCCTTGCGCTTGTCGGCATCGGAGCCGGCGCAGTAGGTATATGGGCGTGGTCCGCTCTGGGCACCCCGCGCACGCCCAGCGTGCAGGCCACGACGCAACAGTCTGCCGACACCGAACCCGATCTGTGCGATCCCGCAGTGGCCACCGACCTCATCAATCACGCGATTGCCACGCGCGATCAAGCGATGAAAGACGCGGACGAAACCAAGCTCAACGACGTCCTCGGCGGTGAGCTGCTGGAACAGGACACGGGGCGCATCGAGACGATGCGCTCAGAGGGAGTGCAGGTGGTGAAGCTGTCCTCGTCGGTCCAGGACCTGACCGTCGTGACCTGCGAACCGGGGGCCGTGGACGTCAGTGCGACGCTTGTCGTCACCGAGTCGGAGACGTGCAAGGACGGCGAGTGTGATCAGCACGGTGCCCCCAACTCCAGCGGCTTGATTCTTCGCGTCGATCCGGTGTCCGGCAAAGTCGTCTCCGCGCGCCTGGCCGATGCGCCCGCAGCGCAGTCGGGCCAGTAGCGGCGGATGCACGACACGCACTGATGGGGTGGGCCCGCGGGCCCACCCCATCAGTGCGTGTGGAGACGAATCAGAGAGCCAGATCAGCCTCGAACTCGCCGGCCTCGAGGCGCTTCTTCACGTCCATGAGGAAGCGCGACGCATCGGCGCCGTCGACCAGGCGGTGGTCGTAGGACAGCGACAGGTAGACCATCGAGCGAATCGCGATGACATCGGCGCCGTCGGCCCCCTTCATCACGACGGGACGCTTCACGATCGTGCCGACACCCATGATCGCGGTCTCCGGCGTGTTGAGGATCGGCGTGTCGAAGAGGGCGCCACCCGAACCGGTGTTGGTCACCGTGAAGGTGGAGCCGGACAGCTCGTCGGGGCCGATCTTCGAGTCGCGGGTGCGTGCCGCCAGGTCATTGATGGACGCGGCGATGCCGGGGATGTCCTTCTCGCCCGCATTCTTCATGACCGGGACGAGCAGGCCACGCGGCGTGTCAACGGCGATGCCCACGTGCTCGTGATCGAAGTACGTGACCTCCTTGTCGTTGATGGTCGCGTTGATCTTCGGGTGGTAGGCGAGAGCCTCCGTCGCCGCCTTCACGAAGAAGGGCAGGAAGGTCAGCTTCGTGCCGTGCGTGGCCAGGAAGGCGTCCTTCGAGCGGGCGCGAAGCGCGGCCACCTTGGTGACGTCCACCTCGATGACCGTGGTGAGCTGGGCGGCAGTCTGCAGGGACTCGACCATGCGGCGAGCGATCGTCTGGCGCAGACGCGACATCTTCTCAGTCGTGCCACGCAGCGGCGAGGGCTCACGGGTGGCCTCGGCCTTGGCAGCGGGAGCGGCGGGGGCGACCGGCGCCGGAGCAGCAGCAGCGGCGCGCGCGGCGGCGGCAGCAGCCTCGACGTCCTCACGGCGCACGCGGCCGCCGACGCCGGAACCCGACACGGTGGCCAGGTCAACGCCGAGCTCGCGCGCGAGCTTGCGAACGATCGGGGTCACGTACGCGCTGCCGGTCGCGGCCGCGGGGGACGCGACGACCGGAGCGGCGCTCGCCTTGGCGGCCAGCGTCGAGGCGTTCGGGAACGGGTCGACAGGGGCCGGAGCCGCGGGGGCAACCGGAGCAGCAGGCGCCACGGGAGCCGCGGGGGCAACCGGAGCAGCGGGCGCAGCCGGGGCGGCGGGAGCGACCGGTGCCGGTGCGGGCGCGGCGCTAGCGGCCGCGGGGGCGGCGGAAGGAGCGGTCGCGGAAATGATCGCGACGACGGTGCCGACCTCGACGGTCTCATCCTCGGGCACGCGGATCTCGGCGAGGAAGCCAGCCACGGGAGCGGGGACCTCGGAGTCCACCTTGTCGGTGGAGACCTCGAGCAGCGGCTCGTCGGCGTCGACGGCGTCGCCCACGGCCTTGAGCCACGTGGTCACGGTGCCCTCGGTGACGGACTCGCCAAGCGCCGGCATACGCACCTCGGTGCCCTGGGCAGGCGCGGGAGCCGGAGCGGGTGTCGCGGGGGCAGCCGGAGCCTCAACCGGGGCGGCGGCGGGCGCAGCGGCGGGGGCCGAAGCCTCGGACGCATCGCCGATGCGAGCGATCTCGGTGCCGACCTCGACGGTCTCATCCTCGGGAACCAGGATCTCGAGAAGGACGCCGGCGACGGGGGAGGGGACCTCGGAGTCGACCTTGTCGGTGGACACCTCAACGATGGGCTCGTCGAGCTCGACGGTATCGCCGACCTGCTTGAGCCACGTCGTAACGGTGCCCTCGGTGACGGACTCGCCCAGAGCGGGCATGGTCACTGACGTTGCCATGTGTGTTCTCCTAATAAAGCTGTATCAGTTGTGGACGTGGAGGGGCTTGCCGGCCAGCGCCATAGCTGCCTCGCCGAGCGACTCGTTCTGGCTCGGGTGCGCGTGAATCAGGGACGCAACGTCCGAGGGGTACGCCTCCCAGTTCACCATGAGCTCGCCCTCACCAATCTGCTCACCGATGCGCGCGCCGATGCCGTGGAAGCCCACGATCGGACCGCCCTCAACCGAGACCAGCTTGATGAGACCCGACGTTGCCAGGATAGACGACTTTCCGTTGCCGGCGAGGTTGTACTCGACCGTGCGCACCTGATCGCCGTACTTTTCGCGGGCCTGCTTCTCCGTCATGCCGACCGAGGCAATTTCGGGCTCGCAGAAGGTCACGCGCGGGATGTCGATGTCAGCCTGCATGGTCGGGTTCAGGCCAGCAATCTCTTCGGCCACGAAGATACCCTGCATGAAGCCGCGGTGCGCCAGCTGCAGGCCGGGGACGATGTCGCCGACCGCGTAGATGTTGCCCACGCCCGTGTGCAGGCGATCATTGGTGATGACGAAGCCGCGATCCAGCGTGATGCCGACCTGCTCGTAACCCAGGCCCTCGGTGACGGGGCCGCGGCCAACCGCGACCAGCAGGACGTCCGCATCGAAGGTCTTGCCGTCTTCGGTGGCCACGTGCACGCCCTGCTCGGACTGCGTCGCGGAGGCGAAGCGTGTGTTCGTGTGGAACTTGATGCCGCGCTTACGGTAGGCGCGCTCAAGCTGCTTGGAGATGGCCTCGTCCTCGTTGTTGGCGAGGTGGGGCAGCGCCTCAATGATCGTGACCTCGGCGCCGAAGCTGCGCCACACGGACGCGAACTCCAGACCGATGACGCCGCCACCCAGGATCACGGCAGAGGAGGGAACCCAGTCCATCTGCAGCGCCTGATCGGAGGAAATGATGCGGCCACCAATGTCCAGGCCGGGGATGGAACGCGAGTAGGAGCCGGTCGCCAGGACGATGTTGCGGCCGGTGATGCGCTGGCCGTTCACCTCGACGGTGTTCGCGTCGGCCAGGCGGCCCCAGCCGGAGATGAGCTCGACCTTGCGGGACTTGAGCAGCCCCTGCAGGCCCTTGTACAGGCCGGAGATGACCGAGTCGCGGTACTTGCCGACCTGGGCCATGTCGATGCCGTTGAAGGTGGAGTTGACGCCGAACTTCGCGGACTCGCGCACGGCCTCGGCAGTCTCGGCGGCGTGCAGGTACGCCTTCGTGGGGATGCAGCCGCGGTGCAGGCAGGTGCCGCCCACCTTATCGCCGTCGATGAGGGCGACTGTCATGCCCAGCTGCGCGGCGCGCAGGGCGGTCGCGTAGCCGCCGGAACCCGCACCCAGAATGACGATGTCGTAGGTCGATTCGCTCAAGGTAGATAACTCCTCGTTGATGAGCTTGACGCTCAGGTGATTGTTTGCATGACGGGCCTCACGGTCCATATAGGCCTATTGTCCCACGTTTGTGCAACGCTGTCTCCAAGCTCGATGTTCCATCACGGTGTATCAGGCCACACGACTTGCCGTGGTTCGACTGACAAATGAAACGCGGTGCAGCGCGACAGACCTGTCGGTAGGATCGGAGCGTGCATGAACAAGACACGACTCATGACGGCGGTGGCGCGCGCGATCGGCGCCCGCCCTCCCTTGGGCTAGGGCGCATTATTATTGCGCTGTTTTGGCTCTTCGGGGCCTGGATTTTCGTGACGGCTATCGTTGATCTCTTCCATGGGCAGGGCAAGCCCTGGGGGCCGCAGATCGTTGCGCTCCTGGCCGGGGTTGACTACCTCGTTGCCGCCGTCGCCCTGACGCATAACGGCAGGCGCATGCGCCAGGTCGGCTGGGTGGCGATCGGTCTGTCGATCGCCGTACCGATCGTCCTGTGGGTCGCCTCGCTTGGCCTTGATGAGCTCAACTCGGCGCGCTCGGCCTGGACTGGCATGGGCGTCGACTTCTACTACCTGCCTTTGCTCGTCTCCCTCATCGGCGTCGTGTGGATGTGGCGCTCGAATCCGCGCAGGATCGTTTCGCTCGCTGAGCAGGTCGAGCGTCAAAGCCCGCTGTGGAAGTCGAACTGACCCAGGCCTCGTCCCCGAGGCGAGCGCGCGATACGAGGCCCGGCGGAGCAATCCGACCCGGGCCTCGTTTGTCTGTGCGCGGTGGGGCTACACGCCGCCGGGGAAGCCCAGCTGACGCCAGGCCTCGTACAGGACGATCGACGCCGAGTTTGCCAGGTTGAGGGAGCGCACCCCCTCCACCATCTGGATGCGCACGCGATCCGCCACGCGCGGGTGATTCATGGCGTCCTCGGACAGTCCCACCGACTCGCGCCCAAAGAGCAGGCCATCCCCGTCCTTGTAGGAGACGTCGGAATACATGGTGCTCGCGTGGCCCGTCAGCGCCCACACGCGACCCGGAACCTGTGCGAGAGCCTCGTCCAAAGACTTGTGGACGCGTACGTGTGCGAGGTCGTGGTAGTCCAATCCCGCCCTGCGCAGCTTCGCGTCGTCCATGTCGAAGCCCAGGGGCTCCACCAGGTGCAGCATTGAGCCCGTGCAGGCCGACAGGCGAATCGCTGCGCCCGTGTTCCCGGGGATCTCCGGTTCCCAGAAAATGATGTGCAGCATGTCCTCAGGCCTGGTGGGTCACGGTCAGGGACGCGCGCGCGATCGTGTGGTTGAGCGCCACGAACGAGGCCATGGCCGGGGTCGCGTCGTCGTCCAGACCCAGGGAGTCCGTGTCCAGGGCGTGCACCGTGAAGATGTAGCGGTGCGGGCGGTCCCCGGCCGGCGGAGCGGCGCCAAAGTAGGACGCTTCGCCCGCGTCGCCGCGCAGGTGGAATGCCGGGCCGTCGAGCATGAGGTCGGAGGCTCCGGCTCCCGCTTCCAGGTGAGTCATCGACGCCGGGATGTCCAGGACCGCCCAGTGCCACCAGCCCGAGGGGATCGGCGCGTCCGGATCGAAGCAGGTGAGCAAGAAGCTCGCCGTGTTCTCGGGGAAGCCCTCCCAGGCCAGGTCGGGGGAGAGTGAGCCTGCGCGCGCGGTCGCCGACTCTGGCATCGGCGCGCCGTCGGTGAGGGTGGACGAGGTCAGGGTGAAGCTGGGCATATCGATGCCCTCAAAGGGGACGGGGGCCAGGGGGCGAGTATCGATGGACATGTGTGCTCCTTTTCTTGTGCCTCCATTGTCGCGTATGAGAAGGGGAACGTGCGCTCGGGACGCAGATGTGTGAGCGGGGTTCTACACTCCTTCTATCGAACAGATGTTCTATAAGTGTTGGGGAAGGAGGAGAGATGTCCGACGCTCGTGTGCGCCTGCTGCAGGCTCGCCAGGCCCTGAGCCGCGCAGAAAACTCGGTCGGCTTGCGGGGGCGCGTCGCCATCGAGGAGTCGCGTTCCCCGGGCGCTTGTGCCCCGGTGCTCCAGGGGCCCGCGGAAAGGGGGCAGCTGATCCGCCTCCTCATCGACGCCTGCCCCCTTGAGGGGTGGATCGGGCTGTGTGGAGTGGGCCATATCGGGTGGGAGTGGGCGCAGAAACAGGGCATGGACCTGGAACGCGTGCTCGTCCTCAACCCGGGCGAGGGGGCGAACGTGGGACAGCTGTGCGCGCTGCTCCTGGACGCCTGCGACGTCGTGTGCCTGGATCTGCCTCTTCTGAGTCGGGCCGAGCAGCGCACCCTGTCGGCCCGAGCGCGATCTCTGGGGCGCACCCTCGTGACGCTGCGCGCCTGGCCTGGGCTCTCGCGCGGCGTGAACGCGTCCAGCCAGATGAAGCTGGTGGTCTAAGTGCGTTACATGGCCCTGTGGGTGCCCGACTGGCCCGTCAACTGCCTGGTGGTCGATCTACCACCGGGCGGGCACGGCGCCGTTGTCCATGCGGATCGCGTCGAGCTTGCCAGCGCCGCCGCCAGGCGCAGCGGGGTGCGATCCGGCATGAGCGTGCGGGAGGCAACGTACCTGTGTCCGGACCTGGTGTGTCTGCCGCGCGATCGGGACCGGGAAGCCCGTGCCTTTAGCTCCGTCATCGACGCCTTCGACACGGTCGCGGCCGGTGTTGAATGTCTGCGCCCGGGCCTGGCCAGATGCCGGGCGCGCGGACCCGCGCGCTGGGCCGGTGGCGAGGAGGAGGCTGCCTCCCGACTCGTCGAGGCGGTCGAGGCGGCCGTGGGCGTCGAGTGCTTCGTTGGGATCGCTGACGGGCCCCTGGCCTGCGTTGAGGCGGCCAGGTCTGGCATGATCGTACCCGCCGAGGACACCCGCGACTTCCTCGCGGCACTCGGGCTGACCCGCGCCCTGGGGTGCGTGCCGGTGTCCATGCGCCAGCGGGCTGAGGCCACCGTCGAACTCCTGGCGACCCTGGGCATCACGAGCTGTGCGGACCTGCTGGCGCTTGGGCGCGGACCCGTCCTCGAGCGCTTCGGCGACGTCGGCGAACGCCTGTGGACCCTGGCCTCGGGAGGCGACGTCGCGATGCCGTCCGCCGGGCGCGCCCAGCCGGATATATCGGTAGAGCGTGACATCGACAGCGGAGGTGAGAGCGTCGAGACCGTGACGATGCCTGTGGCCCTGGCGGCTGAGGAGATCGCGGGTCTTCTCGCGCGCTCAGGCCTGGTGTCGCACACGCTGCGCATCGATGTGGAGGACACGGGGGCAGGGGCACGCGCCCGCACGTGGAGCGGATGCGACCTGTCGGTTCCCGCCGACATCGCGCTGCGCGTGCGCTGGACACTGACGGGGTGGATGTCGAACGACCAGGGTCCCAGCGGTGCGATCCGGTCGATCCGCCTGACTGCCTGCGACCCGCATCCCGGCCAGGGGGCCTCGGCCCTGTGGGGGCGCGGGCACCGCCAGGGGGACGTGACGCGCAGCGCTGTGCGCATCCAGGGCCTGGCTGGCCCGCACTCCCTCCTGGTCCCGCGCGTCCAGGG
Source organism: uncultured Actinomyces sp. (assembly GCA_902373545.1). Lineage (GTDB taxonomy): Bacteria > Actinomycetota > Actinomycetes > Actinomycetales > Actinomycetaceae > Pauljensenia. The sequence goes on along the minus strand of CABKMZ010000001.1, from coordinate 75,344 downwards.
CGGCTACGACCCGCGTAGTCGCGTCGTCATGGCCAGATGGGGCGAGAGCGAGCCCCTGCGCTCGCGCGCGGGAGCCTGGGAGGGGGCCATCACTGATCCGCCGGCCACCCTCTTTGACGAACCCGTGCCGGTGCGCCTCACGACCGCGGCTGGGGCGGGCGCCGACGTGTGCGTCGACCAGCGCGGGGCGCTGAGCGCGATCCCCGGCTACCTCCTCGCGGGGTCCACCCGCAAGCGAGAACGAACGTCCGGCCACGCGCATCGCGCCGACCTGCTGGCTCCCGGTGAGAGCACGCAGATCCGCGCCATCGAGGGTCCCTGGCCCGTGGGAGGGCGCTGGTGGGCGGGGGAGCGCGCCCGCGCCTACGTGCGTGCCACGCTCGAGGACGGCCGCGTCGTTTTGCTCGTGTGGAGCGCAGGTGAGTGGATGGCGGAGGGGCTTGACAGCTAACGGCGCCGCGCTAGTTGCGGTGCCGTAGACTGAAAGGATGGTAAATCTGTCCCTGAGCGACACTCTCGCATCCCTGTCGGACGACGACATCATTGCCCTCGTCGGTCCTGCGACCTGGGCGAACGGCATGCGCCTGGCCGCCTCCGGGGCCGTGGGTGAGCTGACGTGGGACGATGACGGGAGCACCCTGGAGGCGCGCGTCAAGGACAAGGGGCTGTCCTACCGCGTGCGCGTCACCGCGGGAGCGGTGCGCCCGTCGTTGGCGTGCGCCTGTCGGCTGCGCTCGGACTGCCCGCACACCGTCGCCACGCTGCTCAAGGCCGCCGAGGAGCTGCGCGACACGCGCCCGTCTGAGCCCGAGTGGACCCGCGTCCTGCGCCAGGTGCTGGGCGCGACCCGTGAGCGTAGCGGGGAGGCGCTCGCGCTTGTCATTGACGCGCACGACCCGAGCGTGGAGACGACGCTGACTCCTTTGCGCAGGACGTCCTCGAGCGCGTGGAGTACGAAGCGGGCATCCTGGCTTGACCTGACGGCGACGCAGTGGACGTCGGTGACGGACGGCCTGGATCCGACGCACGTCTCGCTCCTGCGTGAGGGGTATCGTCTCGCCCACGAGGGCCAGTCCTGGCATGCGCGCACGGAGGTCACGCTCGGGGCGCTTGGGGAGCACGCGTACACGTGGCTGATGCGCCTGGTGCGCGCGGGGGTGGAGCTGTTTGCGTCGGCGGATGGGCTTGAGCCGTTCACGCTGTCCCATGCGACGTGGGACGCGGACGTGGACGTGACGACCGACGAGAACGGCATATCCCTGCGGGTCGTGGCGCGCAACGGGGAGCAGGTTCTTCCCACCCCGCGCATCGATCGCAAGGCGGGGTTGCTGCTGCTCGACGGTGGGACGCGCGCGGCTCGCATTGAGGGTGTGCAGGCTCTGGAGGGCTTTCCCCTTGGTCGCGCGCTGACCATCCCGGCCGCGGACGTGGCGCAGTTTCGCGGCGCGTGGCTGCCGTCGCTGCGCAGGCGTTTCGTCGTGAGCTCCTCGGATGGCAGCTTCGACGCAGAGGCGAGGCCCATAGTTGTGCTCGTGGGGACGGTGCGCCGGGACGAGGACGGCGTCGTCGTGCGCTGGTGGGCGGAGTATGAGGAGGGGCAGACCCGTTCGCGCACGCCCGTCGCGCACAGCATGGGGGACGAGGCCGTGGCCGACCTCGTCGGTCGCGTGAACGCGTGGTGCGGCGCGCTGCGCTCCGACCTGTGGGTGAATATTCCGGGGGCCGGGCGCATCGCCCCGTGGCACGTCCCGGAGTTTCTCTCGACCTTCGTGGACCGCCAGACGATTGATGGCCTCGTGTGGGATGTCGCAGAGGACGTGCGGGCCATCACGGTCGCAGAGGACGGGATGGGTATCGACCTGGCTGTCGAGGAGGGGGAGTCGGACTGGTTCGATCTGAACGTGCGCCTGCTCGTTGGCGACCGCTCGCTGAGCGTGCGCGAGGCCCTCATGGCGATTGCGCGCGGGGAGGAATACGTGGAGGTCGACGGCGTGTGGGTGCGCCTGGACGGGCCTCGTATCCGAGCAATGGAGGCCCTGCTCGACGAGGCCCGGGCGCTGACGGGCTGGACGGGTGAGGGTCTGCGCCTGACGAGCGTGCAGGCGGGCGCGGTCGCCCTCGTGGAAGAACACGCCGATTCGGTGTCTGCCTCCAAGGCGTGGCGCACGCGCGTGGCGGCGCTGCGCGGCGAGGCCGCCGAGACGGGGTGTGCGCCGGTTCCTTCCCTGGCGCGGGTGCTGCGTCCCTACCAGCGCGCCGGTCACGCCTGGCTGACCTCGCGCCTGGGCGCGGGATTGGGCGGGATCTTGGCCGACGACATGGGCCTGGGCAAGACTGTTCAGATCCTCTCAGCGATCGCCTCCCTGCGTGCCGCGGCCCCCGACGCCGGGCCGGTCCTGGTGGTCGCCCCCACGTCGGTCGTGGGGGTCTGGGCCGAGCAGGCCGCGAAGTTCACCCCGGGCCTGCGCGTGCGCTGCGTGAGCGAGACGGCCTCGCGCAGAGGAACGACGATCCAGGAGGAAGCCGAGGCCTCGGACATTGTGGTCACCTCCTACACGCTTGCGCGCCTGGAGGCCGACCAGTGGCGCGAGGCGGCCCTGTCCGGCGTCGTTATCGACGAGGCGCAGGCCGTGAAGAATCCCCGCACGGCCATCTACCGGGCGCTGCGTGACATGAACGCCCCCTGGCGCCTGGCGGTCAGCGGCACGCCGATCGAGAACTCGCTGGGTGACCTGTGGTCCCTCCTGTCCCTGACGTGCCCGGGGCTGCTGCCCCCGTGGGATGCCTTCACGCAGAAGGTGCGCCGCCCCATCGAGGGAGGCGACCCCGATATGCTCGCGCGCCTGACGTCCTACGTCGCGCCCTTTATTCTGCGGCGCACCAAGGAGGAAGTGGCGACCGACCTGCCCGACAAGATCGTTGACGTCGTGCGCGTTGACCTGGGCAAGGAGCATCGTCATATCTACGACCAGTACCTGGCCCGCGAGCGCGCCCGGATCCTCGACCTGTTGGCGGATCCGGACGCCAATCGCATGAGTGTGCTGGCCTCGATCACGAGGCTGCGTCAGCTCGCGCTCGATCCGGCCCTCGTTGAGAGTGAGGAGTACGCGCACGTGGGGTCGGCGAAGGTTGAGTATGTGGCCGACCGGCTCGATGAGATTGTGCCACTGGGGCACCGGGCGCTGATCTTTAGCCAGTTCACGTCGTTCCTGGCGCGTATTCGCGTCGTGTTGGAGCGGCGGGGAGTGTCGGTCGTGCAGCTGGATGGGTCGACTCGCAACCGTGAGGAGGTTGTCGAGCGTTTCCGCTCGGGCGAGGCTCAGGTGTTCCTGATTTCCTTGAAGGCGGGAGGTTCGGGTCTGACGTTGACGGAGGCGGATTACGTCTATGTGATGGATCCGTGGTGGAATCCTGCCGCCGAGGAGCAGGCCATCGACCGGGCGCATCGCATTGGCCAGACGAAGAAGGTCAACGTATATCGTCTGGTGGCTACCGACACGATCGAGGCGAAGGTCGTTGAGCTGCAGGACCGCAAGCGTCGGCTGATCTCGTCGGTCATGAACGGGACCGGCACGGGTGCGAGCCTGAGCGTTGCCGACCTGCGCGGCCTCCTCGACTAGGGGACCTTCGGCGCGGCTTCAGGGGCGCACGGCGACCTTGAGGCCTGCCCGCGAGCGCACGGCCTCCAGCGCTTGCTCCACCTGCGTCAGGGGGAACTCGTGGGTGATGAGCGGGCTGAGGTCGAGCGCGCCGCTGGAGAGGGTGTCGACGGCTGCCGCGTAGTCGTCCAGGGTAGCGTTCGCGCTTCCGGAGACGGTGAGTTCGCGGTAGTGGATCAGGTTGGGGTCGATGTGGGCGCTCGTACCGGCAGGAAAGCCCGCAAAGCAGGAGATGTGGCCGCCGATGGCCGCGCACTGGGCGGCGATGGGGACGAGGCCGGGGTCGCCCACCGCGATGATGACGACGTCCGCGCCGCGTCCCTGTGTCCATTCGAGGACCTCGGTCACGAGGTTCTCGCCCTGTGAGGCTGTTGCGACGCTGGCTCCCACGGCGAGGGCGGGGGAGAGGCGTGATGGCCTTCCGCAGGCCATGACGCTGGCGCCCGCGGCGGCGGCCAATGCGCAGTGGATGAGGCCGATGGGGCCCGTTCCCAGGACGAGGACGCGCGAGGTGGACTCGATGGGCAGGCGGGTGTGAGCGCGCAGGCAGCACGACAGGGGCTCGGCCAGGGCGAGGAGGGTTGGGGCGATCTCGCGGGCGGTGGGCGTGATGCACGGCAGGGCGTGCTCGGGTATGCGGATGACGTCGGCGAGTCCGCCGTCCACGCCGGTGCCGAAGAGGGCCATGTTCGCGCAGACGTTGGAGCGTCCCGAGGTGCAGGGGGCGCAGTGGCCGCAGGTGATTTCGGGGGCGAGGCCCACCTGGGTTCCCGGGGCGGGCACGTCGATGCCCGCGCGCAGGCCGGGGCCGACGCGCCATACGCGTGCGGCGATCTCGTGTCCCAGGATGACGCCGGGGGACACGCCGTTCGTCTTTTGTCCCGTCATGATGCGCAGGTCGGTGCCGCACAGGGTCGTAGCCTCGACGGTGAGGAGGACCTCGCGCTCGCCCAGGGCGGGAATCGGCCGAGTGTCGAGGGTGAGGGAGCCGGGCGAGGTCAGCGACGCTGCGATCATGGATTCCATGCGACCAGGATAGGGTGTGCCGGGCGTGTTGGGTGGGGTTCGCACGGTGCGCGCACGTCGCCACAGGATATCGAACATGCGTTCGATAGGATGGTGGGGTGATCGACGAACCACGATACGCGGAGCTGCATGCCCACAGTGCCTTCACCTTCCTGGAAGGCACCGACGAGCCTGCGGATATGGTGGCCCAGGCCTCGCGCCTGGGCCTGGAGGCGCTTGCGATCCTTGACGTGGACGGCATGTACTCGACCGTGCAGACCACGATGGCGGCGCGCAGCTGCGGCCTGCCGATCGTCTACGGCGCAGAGGTCACCCTGGACCCGGCCTCGCTACGCGCGGTCCTTCCCGGGGCCTCGTCCCCCGGGTGGGGGCTCGCGCCGGGCGCGGAGGACGTGGGGATCAGGGTGCCGATCCTGGCCGCCAGCCCGCGCGGCTATGAGAATCTCGTCGGCATGATGAGCGATCGGGCGCTCGCGCAGGTGGGGGAGCGCGCCCCGCGCATTACCCTTGAGGACGTGAGCGGGGCCGGGGGAGACCTGCTCATCCTGACCGGCGGGAGGCGCGGCCCCCTCATGCGTGCACTGCACGCGGGCGGGCCCACGTGGGCGCGGCGAGTGGCGCGCGCGTTGGCCGAGGCGGCGGGCGGGCAGGACCGACTCCTCGTCGAGTGGCAGGCCGCTTGCGGGGACGGCCCACAGGTGGGGGACACGCTCGCTGACCTCGCGCGGGGCGTTGGGGCCAGGCTGGTCGCCACGACCGGGGCGCGCATGTCCTCGCCCTCCAAGCGCGCGCTCGGCGACGTCTTGGCGGCGACCCGACTGCGCTCCTCGATGGACGAGGCCCTGGCTCACCTGGGTGCGCACCGGCCCTTCTTGCGCGCCCCGGCCGAGATGGCGCGCCTGCACGCCGCGCACCCGAGCGCCCTGTCCCACACGTGCGATGTGGCGCGCGATAGCGCCTTCGACCTGCGCCTCGTGGCCCCCAGGCTCCCGCGTACTCGCGTCCCAGGCGGCCACACGCCCCAGACGTGGCTGGATCACCTGGCGCGTGAGGGTGCCCGCGAGCGCTACGGCACGCGCGAGGAACATCCCGGCGCATGGGAGACGATCGATCGGGAGCTGGGCGTCATCGAGCGCCTCGGCTTCGCCGGCTACTTCCTGATCGTCAAGGAGATCGTCGACTTTTGCGCTGCGCGAGGCATTTTGTGCCAGGGGCGTGGCAGCGCGGCGAACTCGGCCGTGTGCTTTTGCCTGGGGATCACGGCGGTGGACGCGGTGCGTCACAACCTGCTCTTCGAGCGCTTCCTGTCGGATGCGCGCTCTGGTCCGCCCGACATCGATGTCGACATTGAAGCCTGTCGGCGCGAGGAGGTCATCCAGCACGTCTACGAGCTGTATGGGCGCGAGCGCGCGGCGCAGGTTGCCAATGTCATCACCTACCGTCCGCGTTCGGCGATGCGCGACGCGGCCCGGGCGCTGGGCTACCCGGCGGGCAGCGCTCAGGCGTGGGCGCGGGGCAAGGGGCAGGCACCGGCCCTCGTGAGCGAGGCCGCGGGGGCCCTGGCGCGTCTGCCGCGCCACATGGGCATCCACTCGGGCGGCATGGTGCTCACCGACCAGCCGGTCTCGCGTATCTGCCCGGTGGGGTGGGCAGCCATGGAGGGGCGCACCGTGTTGCAGTGGGACAAGGAGGACTGTGCGGACGCGGGCCTGGTCAAGTTCGACCTGCTCTCCCTGGGCATGCTCACCGCGCTGCGCGTGGCGTTCGACGAACTGAGGGGAGGGGAGCGCAGGAAGGAGCATCCGCCCCTGCGCGGGTGGGCGCCTCGTGCCCTGCCCGGGGTGGGGGATCGTCCAATCGGGTTGCACACGCTGCCCCCGGAGGACCCGCGCGTCTATGACCTGCTGTGCGCCGCCGACACGGTGGGAGTCTTTCAGGTGGAGTCGCGCGCGCAGATGAACACGCTGCCCAGGCTCAAGCCTCGATGCTTCTACGACATCGTCGTGGAGGTGGCCCTCGTGCGCCCGGGCCCCATCCAAGGAAACGCGGTCAACCCCTACCTGCGCCGGCGTGCGGGCCGCGAGCCGGTCACCTACCTGCATCCGCTGCTCGAGCCCGCGCTGCGCCAGACCCTGGGCGTCCCGCTCTTCCAGGAGCAGCTCATGCGCATCGCCACGGACGCGGCCGGCCTGTCGGGTGCGCGCGCCGACCAGCTGCGCCGCGCCATGGGCTCCAAGCGCAGCCCCGAGCGCATGGAAGCCCTCAAGGGTGACCTGATGGCGGGGATGGCCCAGCGCGGCATCGACGCGCCCACGCGCGAACGCATCTTCGACCAGCTCAAGGGATTCGCCGACTTCGGCTTCCCCGAGTCGCACTCGTTTTCTTTCGCGCACATCGTCTATGCCTCCTCGTGGCTCAAAGTCCACGCGCCCGAGCACTTCTACGCGGCAATCCTGTCCTCCCAGCCGATGGGCTTCTACTCGCCCGCGACCCTCGTCCAGGACGCGCGTAGGCACGGGGTGGCGGTCCTGGGGCCCTCGGTCAACGCCTCCTTCCTGGATGTGGGCGTGCAACGCGCGCCCGACGTACAGGGCGCACAGGAGTACCAACAGGGGCGCCCCGACCCGCTCCCGTCGCGACAGACCGTTCCCCTCGACGTTGATCCGGACCTGGCGGTGCGCATCGGATTATCCTCGGTACGAGGCCTGGGCCGGGCAGCCCGGCGCATCGTGCAGGCCAGGGAATCCGGGCTTTTCACCAGCCAGGTGGACCTGGCCGCTCGCGCCCACCTGAGCGCCTCCGACATGGAAAAGCTCGCCATGGCGGGCGCGCTCGACTGCCTGGGTGTCGGCAGGCGTCAGGGCGCCTGGTCGGCGGGTGCGCTGGCCGCGCCGACTCTGCGAGAGGGGGAGTGGCAGCCCTTCCTGCCCGGCACAGAAGTCGGAACGCGCGTGCCCGACCTGCCCACCCTCACTGACGCGGAACAGATGCGCGCCGATGTCGAAGCGACGGGGCTGACCCCCGGCGACCATCCCTTTTCCTACTTGCGGGCCACCCTCCCGCCCGGCGTGGCGCGCGCCGCCGACCTTGGGGCCCACCTCGACGGCAGGATCGTGGACGTGGCGGGGCTGGTCACCCATCGCCAACGCCCCTCCACCGGCGGCGGCGTCACCTTTCTCTCCCTCGAAGACGAAACCGGCTTCGTCAACGTCTCGGCCTCCGTAGGCACCTGGACCAAGTTCCGGCGCGTCGGCCTCGAATCTGACGCCCTGCTCGTACGCGGCACCCTCGAGTGGGGCGACGGCGCGATCAACGTGCGCGCGTTCCGCCTCACCCCCGTGCACCTGCCCATCCAGGTGCGCTCACGCGACTTCCGCTAAGCGCGCGCGTGCGCGCGGCCAGCGGGGATCAACAACGCACGCAGATCCTCAACCGTCTCACACACCAGGTCGGCGTCATCGAGCCCGTCCTGCGTCGCGTAGCCCCAGCCGACCCCGATAACGGGAATGCCCGCCTCATGGCCGCCGCGCACATCCCAGATCGAATCGCCCACAATGACGGGGTGCGACACGTCCGCACCCAGCGCACCCAACCGCGCCACGGCCTCGTGAATGACCGTCGTCTTGGACGAGGCGGGATCCGGCGTCGCCCCCGCAATCACGTCGAACGCCTGCGACAGCCCCAAGCGCTCCATCTGCGCAATCGCCATCGGTGTCTGCTTCGATGTCGCCGTCGCCACCGGCACACCCGCGCGATGCAGATCCCACACCAGCTCGGGAACCCCCTCAAACGGCTCTGGATCCAAATAGTGATGCGCATATAGCTCGCGGTAACGCGCCACAAGGTCGGCGAGCAACTGGCCCGAGTACCCGAGCTCACCAAAGGAATGCCACAGCGGAGGCCCCACATACGTGCGCAGACGCTGATCATCGGGGATAGGTAGCCCAAAGTCTGACAGAGTCGCGCGGAATGCACCGATCACAGCAGGAGCGGAATCGACAATCGTCCCGTCAACGTCAAACAGAACAGCAGAAATGGGTAGAGTCACTAAATCCCCCGGGTTGTTGGTGCTTTCTTAGTCACTATGCCCTATTATCCCCAGAGAAGCATCCAAAACGACTACGAGAGAGGTACACGTGGAAACGCGAGCACGGCTCACCCCGATCGTCCAAGCCAATAGTGCACGTGCAGCCGCGTGGCGAGTCTTCTTCGAGGCGTCCGGACGCCTGCAGGGAATCCTCGAAACGCGCCTGAAGCGCACCTATGGCGTCTCCATGCCGGACTACAACATCCTCCTGGCACTGTGGGAGGCCCCCAGCCACCGCCTACGCATGGGCGAGCTGGCCGAACACGTCGTGTACTCGCCATCGCGCGTGACCTACCTGGTTTCCAATCTGTCTCGTGATGGCTGGGTCGAGCGCATCCCCTCCAAGGTCGATCGACGCGGCTATGACGCGTGCCTCACGACACAGGGCATCCAAACTGTGCTTGCTGCCACAGAACTGCATCAGCAGACGGTCGCCGAGTACCTCCTGGACGGTATGACGGACGCCGATATTGAAGCAATTGCAAAGGTTTTCTCGACTCTGGACTCTCGCCTGAAGGGCGACGCAGCGGAATCCTGATTTCGATTGGCGCATGCCCATCAAGTCGTGTTAAGCTTCTACTCGCTTGCGGATCACAACGGTTCGCACCGATCACCTGCGCGGGTGGCGGAATAGGCAGACGCGCTAGCTTGAGGTGCTAGTCCTCATTTTACGAGGGTGGGGGTTCAAGTCCCCCTCCGCGCACGAAATGCCCCGGGGCCGAAAGGCCCCGGGGTTTTCCATATGATCGATCAGGAGGCGCCGTGCGTATTGATATGTGGCTCGACACATGTGACCCGTGGAGCTACCTGGGTCTACGGCACCTGCGATCCGCCATGGCCAGCTTCGACCACGGCGACCAGATCGAGGTCTACCTGCATGCCTACCTCCTCGACCCTGATCTGGAGGCCGCCGTCGACAAGCCGCGCATCGTCGCTTTGGTTGAATCCGGGGCCGCGACACTTGAAGAAGTGCGCGAGGCCGACGACCGCATGCGTGCCCTCGGCGGCCGAGAAGGCATCCGCTTCGACTTCGATTCGCTCATCATCGCGCCCACCTCGCGCGCGCATCGCGTGATCGCTGCCGCCCACGACGCCGACATCGACGACGACACGGTCGCGGGTCCGGACTCGTTCCACCTCAAGGTCGCCGAAGCCATCATGCGTTCCCACTTCGAAATGGGCCTGGACGTGTCCCACCCCGAGGTGCTCATCGGGTGCGCCCAAGACATCGGCATGCCGCCCGACCTTGCAGCCCTGGCCGTCGGCGACGAGGAATGGGCCTCGCGCGTCTACTCTGACTACCAGATGGCGATGCATATGGGCGTCGCCTCCGTTCCCACCTACGTCCTCGACGGCCAATTCCTCGTCGACGGACACCAGACCGTTACCGCATTTTCCAACATCCTGGCCACCGCCTGGGATAACGCGAGAAAGGACCGCGCATGAGCGAGAAGGACACCACGGCCTCGTCGGCACCGAAGGGCGCACCCAGCCCCATGGAACTGGTGCTCCAGTTCCACCGCACCTACTCGATGCCCATCCAGCCCTTCACGTCGCCCACGCTGGACTACGAGCGCCTGGGCATGCGCATGAGCCTGATCGCCGAGGAGTTTGCCGAGCTGATGGGCGCCGTCTACGGGCCGCGTGCCCGCGCGATCATCGAGGAGGCAACCGCGCAGGCCGTCGCCTCCGACGAAGGGACCCGCGACGTTATCGAGACCGCCGACGCGCTGGCCGACCTCGTGTACGTCATCTACGGCATGGCTATCGAGTCTGGTATGGACCTGGACTCGGTGCTGGCCGAGGTGCAGGCTTCGAACCTGTCCAAGCTCATGCCCGACGGCTCCGTCAAGCTGCGCGAGGATGGCAAGGTGCTCAAAGGCCCCAACTTTTTCCAGCCGAATATCGCCCGTGGCCTGGGCTTGGAGGAGCCCGAGGGCACGGCCAATGCGGACTAAGGTCCCTTATCACGCGCGTTCGTGAGCGTGAGGTGACACAATAGACGCGGTCCAGTAAAAGGAGGAATGTCATGGCACGCGTCGCAGTCATCGGCGGAGGTTACGGAGGCGTCACGGTCGCCAAGGGGCTCGATCCCCTCGCGGACGTCATCCTCATCGAGCAGAAGGACCAGTTCGTCCATCACGCGGCCGCCCTGCGCGCCGCCGTCGACACCGTGTGGGAGCACGCCATCTTCATGCCCTACACGAACCTCCTGAGCCGAGGCAAGGTCGTGCGAGGCACCGTCTCCGCCGTCCACGGCACGACCGTTCACGTGTTCGGCCACGATCCGATCGAAGCCGACTATGTCGTCTTCGCGACCGGGTCGACCTACCCCTTCCCGGCCAAGTACTCCTCCTACCGTTCCTCCGTGGCCAAGGCTCGCCTGGAGCAGCTCCACGAAAACCTCTCGCGCGCACGCTCCGTCATGATCGTCGGCGGCGGAACGGTCGGCATCGAGCTGACCGGCGAGCTCGCCAGCGCGTTCCCCGGCCTGGATATCACGATCGTCGAGGCCTCGGACCAGATCCTGGGCACCCCTGGCTACACCGACGCGTTGCGCAAGGAGATCAGCGAGCAGCTCGCCACCCTGGGCGTGCGTGTTGTCACCGGCTCCGAGCTGGCCTACCTGCCCCCGCAAAACGTCGGCGACCTCGCCCACTTCATGGTCGAGACCAAGAAGGGCGACGTCATCGAAGCTGACCTGTGGTTCCAGTGCTACGGCGCGCGCGCCAACACCGGCTTCCTGATCGGCAGCGAGTACGAGTCTGTCATGCACCCCGACGGCACGATCCGCGTCGAGCCGACCATGCAGGTGGCGGGCCACTCGACGATCTACGCCGTGGGCGACCTGACCGATGTACGCGAATCCAAGCGTGCCGACGCCGCTCGTCAGCAGGCCCGCGTTGTCATCGCGAACATCACCGCGCAAATCGAGGGCGAGGAGCCCGACGCCCACTACGTTCCCACGAAGGAATGGGTCATTCTACCGCTGGGCCCGAACATGGGCGCCTCGCAGCTGCTGGATTCCGACGGTCAGGCGCGCATCCTGGGTGCCGACCAGACCGCGGAAATCAAGGGCACAGACCTCATGGTGTCCGTGATCCGTTCGCAGCTCAACCTTCCCTGAAAAAGTGTGCGGTCTCACGGTAGACTAAGAGCCATGACTGGAGATGCCCGCCGCGCGCTGACGCGCCTGCTCAACGCTTTCGAGAATCACTTCGACATCGCACGCGATGGAGACGAGGCCGACGACGCCGCGCTCGAAGCCGCCGAACTGGCGCTGCGCGACGCCTTCTTCACCTATGACGACATCCTCTTCACCCAGCTGGGCGTGGAGCTTCCCTTCGACATCCTCGAGGACATCGACGAGGACGACGATGAGGATGACTACGACGACGAGGACGACGACTTCATCGAAGTCGATGACTAAGGGGGCATCTTCTCGCTCAGGAGATAAGTGTGGGTGACATTGACGTTGATACAGACCTCCTACGATGGCAAGCAATATCGTCGATAACGGAGAGCAGACACTCAGCGAAGTCTGTCAGCTCATAGCGCCAGATGTTGGAAACGCATCATCGGTGGAGCGCTAGGAGGTGCTCTAGCTGGCGCAAAATTTGGGGCATTTCTCGGCAGTTTCACTGCGAATCCCATTGGTATCGCCGTTGGTGGTGCTGTCGGTGGAATCGTCGGAGGATTAATTGGGTCCGGCCTCGGGCAGTGGGCAGCTAACGGAATTAATTCATTTATGTCGGATCAGATTCATGGATGAACTAGTCGCTTTTCTCTTTTCCTGTGCGCTTATTGCCGTATGGGGCCTTGAGATGTTTTGCGATTCACCGCGGCTCGACTACTTTCGTGCCATTCGACCGACAAAGAACATGACGGCGCTGACCATTCCGAGTTTCGCCTTTGTTATTCTTGTTGTTGCCGCAGCGAAGACTCTCGAGAAGTACTGCGGAAAACTTGCTCACGCGGTATCTGCCGGTGTTCTGGCATTGTGCGCAATTGGTATGTTTGTTTTCCTCATCTCGTTATTTCCGATCAATCTGCCACGCGCCATGTACCCCGAGTACCAAGCCGAGAGACGTCGGCTCAAACGCCTGCAGCGCGAGTACGAACACGATCCCATGTTTATACGTCGGGGCCCCTCGCTCGCTCAAACGCGCGAATGCCACTGCACGGCGCAGCCCAGCGACGGGGAGAAGACATGGCGCGAATGAACACAGAGTTCGGACGTACCGTGGTGACGGTAACGGACGGCGAATACGCGATTATCGCGCAGATCGCCACGGCCCTGCGGCGAGGAGGTGAGGACGGTCTGCGTGCGCTCTTGTCCACGCAGACCACAGACTCGCGGATGCTCGTCTACGGCGGAGTCGCCACATACGACCACCGACTCAGCGCGCAGATCGAGCAAAACCACCCCGGCCTCGTCCAAGGAATGTACCGCATCGACCTGTACCGCTTTGACACAAACGGTCCGTCACGCGCTGCCATCTACCCCAGCGAGAACAGGTGGAGCGCCGCAACCTCACACAAAACGGATCGACGGATCACGAGCATCGAACCCGAGGACGGCCTGTCGATGATCATCTCAATGCTTGGCCTGGCGGCACGCACGGGAGAGACCTATCCACCCCACACATTGCCCCTCAGCGTCCTTCACCTTCTCCATGAGTCAGCTGAATCTCCCGGAGGATACCCCGTGCCTGCGCCCACCATGGTACGTGCAGAAAAGCCGCTGCTTGCCATGCGCAAGAAATACCGCTCCGACACGCGAGCGGCCAGCGGTCGATACCCGAGCCGCACACCACTGTTCACAGCCATCACCGAGCGCAGCTGGAGCCTGTCGTACGCGGCACTGTGGGATAACGAAGCGGGAGACTACACGGACATTATCCACCTGTTCGCCATCCCCGATTGTCTCTACGAATACGGGGCGCCGAGCGATATAAGCAACGGTACAGAGCTCCTTGAACTCACGCCCGTGTCGAGCACCGCAGCTGTTACGCGCGTGATTTCATGGCTTCCTCACAGCCCCACGCTCGACGCACTCTACAACGCTGTATCGGAGGAACTATCATGATGGACATGCTCCCTGACGGCTGGGCACTCATCGACCCAGGCGAAGCCCGGTCGGGCAGCCCCCTCGCCGACATATCAGCGACTCCTGGCATCCAACGCGTCGGTGTCGCCGTACAGGGTTCGGACGATTGGCACGACACCGTCGTGCTCACCAGTACCGATGTCCCCGATGATATGACCGACCGGCAGTGGCTCTCCGCCGCAGTGGATGAGAGCAGTCGCACGCTCCCGGGTTCGTACGTTGTCGACGTTACCCCCTGGAGTATGGATGCCGACACAGCCATCGTGGCGACGCTCGTCTCAATCGTCGACGGCCGAAGCCTCACCACTTTCCAATGGACCTGGGTAGCAGGTGAGCCTCGCCGCGTGTCCTACTGCCTGACGGGTACATGTCGAACCGAGGACTGTGGGTTGGCGCTCGACACCTTTGTTGACATTCTTGGCACGATCGGAGAAGGCCAATGATTCACATCCTCCCGGGTGTCGACGCGCCCTACGCGCTCATGACCCAGGCTGACCTGAACGCGCTAGCAGCCGCGGGACAATCAACGCGCACCTTCGAGTCGAAACCGACAGATCAACCTGGGACCAGCGACGAGCACGTCACGGCGCACATTGGGGACACCCTGGCGAACACATGCACGGTCGTCACCTCTTGGACTGCGACGGCTACCGCCATGAGGCGCTTCCAGTTTTTCATCGGGGAAACTCACGGCGTCGTTGTTCGGTGCGAGGGAGGAAATCAATACCCACGCGGAGACGATGACATCTCTGTGTGGCGGCTGGAGGCCTGCGAGGTCCCCAGCGCTTTCCTGGCGTGCAGCGAACTGCGTCGGCGAGGAGCAGACCTGCCCTTCCCGGTGATTGTGCCCTCATCGCTGATGGCGGCACTAGAGAGCGCTCACCTGCCGACAATCGCCTCCAACATGAGGTCTTTTGCGCAGGGAATGCACGAGTACGTCAGAGAAATCGGGGACGAGGCAACCGACCAGTTCGCTCATGACATTCTTGCGGATGAATGGGCAACACAGTCAATCGTGTTCGATACGAGCGCGCGCAACAGCAACGAAGACGTGAGCAGTCTCTTCCTCCTATCAACTACGCACGCGCTGTGCGCGCTTATCTCCGACGATGAGTTTGCTGCCATGTATCCCGGCATGGACGCAATAGACCTGCCACGGCGATTGTTTGAGCGTCATTCCCGCGTCGTGGCCTGTGCGATGAGGCCCATGCTCGTCTGGACAAGAATCGCCGACAAGCTGGTCGTCTGATCCGGGTTGCTACTGGGCGACCTCGGACAGCACCTCGCGAATCGGGGCGGGCAGGGTCGCGGTGTACTCCAGAAGCGTGTCAAGCTGGCGAGCCGTTCGTGGTCCAACGAGAGCCGAGGAGATACCCGGGTAGTCTCGCACCCACGCCAGGGCGACATCCCCCGTGGGACGATCCAAGCCCGAGGCCGCGCGGTGCGTCGCCTCGATGACGCTGCGGGCAAAGCCCGACAGGTAGGGCTCAACCATGTGACGCAGATGCGGGGAAGCGGCGCGCGAATCAGCGGGCGTCGTATGGCGATACTTACCCGTCAAAGCGCCGCCGGCCAGAGCAGACGCGGCCAACACGCCAACGCCCCTGCTGGCCAGCTCAGCAACCGTCGACGCGCAGGCCGCATCAACGAGCGAGAAGGGGAATTCGACCAGCGTGATCGGCGCGCTGACTCCAACAGCACCGCGAGTAACGGCCTCGGCCAGCTGCCAGTGAGACGAACGAGACAGACCCACGTAGCGGGCGCGCCCGCTCCGGTAGGCCAGCGTCGCGGCCTCCAGGGTCTCTTCAAGCGGCACCTCCGGGCGAGGCTCGACCAGCCACACGTCCACGTAGTCCGTATCCAGGCGCGCCAGCGCGTCATCGAGGCTGCGCAGCAGGTCACCGCGACCGGCTGCACCCACCCAGGCGCCCTCGGAGGCGCGACGCATCCCGCCGCGCCACGCGAGAACCACGCGGTGCCTGCCGACCGACGCCAACGCCTCGGATACGACGTCCACGGCCATTCCATCGCCGTGCGAGGGGGAGCACTCGAGCAGAGAACCGCCCGCGTCGACGAAATGCGACAGCATCTCTAAGGCCTCGGGCGCGTCGGTATCGCGCCCCCACGTCAGGGTCCCCAGCCCGATCGACGACAGGTAGAGGCCACTACGTCCGCATTGCTTCGAATCCATGCCCCTAGCCTAGCCGAGTCCGAGCCAACCACTGTGCATGCTCCGTGGGCATCGGGGGAGTGGTCCCACCAAACACCGGGCACAGTGAGCGCACGCCGCACCAATTGCACAGCGGATTCTTGCGCGGGGCGAAAGAATCGTTCGCAATGTCGGCCTCGATACGCCCCCACAGGTCATCGATGTGACGTTCAAAGGCACGGATGTCGTCGGCGACGGGATCGAAGGTGATGACCTGACCGGCGCGTAGGTACACCAGCTGCATGCGGGCAGGCAGCGTCTTCGTGCGGGCCAGGAGCAGCGCGTAAAAGCGCATCTGGTACAGGGCCTCGTCCACGTAGCGAGGCCCCGGGGCCTTGCCGGTCTTGTAGTCCACGACCCGCAAGCGGCCGTCCGGGGCCGCGTCGATGCGGTCGATGAAACCGAGCAGGCGCACGCCACCCGCGGTCGTCGTCGTCACGCGCTGCTCGCGCGCGGCCGGTGCGATCCACTGGGGCTGCTCGATCGCGAAGTATCCGTCGATGACTGCGCGCGCGTCGTCGAGCCACGACTCAAGGTCGGCGTCGTCAGCGAAGAGTTCACCGATCGCAGGAGTCTTGTCGACCACCGCCTGGTAGGCGGGGGCCACCCGGGAGCGTGCAGCTTCGGGTGTGCGCTCGTTCGGGGCCAGCCCGAACAGCTCCTCGAGGACCGCATGGACCACCGTGCCCAGCGCCTTCGCCCGGGTCTCGGGTTCGCGATACCCGTCCAGGACGTGAAGTCGATACTGCAGGGGGCAGCGCTCGTATTCCTTCGCGCGCGAGGCCGACAGGGCGGGGTCCCACGTGCGCGGGGAGGGGGAGGGGGCGATCAGGTCTGTCATGAATACCACGCTAACCCCCACCGCCCCCATCTGTGTCCTGGCAGGGGCCAGGCAAGCCTCAGGCGCTATTCTTTACGTAATGACTATTCAGCGTAATAATTCCGAAATGGCCACCGATTTCGGCCAGCCCACCCGCCGAGGCCCCCTCACCGAGGGTGATCGCGTCCAGGTCCGCGACCCCAAAGGGCGCTTTCACCAGGTGATCCTGGTACGCGGCGGACGCTTCCAATCCAACCGGGGCGGGTTCAACCACAACGACGTGATCGGCCGCCCCGACGGCCAGGTGATCGTCACGGAGGAGGGGCGCCAGTTCCAGATCCTGCGCCCCCTCCAGGTCGACTACGTCATGTCGATGCCGCGCGGTGCGGCCGTCGTCTACCCCAAGGACGCCGGCGTCATCACTCACATGGGGGATATCTTCCCCGGTGCCACGGTCGTCGAGGCCGGTGCGGGGTCGGGCGCTCTGTCCATGGCTCTCCTGGACTCGGTCGGACCGCAGGGACAACTGATTTCCGTCGAGCGTCGCCAGGACTTCGCGGATATCGCGGCGGCCAATGTTGACCTGTGGTTCGGGCGCCGTCACCCCGCGTGGGAACTGCGCGTCGGCGACGTGGACGAGGTGCTGTGGGGGCTTGAAGAGTCCAGCGTGGACCGCGTCGTCCTGGACATGCTGGCTCCCTGGGAGAACATTGAGGCGATCACGCACGCGCTCATTCCGGGCGGCGTGCTCGTGTGCTACGTGGCGACGGTCACGCAGATGTCTCGCCTGGTTGAGGACCTGCGTGCCTCCGAGCGCTTCACGGATCCGATCGCCTGGGAGGACATGCGCCGCGAATGGCACCTCGACGGCCTGGCCGTCCGTCCCGAGCACCGCATGGTCGCCCACACGGGCTTCCTCGTGATTGCCCGTTTGCTCGCCCCCGGCGTCACTCCGCAGGAGCGCTCAACCCGCCCCGCCAAGGCTGCGGAGGGCCAGGGCGGCGCGTGGGATGACGAGGCGGACTGGTCGCTGGAAAAAGTCGGCCAGCGAGTGAACTCTGAGAAGAAGGTGCGCAAGGTGCGCCGCGACGTCGTCGCGCAGGCGGACACGTGGGCGAGCGAAGGCCGCGAGGTAGAGACCGATGAATGACATCGAGCAGCGTCAGGCGCTTGAGCGTCGCGTCATCTCGCTCGAGGAGAAGAACGGCCGCCTCACAAGCGCGCTGACTGCCGCGCGCACCGAGCTGATCCGCCTGCAGGGCGAGCTCGCGGATGTTTCGCGCCCGCCGCAGACGCTGGCGACCTTCGTGCGCGCGTTCCCCGCCTCGCGCCAGATTGAGGTGGTCACCGGCGGCAAGCGCATGCGCGTGGCCGTCTCTCCCAAGCTTGACGTGACCGACCTGTCGTATGGGCAGTGGGTGCGCTTGGACGACACGATGATCGCCGTGGCCGCAGACGATTTCGCGCGCTCCGGTCAGGTCGTCTCCATTCTGGAAATGGTGGGCGCTGACCGCGTGCTCGTGGCCGCCGAGGGCGGCGCGGAGACCCTGCTGGAGCTGGCGGGTCCGCTGCGCCACGGGAACCTGCGCCCCGGGGATTCCCTGGTCGTGGACGTTCGCTCGGGCATCGCCCTGGAACGCATCGTGCGGGAGGACGTCGAGCAGCTGCTGACCCCGGAGGTCCCGGACGTGACCTACGCGGACATCGGTGGCCTCGACGCTCAGATCGCACAGGTGCGCGACTCCATCGAGATGCCTTTCAACCATCCCGAGCTGTACCGTCAGTTCGGCCTGCGCCCGCCCAAGGGCATCCTCCTGTACGGTCCTCCCGGCTCGGGCAAGACTCTCATCGCCAAGGCCGTCGCCAACTCGCTGTCCAAGCGCGGCGGTGCTTCGACGTTCTTCCTGTCCATCAAGGGACCGGAGTTGCTCAACAAATTCGTCGGCGAGACCGAGCGCCAGATCCGCGCGATCTTCGCCCGCGCTCGCACTCTGGCCGCCGGGGACACCCCCGTCGTCATCTTCTTCGACGAGATGGAGGCGCTGTTCCGCACGCGCGGCACGGGCGTGTCCTCGGATGTGGAAACGATGATCGTCCCGCAGCTCCTCGCCGAGATGGACGGCGTCGAGTCCTTGGACAACGTCGTGATCATCGGCGCATCCAACCGCGCGGACATGATCGACCCTGCGGTCTTGCGCCCCGGGCGCCTCGACGTGCGCATCCGCGTGGACCGCCCAGACCGCGCCGGAGCGATCGACATCTTCTCGAAGTATTTGACGCCGCAGGTCCCGATCCACGCGGCTGAGATCGCGCGATTCGGTGGGATGAACGAGGCCGTGGCGGGGATGATCGCTCGCGCCGTCGACGCGCTGTACGCGCGCGATGAGACGACCGCCCTGTTCCTGGCGACGCTGGTCAGCGGCGAGCACAAGCGCATCTATCTGGCGGACCTGGTCTCCGGCGCGCTCATCGCGGGCATCGTGGAGCGCGCGAAGAAGTACGCGATCAAGGACGCACTGAGCGGCGAGGTAACGGGTCTCACGATGGCCCACCTCCTGCGCGGCGTTCATGAGGAAATGAACGAATCACTGGAGCTGGCCGCAACCTCTTCGCCCGAGGACTGGGCACGCACGAGCGGGCTCGCCCCCGAGATTGTCAGCGTCAAGCCGATTGGAGCGGTGAAATGAGCAGCGAACGCATTATCGGGACCGAGACAGAGTACGGCGTCTACCGTCCCGGCGATGCCTGGGCCAACCCGATCGCTCTGTCCACCCGCGTCGTGTCCGCCTACGGTGAGATCTCCCGGGAGGGCACCCCGGCCTCGGGCTCGTGCGCCGTACGCTGGGACTACACGGGGGAGGACCCGCTCAACGACCTGCGCGGCATGCGCATGTCGCGCGCGGCCGCCGACCCGTCCCTGCTGACCGACGACCCCTACCACCTGGCTCCCTCGGGTGGTTCCGAAAAGGTCGCGCGCCCCACCGCCGAAGAGCTGGCTCTGCCCGCGGCGACGACGGCCGTGCTGACCAACGGCGCGCGCCTGTACGTCGACCACGCCCACCCGGAATACTCGGCCCCCGAGACGCTGGGCGCGCGCGACGCCCTCCTGTGGGATCGCGCGGGCGAGGTCATTGCCCGTCGCGTCATGGAACGCCTGGAGGCTCTGGGCGAGGAGCCCATTGTCCTGGTCAAGAACAACACGGACGGCAAGGGCGCGGCCTACGGCACCCATGAGAACTACCAGATGCCGCGCATCACCGACCTGGACACGATCGTCCGAGGCCTCACGCCCTTCATGGTCACCCGTCCCGTCATCTGCGGCGCGGGCCGCGTGGGCCGCGGGCAAAAGAGCGAGGTCCCAGGCTTCCAGATGTCCCAGCGCGCCGACTTCGTCGAAAACGAAGTGGGCCTGGAGACGACCTTCAACCGCCCGATCATCAACACGCGCGACGAACCCCATGCCAACCCGGCCCAGTTCCGACGCCTGCACGTCATCGGCGGCGACGGCAACATGTTCGACGTGTCGGCCTTCCTGCGCTTTGGCACGACCTCCCTGGTCCTGTGGGCCATCGAGCAGGGCACCGACCTGCGCTGGGATTCCATCGTCATGGACGATCCCGTGCAGGAAACCTGGAACGTCTCCCACCACCCGGACCTCGACTACAAGATCGGCACGGCCGGCGGCTCCTACACGGCCGCCGAGCTCCAGCAGGTCTACCTCGACCTGGTCCTGGACGCCTTCGAGGAGACCGGCACGACGCCCACGGAGGCGGATCGCGACATACTCACCCTGTGGCAGTCGGTCCTGGACCGCATGCGCGCCGACCTCTTCTCGGTCGCCAGCGACGTCGAGTGGGTGGCTAAGTACCAGCTCGTCAAGCGCCAGAAGGAACGCGCGGGCCTGGAGTGGAACGACCCTCGCCTGGCAGCCATCGACCTGCAGTGGGCGGACCTGCGACCCAGCCACGGCCTCGTCTATCGCCTCGCGAAGGCCGGCATGGTGCGCCGCCTCGTGTCCGACGAGGAGGTCGAACGCGCCGCCGACGTTGCCCCCACCAACACGCGCGCCCACGTGCGCGGCTGGGCCGTTGCCAACCGTCCAGACCTGGTCAAGGCCTCGTGGTCCTCGCTGGTCTTCGATCCCGGCGAAGGCGACCTGGTGCGCTTCCCGATCGCCGATGCGCGAGACACCTCCACCCGATAACCTCTCAACGAAAGATAATCACAGTATGTCCAATCAGATTTTTGCTGGCGGAGCAAGCCCCATCGACGACGCGCTCGAGGCTGGCGGCCAGGTCCAGGCTCGTACGTCCTCGATTGACTCCCTCCTCGATGAGATCGATTCCGTCCTCGAGACCAACGCCGAGGCCTTCGTGCAGGGCTTCGTCCAGAAGGGCGGCCAGTGACGTGAGGCGTCGAGTTTTCGGCATCGAAACGGAGTACGGGCTGACGGCCGCGTCCCCGTCCGGGGCGGCGCCGATGGACGCCGAGCACGCCGCTCGTCAGCTGTTTGAGCCCCTGTTGCACCAGGGCCGCTCCTCGAACCTTTTCCTGCGTAACGGCGGGCGCCTCTACCTGGACGTGGGCGCGCACCCCGAGTACGCCACCGCCGAGTGCGACCGGCTCGAGGACCTGCTCGAGCAGGATCGCGCCGGATCGGACATGCTCGCCGATCTGGCGCTCCAGGCGGACGAGGCTCTGGCCGAGCTGGGCACCGATCTGCGCCTGCACCTGTTCCGCAATAATTTGGACTCGCAGGGCAACTCGTATGGCTGCCACGAGAACTACCTGCTGCACCGCCGCCGCGACTTCCGCCAGGTGGCCGACGCCCTTGTTGCGTTCTTCGTGACGCGCCAGATTCTGGTGGGCAACGGCTGGATCAACACGGCCGCCGCGGCCCCGCGCCTGCAGTTCTCCCAGCGTGCCGACCAGATGTGGGATGCCGTTTCCTCTGCGACGACGCGTTCACGCCCGATTATCAACACCCGTGACGAGGCCTTGGCTGACGCGGGAGCATACCGACGCATGCACGTCATCGTCGGAGACACGAACGTCGCCGAGCCGACGACCGCGCTCAAGGTCGGCATGACCGAGCTGCTCATCCACGCGATCGAGGACGGCCTCCAGATTGAGGATCTGTCGCTCGCCGACCCGATGCGTGCGATCCGTGAGATCAACGCGGACCTGTCCGGCTCGGCCTCCATCGAGCTGGCATCCGGGCGCATGACCAGCGCCGTCGCGCTTCAGCGCGAGATTCGCGAGCGGGTGCTCGCCCGTATTCCCGTCGCCGACCTGGATCCCATGCGCGCCTACGTCGTCGACCTGTGGGGCCGAGGCCTCGACGCGATTGCCAGCGGCGACTGGAGCGCGGTGGAGACGGAACTTGACATCGCGATCAAGCGCAAGCTGCTGACCTCGTACTGCGCGCGCACCGGTGCCGCCCTGAGTGATCCGCGCGTGGCACGCCTGGATCTGTCCTACTCCGAGATCACGGCGGACGGCCTGCGCGAACGCATGGAGCGCGCAGGGCTCATGCGCCGACTGACGAGTGAGCAGGGTGTGGCGCGCGCGATAAGCGTCGCCCCGGCGACGACGCGAGCTCACCTGCGCGGACGCATCATCGCCGCCGCGGAGGATGCGCGCGCCGACCTGAGCGTCGACTGGGTGCATGTGCGCCTGGACGATTCGTCGACGATTCCGCTCTCCCTCCAGGATCCTTTGGCCACATCCGATCCGCGTGTGGATGCGCTCATCGCGCAGATTGACGCTCAGTCTCCTACGATTCCCGCATGAGCTCAGCTTCACGCAATTCCGATTCTTCTAGCAGCCGACGCACGAAAGGTTCCTCGCAGCGCGCCGCCGCGATGGGTGAACGCTCGCGAGGTTCGTCTCGCGTGTCCGTGCTCGTGCGCCTCCTCATCGCGCTGGTAGTCATCGGGGTGTGCGCGGCCGTCGCCTGGTGGGCATTCCGCCCGGCGCCCGCCGCCCAGGAGGAGAACGGTGCGGGTGTCAGCGCGCAGTCGACGACCCTGCCACTCTTCGAACGCGTCGTCGTCTCCGGCCGTGTCGGAGCCACACCGACGATCGAAATCAAGGCTCCCCTGGAGGTCGACGGCTCGAAGGCAACGACGCTCGTGAAGGGCGATGGCCGAGAGATCACCGAGGGGTCGCCCGTACTGGTTGCGATCACGGCCTTTGACGGCGAGACCGGGCAGACCCTGTCGGAGTTTGGACGCCCGCAGCTGAGCCTGGGGATCGTCGGCACTGACGTCATTGGTGAGGACCTGACGAACATGGTGATCGGACAGCAGGAGGGCTCGCGCCTGATCGCCTTCCGTACGATCGCGCCGGGTGCTGGCGCCCCCGGATCCACGAGTAACGTCGAGGTCGATGTCATCGACATTCTGCCATCCATCGCGGTGGGCACCGCGGTGGATGCGTCGGTGGGCCCCCTCAGCGTCGAGATCAACCCCAATGGGCCGATCATTACCCACGGCTCGACCGTCCCGGACGGCGTGACGACGCAGATGCTCATCAAGGGTGACGGCGTGCAGGTCCACGAGTCCGACCGTGTCGTCGCACAGTTCACCGCCCTGGGGTGGACCGATGGCGTTGTGCGCGTGTCCACGTGGGAGACCGGCGTCCCCCAGGTCATCAACCTCGGGAAGGCCATGCGCGGTCTGCAGACCGCTCTCGTCGATCAGAAGGTCGGATCGCGCCTAGCGATCACGATCCCGCCGGACCTGGCGGCCGGCGACGATACGCTGTGCTTCGTCATCGATATTCTCGGTACAGAACCGGGCCAGAGCGCGACCGAGGACGACAAACCCCAGTCCTGAGCGTTCATCCCCTGAGAGTGGGCGGGCATCGGCACTCGGCCTTGTGGGACACTGGGAGGCATGCTGAGATGGATGACCGCCGGAGAATCGCACGGGCCCGCGCTACTTGCCACTATCGAGGGGCTTCCCTCGGGCTTGCGTATCACGACCGATGATCTGCGCCGGGCGTTGGCGCGCCGCCGTCTGGGCTACGGGCGCGGTGCGCGCCAGAAGTTCGAGACCGACGACGTGTCGATCGTGGCGGGTGTTCGTCACGGCGTGACGACGGGCGCCCCTGTTGCCATTCGGATCGGTAACTCCGAGTGGCCCAAGTGGGAGACCGTCATGAACGCCGACCCGGTTGATCCGTCCGCTCTCCTCATTGATGCGGGCACGGGCGACGAGCGCGAGATTGCGCGTAACCGCCCGCTGACCCGGCCTCGTCCCGGGCATGCGGACCTGCCCGGCATGCTGTCGTACGACCTGTCCGAGGCCCGCCCGGTGCTCGAGCGTGCCTCCGCCCGCGAGACGGCGGCTCGGGTTGCTCTCGGGGCGCTGGCCGAGGCACTGCTCGACCAGGTCGCTGGTATTCGCCTCGTCTCCCACGTCGTTGCGGTTGGTGCCCAACGCGCGTCGGCCTCGACGATCCCGACCCCGGCCGACGAGGAGGCCCTGTGCGAGGCCTCCATGCGCACCCTCGACCTCGCCGACAACGCCCGTTTCGAGGCTGCAGTGGACGACGCGAAGCACAGCGGCGACACCATCGGCGGCGTCGTCGAGGTCATCGCCTACGACGTTCCGGTGGGCCTGGGGACGCACGTGAGCGCCCGTGAGCGACTGGACGCCCGCCTGGCCGGCGCCCTCATGTCGATCCAATCCGTCAAGGGCGTCGAGATCGGCGACGGCTTCGCGCAGGCGGCCCTGCTGGGCTCGGCCGCCCACGACGAGATCGTTCGGGGCGAAGACGGGCACCTGACGCGTACCACGAATCACGCCGGAGGCATCGAGGGCGGCACGTCCAACGGTGCGCCCATCGTGGCTCGCGCCGGATTCAAGCCGATCTCGACCGTCCCGCGAGCCCTGCGCAGCGTGGACCTGGCCACGGGCGAGGAGGCGGTGGGGCTGCACCAGCGCTCCGACACCTGCCAGGTCGTCCCCGGCGCCGTCATCGCCGAGGCCGAGGTGGCCCTGGTCCTGGCCGACGCCCTCTTCGACCACGCGGGCGGGCGATCGGTCGCCGAGATGCGCCGCAACCTGGACTCCTACTGTCAGGTCGTGGGGGAGCGGGCATGATCGTCGCCCTTCCCATCGTCCTTGTTGGCCTGCCTGGCGCGGGCAAATCCAAGGTGGGACACCTGCTGGCCGAGCGCCTCGGCGTGCCCCATATTGACACCGACGCCCTCATCGTCGAGCGTGAGGGGCGAGCGATCTCTGATATTTTCGCCACCGACGGCGAGGCCGCCTTCCGCGTCATGGAGACCGCGGCGGTCGCTCACGCGCTGACGGGCCACGCCGTCATCTCGCTGGGCGGGGGAGCGGCAGCCACCCCTGCCGTGCGCGACCTCCTGGACGGCCACACCGTCGTCTACATCGACGCGCCCCACGACGAGCTCGTTCGCCGAACCGCCGGCAAGACGCACCGCCCGCTGCTGGCCGCCGATCCCGACGGCGCTCTGCGCCGCCTGCGCGCCGAGCGCGAGCCGCACTACCGCGCCGTCGCCACGGTGACCGTGCCCACCGGGCCTGGCCCCGTTGATGATGTGGTCACCGACATTCTCAACCACTTGGAGCACCAATGAGCACCACCATCGAGGTCAGTGGCGACAAGCCCTCGACCATCACCGTCGGCCGCGATCTTGGCTTCGCCCCGATCGTGGGCGCGCTTGACGAGTCGGCCACGAAGGTCCTCATCATCCACGCCCGCCCTCTTGCGCCCCGAGCCGAGGCCCTGGCAACCCACCTGCGTTCCCTCGGGTACGAGGCCGCCACCGCCGATCACCCAGACGCCGAGGCCGGTAAATCGATCGAGGTCGTCGCCGGTCTGTGGGACACCTGCGGGCGCCTCCAGCTGGGCCGCAAGGACGCGATTGTCGCCATGGGCGGGGGAGCGACCACCGACATGGCGGGCTTCGTCGCGGCCACGTGGCTGCGCGGCATCACGCTCATCAACGTGCCGACCACGCTGCTGGGCATGGTCGATGCCGCTGTGGGCGGCAAGACCGGCATCAACACGTCGGTGGGTAAGAACCTGGTCGGCTCCTTCTACCCGGCCGTCGCCGTCGTCGCCGACATGAGCCTGCTGGAAACCCTGCCGCGCGAAGACCTCGCCGCCGGAGCGGCCGAGGTCATCAAGTGCGGATTCATCGCCGACCCCGAGATCTTGCGCATCGTGGGGGAGATCGACCCGGCGCGCCTCCTGGATCCGGCCAGCGAGGAGCTGGCGGACATCACCACCCGCGCGGTGGCCGTCAAGGCTCGCGTCGTCTCCGCCGACCTGACCGAGGGCGGCCTGCGCGAGATCCTCAACTACGGCCACACCCTGGCCCACGCCATCGAACGCGCCAACGACTACACGTGGCGCCACGGCGACGCAGTCGCCGTCGGCTGTTGCTTTGCCGCACGCCTGGCGGCCGCGCGCGGACTCCTCACGGAAGAAGAGGTCGCCCGACACGACGAACTCTTCGCTCGCATCGGCCTGCCCACCCGCTACTCGGGCACGTCCCTGGACGAGCTCACGCACATCATGCTCTCGGATAAGAAGGTCCGCCGCGGCGTCTTGCGCTTCGTCCTCCTGGACGGCATCGCGAACCCGGGCACCCATCCGGTCGACCCCTCCGAGCTCGCCGACCCCGCCCGCTTCATCGGAATCGGCGTATGAGCCTCGTCGTCCTCATCGGAGTGCCCGGCTCGGGCAAAACCACGGTCGGTCGACTGCTCGCCCAGACCACGGGCCTGCCCCTGCTCGAGGTTGATGACGCCGTCGAGGAACGCCTGGGTGCCCACATGCGCACCCTCGTCGTGGCTCGTGACCCGCGCCTGGCCCAGGCCTCGCGTGACGAGGCCCTCCGCCTGCTCGGATGCGACGAGGGCATTGTCACGCTCGGCGCCTCCCAACCCCTCGACCCCGCCACGGCCTCGGCAATTCATGAGGCACGAGCGCGCGGCGCGGTAGTCGTCGAGTTGGCCGCCGACCTTTCCGCAGTATCTCGCCGAGAAAACCTGAGCGCCCCACGCTCCGTGGGCCTGGGTGCCCCGCGCGCCGTCCTGGCCCAGCTGATGACGCAGGCCCGCATCGCCTACGAAGCCGTGGCCGACACAACAGTCGATACGAGCGGCCTCACCCCGCAAGAAGTCGCCGAATTCGTTGCTCGCGCGTGTAAACTGGCCCCTGATTACTGATTCCTTTACGAGTGAGGTACACCTGTGGCAACGACAAATGATCTGAAGAACGGCCTCGTCATGGTGATCGACGGCCAGCTCTGGCAGGTTGTCGAGTTCCAGCACGTCAAGCCCGGCAAGGGCCCGGCCTTCGTGCGCACCAAGATCAAGAACGTCCTGTCCGGCAAGACCGTCGACAAGACCTTCAACGCCGGCCTCAAGATCGAGACCGCCACCGTTGACCGTCGCGACATGACGTACCTGTACCAGGACGGCACCGACTACGTCTTCATGGACCAGTCCACCTACGAGCAGATCAACGTTCCCGCCGAGACCGTTGGCGACGCCCGCAACTTCATGGTTGAGAACCAGGACGTCATCGTCTCCCAGCACGACGGCACCGTCCTGTTCGTCGAGCTGCCCGCGACCGTCGTTCTGACGATCACCCACACCGAGCCCGGCCTGCAGGGCGACCGCTCCTCCGCCGGCACCAAGCCCGCGACCCTCGAGACCGGCTACGAGATCCAGGTTCCCCTCTTCATGGAGGAAGGCACCCGCGTCAAGGTTGACACCCGCGACGGCTCGTACTCGGGTCGCGTGACCGAGTAATGTCGAAGCAGCACCGCTTCACCTCGCGCACGAAGGCCCGCAAGCGCGCGGCCGACGTGGTCTACGAGGCCGACCAGCGCGGTATGGGGTCCAACCCCGACGTGCTGCGCGACCTGTTGCGCGAGCGCCGCGTCATCACCGCGGCCCAGACTCCGCTCCCGGAGTTTTCGATCCAGATCATTGGGGGAGTGGCGGACAACCTGCGCCGCATCGACTCCCTGATTTCGGCGCACGCCCGCGTGCCCGGCCTGGATCGCATCGCCGCCGTGGACCTGGCCGTCATGCGCGTGGCCGTGTGGGAGATGCTGGAAAACGACGAGGTGTCGCCGATCATCGTCATCGACGAGGCGATCTCGATCGTCCGCTCGATCTCGACCGACACGTCTCCGTCCTTCGTGAACGCGGTTCTCGATGCCATCCGTA
The DNA here is from genome assembly GCA_902373545.1 of uncultured Actinomyces sp. Lineage (GTDB taxonomy): Bacteria > Actinomycetota > Actinomycetes > Actinomycetales > Actinomycetaceae > Pauljensenia. The sequence continues at coordinate 47,205 of CABKMZ010000001.1, read as the reverse complement.
AGGACCTGGCGTCCCCCGCGTGGTCGCGCAGGCAGGGCAGTGACGAGGATTCCTTCGTCGCCGACTCGAATTCTTCCGAGCCACCGGCCACGTCTGTCGATTCTCTGCCCGTCCAGGAGGCGCCGGCTCGGTCGCTTCCCGCAGGCGCGACGCCGCTTGATGGCGCCAGCGTCGAGGACGATCTCGACGAGCTGCTTGAGGAATACTGAGCACTCGCATCATGACAGTGGCCGCCCCGGTTGTCCCGGGGCGGCCACTGCTATGCGGGCTACGCGCTGGTGATCGCCTGGTTCAGCGCCGCCATCTCGGCGGGCGGCAGAATGATCGGCGTTGAGGTGAAGCGAATGTCATCAAGGCGTCCCGACGGTGCGAACACCATGTCCCAAAAAAGAGAGACCTGCCCGGAAGCAATCGCATTCCAGAGGGCGGGCATCTGCCTCATTTTGTCCACAAACTCTCGGTCCGCGAGGAGGCGGCATCCGATGGAGGGGCCGAAGCCCGCTGGGATCGTCCGCCCCTCTTCGGTAAAGGTGAGGGCGCGGGAGGTTCCGCCGTGGCAGTGGCCGATGTGAAGCTCGCCGGGCTTGTAGCCGAGAGCGTCGAGGCTGTTGCGTCCCTGTCCGACTCCGCCGACTCCGCCGGCGAACGCGATGCCGTGCTGATCCCAGATCACTTCGAGAGCTGTGTGGCCCATCTGCTCGGAGTCTGTCCGGGCGAGTAGGTTCTCTGCAGTGAGCTCGGCGGCGTAGGCTGTGGCCCTGGCAACTGCGCTCACGTCAGCGTTGAAGGATGTGAGCTTCCAATCATTCATGGGACCAGGCTACCGCAGGAGACGACGGTGACGAGTGCGTATCTCTCAGTATGACAAACGGGTGTGGGTGGCAGGATCGCTGTGATCCTGCCACCCACGTTGCACCTTCATGGATCAGAGCGACACACGTGTGGTGCGCACATCCCAATACTCGGGACCGTCGGTGATGACCTCGAAGGTCCACTCGCCCGGCAGCTGCATGATCTGTGCCAGAAGCGGGCGGGGCAGGTGGGGAGCACGGATGATGAATGACTCACCGGCGCTCATGGATTGCGCGGCACCAAGCACGGCGGCGTGACGCAGCCGGTGGGGGATCGCGGTGGCATCGATCGTGGGGTCTTGCTCCGCATGTGCGCCGCAGCCGCAGCCTCCGGTCGACGTCTGGGGCATGGGTAGTTCCTGAATGGTCATGGGTGGCCTTCCTTTTCGTACACGTCATTTTCTACGCGTAGATACGCATCTTTATTTTAATGGCTGTTCCCCTCTCATAACCAGCGCACGAATAAAAAGGGGTTCGATTGACCATTGGTTGCATACCCCGTAGGGGTATCTCGCTTACCCCTACGGGGTATGCGGTAGCGCCTTGGCAGCCTAGCGATGCCATTCGCATCGAACGCGCAGCCATACAGGGCCATCTTGTGTGATCCCATCTGGATTGGATTCGTTGATATCGGTGCTCAAAGACCGGAAACAGTGTGATTTATGCTCGTTTGGCGCGCGGTGTCATGATGGTGTCCGACTGTATGTAAGCGCTTGTTTGCGGGATGTGTAAGCGTTTGTATTCTGGTGGTGTACTCGCCTGGCGCCGTCGCCCGAGTACGTCACACCAATAACTCTGGAGAGAAGGCGATGATGCATTTATCCGGGCTCTTTGATTCACGCATGGCGCCACCGACGTCGCTGTCGCTGGCACAGCAGCGGCGCAGGTGGCTTGTCGAATCCCTCAAGACATACGCCGTCCTGGTCATCGTCGACGGTGGCTTCTATCTTCTGGGGCTCGACCGTCACCGTCCTTGTTGCCTCGGCGATCGTCGGCCTGATCTGTCTGGAATTTGTCGCGTTCTTCGAGGAGCGTAACCTGCGTGCAGACCGTGAGTTTAGTGCGGCACAGGAGGAAGCATGAGTTGTGAACTGAGTATCGATCAGCTGGCGGAGATTGCCATCGACGTCGTTCGCGTCGGCATGGCGATCGCGCTTGATCCGCCGTGTGACCTTGCGGTTGACACGAAGTCGAATCGTAACGACCTGGTGACGGCGGTCGACAGGGCAATCGAGGAGGAGATTGCTGCTCGCCTGGAAGAGGCAACCGGCCTGCCCCTGTTGGGGGAGGAAGGACACGCCGTTGATTCCTTCGCGGGCCGCGTGTGGGTCCTCGACCCCATTGACGGCACGATGAACTACGTGGAGACGCACCGCGACTACGCGGTTTCACTTGCGTTGTGCGAGGACGGAGAACCCGTGCTCGGAGTCGTCGCGGACGTCGTCGGCGGCCACGTCTGTCATGCGATCCGAGGCAGGGGCGCGTGGTTGGATGGCGTTCCACTGCCTCGCGCGCAGGATGCTTCCTCGTATCGCGAGGCGATTGTTATCACGGACATCAAAGAGATCCTTGCGTTGCCGAGGCTCGCGCGGGCACTGCAAGAGAGCAGAGGACACCGACGCTACGGCTCCGCTGCGCTGGAGTGCGTCGAGGTTGCGCGCGGGCGCGCGGGTGCCTTCGTGCACATGTGGGTATCCCCGTGGGATATCGCGGCGGCGACGCTTATTGCGACCGAGTGCGGGGCGTTGGCAACGCGGTTGGACGGTACGCCCCTTGACGTGCGCTACAAGGGTTCGATCCTCTTGGCTACTCCCGGCGTCCATGCCTCGTTGGTGGAGAGGCTCATGACCTCTGTCGAATAGGGCTGATGATCGCGCGGGACGGGGGCCGTGATGTCGTTGCGCGCGATCATCCCGTGCTGGCACGCACGACCAACTCGGTCTCGACGCGCTCGCGCACGGGTGCTTTGTCGTCTCCCAGTGCTCGTGCGATCGCGCAGTCGACGGCGAGGGCGCCGACGCGTGCGGGAGCGCGGTCAATCGAGGTGAGCGCGAGTGCGCGGGTAGCGGCGAGTGCGGAGTTATCGCAGCCGACAACAAGGATGTCTCGACCGGGGACGAGGCCGTGGCGCAGAAGCGCGAGGATCGCGCCCTGGGCGCACTGGTCGTTGTAGCACACGAGCGCATCCACCCCGGTGGGCAGCCCGGCGCGGACGGCCAGGAAGCCGGCATCGACGTTGTCGCCTCCTGGAATACAGACATGGTCGATGCGCACACTGCGGCAGGCCCTGAGAAAAGCTGACTTGTGAGCGCGAGCGGAGGGCCCGGGAGGGCCCTCGATGAAGGCGACGCGTTGCCGACCCCGGTCGCGCAGTAGCGTGACGGCCTCACGCATGCCGCGCTCGTTGTCGCTCGTGATCAGATCGAGGTCCTCGCGCACCGCTTGCTGGCCGATGAGGACGGTGGGTACGTGTGCGTAGCTCTGCGAGATGCACGAGGAGTCCACCGCGATGACCGACTGGGCGCGCAACTGCAGGACGGACTCCCAGGCCCTCTCCACGTCGCGTGAATCGTCGATAGATTCGACGATGATTCTAAATCCGTGCCGTTCGGCGGCCCTGAGTGCCTCTGCCCGGTAACGCACGTGTAGCTCCTGCCCGAGAGTACAGACGAGGCCGAGGATCTGGGGCCTCGAGGATGCCAGCAGTGAGGCAGCGATATTTGCTCGGTATCCGAGCTGTTCGGCGACCTTCTCAATCCGTTCACGCGTTGGGGGCGCGACGCGCGGCGAACCCTGGAGTGCTCTGGACACCGTCGCAATGGACGTTCCGGCGACGATTGCAATGTCGTCAAGGGTGACGCGGCGGGCGGTGCGTCCCTCGTGTGGTTCGGGGGATGCGTCAACACCGGCAGCGGTTGCTGACGGCTTCGCCTTATTCGTCATACTCTCAGTGTATAGCCGCTCACGTGGCCTTTCACACGCGTGAGTCGACCGCGAGCGCCAAACCGTGCGCGTAGTATTGATCTGGAACACATCCTTTAATGACCGTCCCGTGAGGCGGGGAAGGAGAGAGCAGTGGGATCACTGCACGCTGATCGCGCATCGCGCGGCAAAGAAGTACTCGGAGCGGGTGACGTTGCCCGATCCCTGACACGTATTGCCTACGAAATCATTGAACGCAACGGCGGTAGCGAGAATCTCGTCATCGCCGGCATCCCCACGCGCGGAGCAACGCTTGCGCGTCGGCTCGTCAACAGGATCCGCGAGGTCTCCGGCACCTACGCCGACCTCGCCGTCATCGACACGACGATGTTCCGCGACGATCTGGCCAGCCAGCCGCTGCGCGCCCCCAAGGAAACGCTGATTCCGGTCACCGGCATCGATGGTAAGACCGTCGTGCTGGTCGACGATGTTTTGTACACGGGACGCACGATCAAAGCGGCGCTCGACGCGCTGACTCGCATCGGGCGCCCCGCTGCTGTCCAGCTCGCCGTCCTGATCGACCGCGGCCACCGTGAGCTGCCGATCCGACCGGACTTCGTCGGCAAGAACCTGCCGACCTCGCGGGATGAGACCGTGACCATCCTGCTCGACGAAACCGATGGGCGCGACGGCGTCCTGCTAGGGAAGGGCCTGTAAGCGATGAGCCTCAGCCATCTTATTTCCATCCGCGATCTCACCCGCGAGGAGGCGATCCTGATCCTCGATACAGCGGAACAGATGGCCGCCACGCAGCACCAGAGCGTGAAGAAGCTTCCGACGCTCCAGGGAAAGACCGTCGTCAACCTGTTCTTCGAGGACTCCACGCGCACGCGCATCTCCTTCGAGACCGCCGCCAAGCGCCTGAGTGCCGACGTCATCAACTTCCAGTCGCGCGGCTCGTCGGTGTCTAAGGGCGAATCCCTCAAGGACACGGCCCTGACGCTGCAGGCGATGGGCGCCGATGCGGTGATCGTGCGTCATTCCTCGTCGGGCGCGGCCCACCGCCTGGCCCACGCCGGGTGGATGAACCTGCCGGTCCTCAATGCGGGCGACGGCACCCACCAGCATCCGACCCAGGCGCTCCTGGACGCCATGACGCTGCGCCGCCACTTCGGCGCCGACGACCCTGCCGGCCGCCTCCCTGAGCCAGGCACCGGCCTCGACGGTGCTCACGTCGTCATCGTGGGCGACGTCCTGCACTCGCGCGTAGCCCGCTCCAACGTCGACCTGCTGACCCTCCTGGGCGCGCGTGTCACCCTCGTCGCGCCCCCGACGCTGCTGCCGCTGGGGGTCGACACGTGGAACTGCCAGACCTCGTACAACTTCGACGAGGCCCTGGCGAGTCAGCCCGACGCTGTCATGATGCTGCGCGTGCAACGGGAACGCATGTCCAGCGCGGGCGGGGGATTCTTCCCCTCGCCGGGTGCCTACCACGCCGAGTATGGCCTCACCCCCGAGCGCTTCACGAAGCTGCGTTCCGACGCGGTCGTCATGCACCCGGGCCCCATGAACCGCGGCCTCGAGATCTGCGCCGAGGCAGCAGACTCACCTCAATCTGTCATCGTCGAGCAGGTCTCCAACGGCGTGTGCATTCGCATGGCCGCCCTCTACCTGCTCCTCGCATCGGAAGGACACAGCAATGACTAAGCAGACTCGCGACATTCTCATCAAGGGGGCGTCTTTGGTCGGCGGGGACGCGACCGACATTGCGCTGTCAGGAGGTGTCATCGTCGCCATCGGTACCCAGGCCGGCGACGCAGTACGAGACCCCCGCGTTATCGACGCCGAGGGCCTGGTCGCCCTGCCCGGCCTCGTCGACATCCACACGCACCTGCGTCAGCCTGGCGGCGAGGACGCCGAGACCGTCTTTACCGGCACCCGCGCGGCCGCTGCGGGCGGCTACACGGCAGTGCACGCGATGGCCAACACGACGCCCACGCAGGACACCGCCGCGATCGTCGACCAGGTGCTGGACCTGGGTGAGGCGGCCGACTGGGTCGAGGTTCGCCCCGTCGGAGCCGTCACCAAGGGGCTGGAGGGCAAGCAGCTCGCGTCCCTGGGGTCGATGGCCCGCTCGCGCTCCAAGGTGCGCGTCTTCTCCGACGACGGCAAGTGTGTCGCCGATCCGGTCCTCATGCGCCGCGCCCTCGAGTACGTCAAGGGCTTCGACGGCGTCGTCGCCCAGCACAGCCAGGACCCGGCCCTGACCGAGGGCGCCCAGATGAACGAATCAGCGCTGTCGGGCGAGCTCGGCCTGGCTGGCTGGCCTGCGGTCGCCGAGGAGGCGATCATCGCCCGCGACATTCTGCTCGCCAAGCACGTGGGCTCGCGCCTGCACGTGTGCCACCTGTCCACCGCAGGATCGGTCGACATCGTGCGTTGGGGCAAGGCCCAGGGCGTGAACATCACCGCCGAGGTCACCCCGCACCACCTGCTCCTGACCGAGCAGCTGGCCGCCACCTACGACCCGCTGTACAAGGTCAACCCGCCGCTGCGCCGCGCGGAGGACGTCGAGGCGGTGCGCGAGGGCCTGGCCGACGGCACCATTGACGTCGTCGGCACCGACCACGCGCCGCACCCCCTCGAGATGAAGGACTGCGAGTGGCAGGCCGGAGCGTTTGGCATGACGGGCCTGGAGACGGCCCTGCCGATCGTTATCGAGACGATGGTGAACACCGGCCGTATGAATTGGGAGGACGTTGCTCGCGTCCTGTCCACCACGCCCGCGCGCATCGGTCGCGTCGAATCCCAGGGCCGCGGCCTGGTCGTCGGGGCCCCCGCCCACGTCACGCTCGTCGATCCGCACGCGCGTATCACGATTGACCCTGCCAAGCAGTGGACCCGTTCGACTAACTGCCCGTTCCGCGGGATGGAGCTGCCCGGCCAGGTGCGCTTCACGATCTTCAATGGCGTCCCGACGGTCGCCGACGCCACCCCGATCGCCAAGGAGGATCGATGACTTCGACCGATATCGCTCTGCTCGTCCTGGAGGACGGCACCGTTTTCAAGGGACGCGCGTGGGGAGCGCGTGGCCGCACGCTCGGGGAGATCGTCTTTTCGACCGGCATGACGGGATACCAGGAGACCCTCACGGATCCCTCGTACCACCGCCAGATCGTCGTCATGACGGCCCCGCACATCGGCAACACGGGCGTCAACGACGAGGACCCGGAGTCCTCGCGCATCTGGGTTGCCGGTTTCGTCGTGCGTGACGCGGCACGGCGCGCCTCGAACTGGCGTGCACGCCGCGAACTCGAAGACGAGCTGGTCTCTCAGGAGATCGTGGGTATCGCCGACGTGGACACGCGCGCGATCACCCGTCACATCCGCGAGCGCGGTGCCATGCGCGCCGGCATTTTCTCGGGAGAGGCGCTGCCCGTGGGCGCGCAGTATCTCGGGGACGAGGCCGTGGCATCCCTGGTGCGTATCGTCGCCGAGTCGCCGGTGATGAGTGGGCAGGCCTTGGCCGCCGAGGTGTCGACGGATGAGACCTACGTGGTCGAGCCGCTGGGGGAGTGGGAGGGCAAGGAGCCCCTCGCGTCTGTGGTGGCCGTGGACCTGGGAATTAAGTCGCGTACCCCCTACCACCTCGCGGCGCGCGGAGCGCGCGTGTACGTCGTGCCGTCGACGGTGTCCTTCGCGGACATCGAAGCCCTCAAGCCCGATGGCGTGTTCTTCTCCAACGGCCCTGGCGATCCGTCGACCGCCGACCGCGAGATCGGCGTGCTGCGCGCCGTCCTGGACGCGGGGATTCCGTACTTTGGGATCTGCTTTGGCCACCAGCTCTTTGGTCGCGCCCTCGGGTACGGCACCTACAAGCTGGATTACGGCCACCGCGGCATCAACCAGCCGGTGAAGGACGTGGCCACGGGCCGCGTCGAGATCACCGCTCACAACCATGGCTTCGCGGTGGACGCCCCTGTGGGGGAGCCCTCAGTTGCTCCCTTCGAGTCGGGCCGATACGGGCGCGTCGAGGTGTCGCACGTCGGCCTCAACGACGGTGTTGTGGAGGGTCTGCGCGCGCTCGACATTCCCGCCTTCTCCGTTCAGTACCATCCCGAGGCAGCCGCGGGTCCGCACGACGGTGAGCTGCTTTTCGATCGATTCATGTCGCTTATGACCGCCGCGAAGGAGACCCACTGATGCCCCGCAGGAATGATCTGTCCTCTGTTCTCGTCATCGGGTCCGGCCCCATCGTCATCGGCCAGGCGTGCGAGTTCGACTACTCGGGCACGCAGGCATGCCGCGTCCTGAAGGAGGAGGGCCTGCGCGTTATCCTCGTCAACTCCAACCCCGCGACCATCATGACGGACCCGGGTATCGCCGACGCCACGTACGTCGAGCCGATCACCCCCGAGGTCGTGGCCTCGATTATCGAAAAGGAACGCCCCGACGCGCTGCTGCCTACGCTGGGCGGCCAGACGGCTCTGAACACGGCTGTCGCCCTGTCCGAGATGGGTGTGCTCGAGCGCTTCAACGTCGAGCTGATCGGTGCCTCGATTGAGGCGATCCGCGCGGGCGAGGACCGCGAGGAGTTCAAGGAGATCGTCGAGCGTTCGGGTGCCGAGGTCGCCCGCTCGTTCATCGCTCACACGATGGAGGAATGCCACGCGGCCGCCGCCGAGCTCGGCTACCCGCTCGTCGTTCGCCCCTCCTTCACGATGGGCGGCCTGGGCTCCGGCTTCGCGTACACGCCCGAGGATTTGGAGCGCATCGCCGGCCAGGGCCTGTCCGCCTCCATCACGACCGAGGTGCTCCTGGAGGAGTCGATCCTTGGTTGGAAGGAATACGAGCTCGAGCTCATGCGTGACAAGGCGGACAACGTCGTCGTCGTGTGTTCGATCGAGAACGTCGACCCGGTCGGCGTGCACACGGGTGACTCGATCACGGTCGCTCCGGCGTTGACCCTCACCGACCGCGAGATGCAGCGCCTGCGCGATATCGGCATCGCCGTCATCCGCGAGGTCGGCGTGGACACGGGCGGCTGTAACATCCAGTTCGCGATCCACCCCGACACGGGCCGCATCATCGTCATCGAGATGAACCCGCGCGTCTCGCGTTCCTCCGCGCTGGCCTCGAAGGCGACGGGCTTCCCGATCGCGAAGATCGCCGCGCGTCTGGCCACCGGCTACACGCTCGACGAAATCCCCAACGACATCACGGGCTCGACCCCGGCCTCGTTCGAACCGACGCTCGACTACGTGGTCGTCAAGGTCCCGCGCTTCACGTTTGAGAAGTTCCCTGCCGCCGACCCGACCCTCACCACCTCCATGAAGGCGGTCGGCGAGGCCATGGCGATCGGTCGTTCCTTCACGGAGGCCCTGCAAAAGGCGCTGCGTTCGATTGATAAGGGCGGCGTGCAGTTCCACTGGGACGGGGAGGCGCCCACCCCGGAGGAGACGCGCGCGCTCGTCGAGGCGGCCGCCGTTGCTACCGAGGGACGCCTCGTCCAAGTCCAGCAGGCGATCCGCGGTGGCGCCACCCTCGAGGAGCTCTTCGAGTCGACCAAGATCGACCCCTGGTTCCTGGACCAGATGTTCCTCCTCGACGAGGTCGCCACCCGCATCCGCGACGCCGAGGCCCTCACCGGCGACGTGCTCGCCGAGGCGAAGCGCCACGGCTTCTCGGACCGACAGATCGCCGCGATGCGCGGTCTGTCCGAGGACACGGTGCGCGAGGTGCGCGGAGCCTTCGGTATCCACCCGGTCTACAAGACGGTGGACACCTGCGCCGCCGAGTTTGCCGCCCGCACGCCCTACCACTATTCGACCTATGACCAGGAGAACGAGGTGCGCCCGCGCGAGCGCGAGGCCGTCATCATCCTGGGCGCGGGTCCCAACCGCATCGGTCAGGGCATCGAGTTTGACTACTCGTGCGTCCACGCGGCCATGGCGCTGCGCGAGCACTACGAGACGATCATGGTTAACTGCAACCCCGAGACCGTCTCGACCGACTACGACATCTCCGACCGCCTCTACTTCGAGCCGCTCACGCTCGAGGACGTCCTGGAGATCTACCGTGCCGAGTGCGCGGCCGGCCCCGTCAAGGGCATGATCGTCCAGCTCGGCGGGCAGACGCCGCTGTCGCTGGCCGCCGACCTGGAACGCGCAGGCGTGCCGATCCTGGGCACGAGCCCGCGCGCGATCGACCTGGCCGAGGACCGCGAAGAGTTCGGAAAGGTGCTCGAGGCGGCGCAGTGTCCGGCCCCCGCGCACGACACGGCACACACACCCGAGCAGGTCATCGCCGTGGCCGAGCAGGTCGGCTACCCGGTCCTCGTTCGTCCGTCCTTCGTGCTGGGCGGGCGCGGCATGGCGATCATCAACGACGAGGGTGCGCTGCGCGATTACCTGGCCAGCCACGACTCCGAGCTGCTGTTCTCGCGCGGCCCGCTGCTCATCGACCGCTTCCTCGATGCGGCCATCGAGATCGACGTCGACGCCCTGTTTGACGGCACGGAACTCTTCATGGGCGCGATCATGGAACACATCGAGGAGGCGGGCATCCACTCGGGTGACTCCTCCTGCGTGCTGCCTCCCATGACGCTATCCGCGCGCGAGCTCGAGCGCATCACGGCCTCGACCGAGGCCATCGCCAAGGGCGTGGGCGTGCGCGGCCTCATCAACATCCAGTTCGCGCTGCTCTCGGACACCCTCTACGTCATCGAGGCCAACCCGCGTGCCTCCCGCACGGTGCCCTTTGCCTCCAAGGCGACGGGCGTGCAGCTGGCCAAGGCCGCCGCCCTCATCCAGGTCGGCTCCTCGATCGCGAACCTGCGCGAGGCGGGCATTTTGCCCGGATCGGACGCGCGCGAGATCCTCGAAGGCGGGTCCATCGCCGTCAAGGCGGCGGTCCTGCCCTTTAGCCGCTTCCGCACCGCGGCCGGCGAGATCGTCGACACGATGCTCGGCCCCGAGATGCGCTCGACCGGCGAGGTCATGGGTATCGATCACGACTTCCCGACGGCTTTCGCCAAGTCCCAGCTGGGCGCCTCCACGGACATGCCCACCAAGGGCGCGGTCTTCATCTCCATCGCGGACACGGACAAGCGCGCCATCGTGTTGCCCGCCGCCCGCATGGCCGAGATGGGCTTTACGATCATGGCGACCTCGGGTACTGCGTCGGTTCTACGCCGCAACGGTATCGCGGCACAATCGGTGCGCAAGTCCTCAGAGGGGCGCGGCGCGGACGGCGAACCCACGGTCGTGGACCTCATCAACGAGGGCCTCATCGACATGGTCGTCAACACCCCGCAGCGGTCCGCCCCGCGTAACGACGGCTACCAGATTCGCGCGGCCGCCGCGTCGCAGGATCGCCCCGCAGTCACCACGCTGCAGGCTTTCAACGCGATGGTTCAGGCCATCGAGGTCCGTATGCGCGGTTCCTACGCCGTGCGCTCCCTGCAGGAGTGGGACGCCATCCGATCGGAGGAAACACGATGAACCCCCTGGGAGCTGCTACACCCGAAACCCTCGGTTTCGGTGACCGCCTCTACGCCGCCATGCGCGCGCACGGTCCAGTGTGCGTGGGCATCGATCCGCACGCCTCGCTCCTGGCCCAGTGGGGTCTCGACGACGATGCGAACGGCGTCCGAGAGTTTTCGCTGCGCGTCGTCGAAGCGCTGGGCGGGCGGGCCGCTGCCTTCAAGCCGCAGGCAGCTTTCTTCGAGCGCCACGGCTCACGCGGTGTCGCCGTCCTCGAAGAGGTGATTGCTGCCTGCCGCGAGGTGGGCACGCTGTGCATCGTTGATGCCAAGCGCGGCGACATCGGTTCGACGATGGCCGGCTATGCCGAGGCCTACCTGTCGGATCACTCCGCACTCGCCGGTGACGCCGTGACGCTCTCGCCCTACCTGGGTGTTGGCTCGCTGACCCCCGCGTTGGAGTTGGCCAAGGCCACCGGTAGGGGAGTCTTCGTCCTGGCGCTGACCTCCAACCCCGAGGGGGCATCTGTCCAACACGCTCGCGGGGAGGATGGACACTCTGTCGCAGGTCAGGTCGTGTCCCAACTGGCGGACTTTAACGCCTCTTGTGACCAATCGCACCTTGGGCCTGCGGGCATTGTTATTGGGGCGACCGTTGGCGATGCCGTACAGCGCCTCGGCATCGATCTGCCCGCCCTGAAAGGCGCATTTTTGGCCCCAGGAGTGGGCGCGCAGGGCGCTGGTCCAGCGCAGGTCAGGCAGGTTTTCGCGGGCGCGGAAGACGCCGTATTGGCCTCGTCGTCCCGCGCGATTCTGGGCGCGGGTCCGAGTGTGACAGGGCTGCGTGACGCCTACCTTGCGACAGTCGATTCGCTGCAATAATCTGTCGGATTAACCACGAGTAGGCGTTTTGGGATGGCACTAGTGCTCTGGAAGCTGAGATAGTTTATTTACCGAAGATCCCAACGGAGGAGATGATCAGAATGGCACTACCTGATCTCACGCCGGAACAGAGGGCGCAAGCCCTTGAGAAGGCAACGCAGGCACGGCGTCGTCGCGCCGAGGTCAAGAACGCGCTCAAGGCGCGCTCGATGAACCTGTCTGAGGTTTTGGAACTCGCTGATTCAGACGAGGCTGTGGCGAAGATGAAAGTCGTTTCGCTACTGGAGTCGTTGCCGCGCGTCGGCACGAATACAGCCGCGGTGCTGATGGACGAGTACAAGATCGCCCAGAGTAGGCGAGTACGAGGCCTCGGCCCCGTACAGCGCAAGGCTCTGGTCGAGCGTTTCGGCTGATACGGGTACGCATGGCACAATTGAGCCATGACTCAGGCTCAATTGACAGTCCTTGCTGGCCCGACAGCCGTTGGAAAGGGAACTGTTGTCGCTGCTCTTCTGGAGCGCTACCCGACGCTGACGGTGTCGGTTTCGGCGACAACTCGTGATCCTCGGCCCGGTGAACTGAACGGCGTCCACTACTACTTCGTATCCCCGCAAGAATTCGATTCCATGATCGAGCGGGGGGAGATGTTGGAGTGGGCGCTTGTTCATGGAAAAAACAAGTACGGCACGCCGCGTGGCCCCGTGGATCAGGCTCTGGCCGCCGGGGAACCGGTGCTGCTGGAGATTGACCTCGCAGGGGCTCGCCAGGTGAAGGTCAACCGCCCCGACGCGCAGTTCATTTTCCTTGCTCCGCCCTCCTGGGAGGAGCTCGAACGCCGTCTACTCGGACGCGGAACCGAAGGCCCGGAGGAGCGAGAGCGTCGCCTGGCAACGGCCCGAGTCGAGCTGGAGGCTGCCTCGGAGTTCGACCACGTTGTGATCAACGACGATGTCGAGCGCGCGGTGGGTGAGCTGGCCCGGCTCATTGGCCTGGAGTAATATCTATCTGAATCTGCCACTGAGAGGAAGACACGCATGTCCGGAATTGTTGCCCAGCCCGTGGGTATCACGTCCCCGCCCATTGATGATCTGCTGGAGCACGTTGATTCCAAGTACGCGCTGGTTATTTTCGCCGCGAAGCGTGCTCGTCAGATTAACTCCTACAACCTGCAGCTTCAGCAGAACATGATCCAGTTCGTGGGTCCCGTTGTCGACGTGCAGCCCGACGAGAAGCCCCTGGCTGTGTCGCTGCGTGAGATCAACGAGGGTCTGCTCTCTCTCGAAGCTAACCCCGAGGCCTGACGTGGCAACGATCGTCGTCGGTGTGACCGGCGGCGTCGCAGCCTTCAAAGCACCGATCGTGGTCCGCGAGTGTCAACGCGCGGGCCACGACGTGTATGTGGCCGCGACGCGTGCCTCGTTGGATTTCGTGGGAGCGTCGACCTGGGAGGGGATTACGTCCCGCCCCGTCGCCGTCGATATCGCGGGGGAGGGGCGAGCCGAGCACGTGGAGCTCGCTCGTGTCGCGGACCTGATCATCATTGTTCCTGCGACGGCGAATACCCTCGCGCGCCTCGCGGCGGGTTTTGCTGACGACATGGTGTCGCTGACGGTGTTGGCATCGGATGCTCCGGTCGTCGTGGCGCCCGCAATGCACTCGAACATGTGGCTGGCAGCCGCGACGCAAGCGAACGTGGCGACGCTGCGCGAGCGCGGCGTGCACGTGATCGACCCTGAGTCGGGCGCGCTCGGCTCAGGTGATAGCGGCGTGGGGCGTCTGCCTGCCCCCGAGGAGATTGCGCGGCGCGCCCTGGATGTCCTCGACCGCGCAGGCGAGCTCGAGCCTGCCCCCGTTCTGGCCGGCCGGACCGTCGTCGTCACGGCCGGAGGCACGCGCGAACCCATCGACCCGGTCCGTTTCCTTGGCAACAAGTCCTCGGGCCGGCAGGGCCTGGCTGTCGCCGCCGCCGCGGCGCGTGCGGGGGCGAGCGTGCGGGTCATCGCCGCCAACATCGACGAGTCCGTCATGGCAGCTCTGCCCTCGGGTGTCGAGGTGACCCGCGTGGGCAGCGCCTGTGAGATGCGCGAGGCCACGATGGCACAGGTGATCGGTGCCGATGCACTGGTCATGACCGCCGCGGTCGCCGATTTTCGCCCCGAGGCAGCCCAGGCCTCGAAAATGAAGAAGGACCCCACGAAGACCGACGCGCCGACCCTGCGACTCGTGCGCAACCCCGACATCCTCTCCGAGGTAGGCCACAGCGATATTCGCCCGGCCCTCGTCGTCGGCTTCGCCGCGGAGACGGGCACGGACGAGGAGATCCTGGCCAACGGCGCAGACAAGGCCGCGCGCAAGGGGGCGGACTACATCGCCCTGAACCGTGTGGGTGCGGGCGTCGGTTTCGGCGACGTTCCCAACGACATTCGACTCCTGGATGTCGGCGGGCAGATCGTGGGCCGTTACATCGGCTCAAAGGACGAGGTTGCGGCAGGTCTGGTCGCTCAGATGGCCGCTTTCCTTGATAACCTTGAGCGGTGAGTCAACAGCTTTTCTCTTCCGAGTCCGTCACCGAAGGTCACCCCGACAAGGTCTGTGACCGTATCTCCGATGCGATCCTCGACGCCCTGCTCGAAGCGGATCCCCGCTCGCGCGTCGCTGTCGAGACGATGGCCGCAACAGGCCTCATCCACGTCGCCGGTGAGGTGACCACCGAGGCGTACGTCGAGATCCCCGAGATCGTGCGTCGTGAGATCCTCTCGATCGGATACGACTCCTCCCGTGTCGGCTTCGACGGCGCGTCCTGCGGCGTGTCCATCTCCCTGGATGGGCAGAGCCCCGATATCGCCGGCGGTGTCGACGAGGCCCTCGAGGTGCGCGGCACCCAGGGCGGTGACCCGCGCGACCGCTTGGGTGCGGGCGACCAGGGCATCATGTTCGGCTACGCAGCCTCCGACACCCCCGACCTCATGCCCGCACCCATCTGGCTGGCGCACCGCCTGGCCAAGCGCCTGACCGATGTGCGCAAGCAGGGCATCGTGTCGGGCCTGCGCCCCGACGGCAAGACCCAGGTGACCCTTGCCTACGAGAACGGTCGCCCCGTCGGCATCGACACGATCGTCGTCTCGACCCAGCACGACGAGAACCTGACCCAGAGCGCGATCGCGGACGCCGTGCGCGCGCACGTGATCGACCCGGTCATCGAGGAGTCCGGCCTCGAGCTGGCCACGGGTGACATGACGGCCCTCATCAACCCTTCGGGACGCTTCGTCCTGGGCGGCCCGGCCGCTGATGCCGGCTTGACGGGCCGCAAGATCATCGTCGACACCTACGGCGGCATGGCTCGCCACGGCGGCGGGGCCTTCTCCGGCAAGGACCCCTCGAAGGTCGACCGTTCCGCGACCTACGCCGCCCGCTGGGTCGCCAAGAACGTCGTGGCCGCGGGCATCGCCGGGCGCTGCGAGATTCAGCTGGCCTACGCCATCGGACGCGCCCACCCGATCGGCCTGTACGTCGACACCTTCGGAACCTCCTCGATCCCCGAGGAACGCATCGCCGACGCGATCCGCGAGGTCTTCGACCTGCGTCCCTTGGGCATGATCGAGGACCTCGACCTGCTGCGCCCGATCTACCGCGAGACCGCCGCCTACGGCCACTTCGGCCGCGAGCAGTTCCCGTGGGAGGCCACCAACCGCGTCGCCGAGCTGCAGGCCGTGCTCGCATGAGCGTCGGCGCGGAGCAGCAGGTCGACGAGTTCGTCCCCTCCTGGGATACCCCTCAGGCGCGCCGGGCGTGGAGGAGGCGCACGAGCCTGGAGATGATCGTCTCGGGCTTTATCGGCCTCGTCACCTCCTTCGTGCTCTCGATCGAGGCGTGGCAGCTGGCAGCCGATTCGTCGGCGCGTTTTGGCTGCGACGTCTCCGCCGTACTGTCGTGTTCGGCGGTCGCGCAGACGTGGCAGGCCCGCATCCTGGGCTTCCCCAACGCGTTCCTCGGCATCTTCTTCGAGGCCGTCGTCTTGGCGATCTCCGTCGCGATTTTTGCGGGCGTGAAGTTCCCGCGCTGGTACATGGCGTGCACGAATCTGCTGTACACGGTGGCGCTGTTTTTCGCGTTCTGGCTGTTTGGACAGTCCTACTTCATTATCCAGGTGCTGTGCCCGTGGTGCCTGCTCATCACGGTCACGACGACCTTGGTTTTCGGCGGTATCACGCGCATCAATATCCGAGACGGCGTGATTGCGGCTCCCGCGTCGCTGCGCCGCATCGTGGCTCAGGGGCTCGACTGGGCGCTGTGGGGACTCATCGTGTTCGGCGTGCTCGCGATGGTCGTGGGCAAGTACGGGCTCAAGCTCCTGGGCTGATCAACGGACGCAGATGGGCACGGGCTGTGTTTGACTAGGCTCATGATGTCCACGCAGGGAATGCTTGACGGGTTTGACCCGCCTGCTACGCGCAGTGCGGAGATTGCCCGCGTGCTCGTCGACGTCGATGTGGCGCACATGGATCGCCCGCTCGACTACGTCGTTCCCGACGCCCTCGTGGACGAGGCCGTGGTCGGCTCGCTCGTGCGCGTGCGTTTGTCGGGTAGCCGGGTTGATGGCTGGATCGTCGAGCGCACCAGACGCGAGGTCAGCGACTCCGTCGGGCGCCTTGAATCCGTTGTCTCGGCGACGCCCGTCGTCACCCCGGCCCTGTACGAGGCCTCGAAACGTATCGCCTTGCGGTTCCTCGCCACCACGTCGCAGGTGCTCTCCCTCGCGGTTCCGCCGCGCCACGCGCGCGCCGAAAAGGAAGTGCTTGCGGCCGCTCCTCCCGCCTGGCCCACGGTGACGCACCGGGAGGCGGGGCAGGGGTGGGACCCCTATCCGGCTGGCGCGGCCCTCCTATCGCGGCTGCGCGACGGAACGTCTCCGCGCGCCATCGTGACGACGCTGCGGCCCCACGTGCGTGCCTGCCTGTCTGAGGCCGTGGGTGCGACGGTGTCGTCGGGCCGCTCCGTTATTGTCGTGACCCCGACGGGGGAGCACGCCACTCGCGTCGCCCGCGAGCTTGAGGAGGATCTGGGCGTGCCCGCGGTGGTAAGCGGTGGGGAGGTCAGCCCGGAGGAGCGCTACCGCGTCCACGTCGCCGCTTCCCTCGGACGTCTTCCCATCGTGGTGGGGACGCGCTCGGCCGTGTGGGTGCCGTGCGCGACAACCGGTCTGATCGTCATCGTCAACGATGGGGATGATCGCCTGCGTGAGCGGCGTTTCCCCAGGTGCGACGCGCTCGACGTGGCCGTGCAGCGCTGCGCTGCCGAGGGAGCTGGTCTGCTCGTCCTCTCGAACGCGCGTTCGGTCAAGGCTCAGGCTCTCGTGCGCTCTGGATGGGCGGTGAGCCTGGACCCCACGCCGCAGGCGCTGCGCGAGGCGACCCCCCGCGTTCACCTGCACGGTGAGGCTCAGGCGGACAGCGAGGGCGCGGGCGGACGCATGCGCATCCCGCAGGCCGCCCTGCGATTGATCCGCCAGGGCTTGCGCGAAGGGCCCGTCCTGATCCAGGTCGCATCCGCGGGCTACTGGCCCACCGTCGTGTGTCGGCGCTGCGGCCATCTGGCCCGGTGCCCGCACTGCTCGGGTCCGCTGTCGATGGGTGCCGACTCCGCTGTGACCTGCGGGTGGTGTGGGCGCGAGCCGACCTCGTGGCGCTGCCCACAATGCGCGGGAACGCACGTGCGCGGGGCCCGGGTGGGGGCCTCACGCACCGCCGAGGAAATCGCACGCACCCTCCCGGACGCCTCCGTCCTCGAGTCTTCCGCCGCCCACCGCATCACCCGCACCCTGCCCGCGCGCCCCACCGTCATCGTCGCGACAGCCGGGGCCGAACCGAGCGTCGACGGTGGCTACGCCTGCGCCATCATCTTGGACGCCGCTGCCCTGGCCGGCCGGCCGGAGCTGTGGGCGCCCGAGGAGGCCGCACGCCGCTGGCTCGACGCCCTGTCGCTCGTGCGCCCGGGCCACCCCGGCCTCGTCGTGGGGACGATCCCCGAGGCCCTGGGCCAGATGCTCGTGCGCTGGTCTCCCACCGACTACGCCCAGCGCCTCCTTGACGAACGCGAAGCACTTGGGTTTTTCCCCGCGTGCACCATGGTGGCACTGGACGGCACGGCGGCCCAGGTGCGCCAGGTGGCCGACCAGGTTGTGCGCGAGGGCGGCGCCGAGCTGGTTGGAACCGTTGCCATCCCCGCCACCCGCGAGGGTGAGCAGAACCAGGTCCGCACGCTCGTGCGCACGCCGTTGCCGGACACGGTCGCGATGCTCCAGGCGCTCACCGACATCCGCCGCTCGCGCTCGGCACGCAAGGTACCGCTGGTCAAAATGAGCGTGAACCCACCGGAGCTCTTCTGAGTCTGGGGCCTCGCGGTGCCGTAAACTGGCGCTCGTGCGCATTATTTTCGCTGGAACCCCCGATGCCGCAGTCCCGACGCTGCGTGCCCTGCTCTCTTCCTCCCACGAGGTCGCCCTGGTCATCACCCGCCCGCCGGCTCGACGCGGGCGCGGTAAGACGATGTACCCGTCCCCGGTCGCCGAGGTGGCTGCGCAGGCGGGCGTTGACCTCCTGGAGACGACCTCGCTGAAGGATCCCGCGATCGGGCAGCGCATCGAGGCTGTGGGCGCCGATCTGGGCGTCGTCGTCGCCTATGGCGGCCTGGTTCCTCCCTCCGTTTTGGCCATGCCCACCCACGGGTGGGTCAACCTGCACTTTTCCGACCTGCCGCGCTGGCGCGGTGCCGCCCCCGTCCAGTGGGCGATTCGAGAGGGCGACCCCACCACGGCCTCGTGCGTGTTCAACCTGGAAGAGGGCCTCGACACGGGCGACGTGTACTCGCGCGTCGAGGTCGCAATCGGCCACGAGAGCGCCGGTGAGTTGCTCGAATCGATGGCCGAGGCCGGGGCAGGGCAGGTTCTCGGCGTCGTCGATGCGCTTGAGGCAGACTCCGCCCACGCAACCCCGCAGGCCCCTGAGGGCGTGACCCATGCCCGTCGCCTGGCGCACGCGGACGGCTACGTGTCCTTCACGCGCGATGCCGCGACCGAGGACCGCATTATTCGTTCGGTGACGCCCAATCCTGGTGCGTACACGGTGCTGCCCGGTGGGGCGCGCATGAAGCTCGGCGTTGCGACCCCCGTGGAACGCGACGACCTGGAACCCGGCCAGCTGGAGGTCACCAAGAAGCAGGTGAGCGTCGGCTGCGCGTCGGGCGCGCTGATTCTCGGCCAGGTCGCACCCGCGGGTAAGTCCTGGATGGACGCCGCCGCGTGGGCCAGGGGCGCGCGGCCCGACGCCGAGGTGCGCCTCGGCGGACAGACGGAGGAGGAACGATGAGCGAGCGCCGATACTCTGACGGCTACCACAAGCTGCGCCCGGCCGACGAACCCCGCCGCATCGCCTACGAGGTGCTGCACGAGGTGGCCACGCAGGGTGCCTTCGCGAACATTATTCTGCCTAAGGCGCTGCGTCAGGCCCGCAGGGAGGGCCACTTCAGCGACCGGGACGCCGCCTTCACCTCCGAGCTGGTCCACGGCACGCTGCGCGCGATCGGCCGTCTTGACTGGGTGATCTCGCGCCACATCGATCGTCCACTTGCTGATCTCGATCCGCGCGCTCTTGTCATCCTTCGCATGGGCGCACACCAGCTCCTCGACATGCGCGTCCCCGACCACGCAGCCGTCTCGGCGACGGTGGACGTCGCCCGCGAGCACCTGACCGACGGCCCGGTTCGCTTCGTCAACGCCGTCCTGCGCTCCATCACGCGCGAGGAGGACGCCGAACGCGAGGCCGCGATGAACGAGATTGAGGACCCGGACGAGGCCTTGGGTGTGCGCTACTCGCACCCCGCGTGGATGGTTCGCGCATTCCGCCAAGCCCTGGAGGCGCACGGCTACTCCGCCGAGGAGCTCGAGGATGTCCTCGCAGCCGACAACGAGGTCCCCACGGTCACCCTCGTGGCGCGCCCGGGCCTGATGAGCGTCGATGAGCTGGCAGATGAGGCCGAGGATATTCTCGACACCCGCGTCGCCCTCGGAGCCGTCTCCCCGCGCGCTGTCCTGCTGGAGTCGGGCGACCCCGCACGTTTGCCCTCCATCCGCGACGGGCGCTCGGGCGCCCAGGATGAGGGCTCCCAGCTGGCCGCCCTCATCGCCGCCCATGCACCCCTGGACGGGGGAGAGGACGCGCGCTGGCTCGACATGTGCGCGGGCCCGGGCGGTAAGGCGGCGATGCTCGCTGGCCTGGCCGCCGAGTGCGGGGCGCGCGTGACCGCCAACGAGGTGCACCCGCATCGCGCGCGTCTCATCGAGCGCACGACCCGCCAATACGACTCCATTGAGGTCGTCAGCGGCGACGGGCGCACCTTCGGCGGGGGAGGCACCGCGTGGCCCCTGGCGTCCTTCGACCGTGTTGTCGTCGATGCCCCCTGCTCGGGTATGGGCTCGATGCGCAGGCGCCCCGAGTCGCGTTGGAACCGTACGCCCGGCGACGTCGAGGAGCTCACCTCGTTGCAGGCGCAGCTGCTGGACCGCGCGGTTGCGCTGACCCGCCCCGGCGGCATCCTGACCTATATCACCTGTTCCCCGCACGCGGCCGAGACGCGCGACCAGGTGCGACGCCTCCTGGACATAGGCGAGGTGGAGCTTCTTGACACCGTTGCCCTGGCCGACGAGTGCGCGCCCTTCCCGCTGGAGATTCCCGACACCGCGGGGCGTCTGACAGGGACGCAGGGACGCACGCTACAGCTGTGGGACCACCGCGTGGGCACCGATCTTATGTTTGTGGCGTGCCTGCGCAAGCGTTAGCATATCCGTTATGAACGCCACAATTAGCCCGTCGATCCTGAACTGCGACATCGCCGACCTGCGCGGAGAGCTCACCAAGATTGCCGGCGCCGACGTCGCCCACGTCGATGTCATGGACAACCATTTCGTCCCCAACTTGTCGTGGGGCCTGCCCGTCGCCGAGGCTGTCGTCACGTCTGGAATCCTACCGGTGGACGCCCACCTCATGATCGAGGACCCGGACCGCTGGGCGCCGCAGTACGCGGAGGTGGGCTGTCACTCGGTGACCTTCCACGCCGAGGCCGTGGCCGCGCCGCTGCGCCTGGCGCGCGAGCTGCATCGCCTGGGTGCGCGCGCGGGCCTGGCACTCAAGCCCGCGACGGACATCGCTCCCTTCGTTGACATCCTCAACGAGTTCGACATGATCCTCATTATGACGGTCGAGCCGGGCTTTGGAGGCCAGTCCTTTATCGAGCAGATGATCCCCAAGATCGAGCGTACGCGCGCAGCCATCAACGCCGCGGGACTCGAGGTGTCGATTCAGGTCGACGGCGGTATTTCTCGCTCGACCATCGAGCGCGCTGCAATGGCTGGCGCCGACAACTTCGTGGCGGGCTCGGCCGTCTTCCGCGCCGAAGACGCCCACCGAGAAGTCGAGATCTTGCGCGAGCTTGCCAACGCGCACACGCACTGAGCGCACAGCGCAACACGCGAGCGGGACGAGGCCGTGGCCTCGTCCCGTTCTTCATCCGCGAACACGTGTCGCACCCACAGAGCCCACGTGGCACAATGGGCGGCGAGTACTCCGGGGTCGGTGAAAGTCCGAACCGGCGGTGATAGTCCGCGACCCACCCTCACAGAACGAGGGTGGCTGAGCCGGTGAAATTCCGGCACCGACGGTTACAGTCCGGATGGGAGGAGTGCATGAGGCGCACCCGTGCGCCTACTGTGCTGCGCGTACCCCGGTGTCGGAAAGTTCGTCGTGGCATCTCGGAATAAGCCCCGCGGCACTCTCGCTGTGGCAGCACCGATCATTTTCCTCGCCCTGTTGCTGGCGGGGTGGTGGCTCTCGACGACGCTGACCGGCATCGAAGCCTGGCGTCTGCCAAACCCCCAGTCCGTCGTCTCCAAAGCACAGGTGCTTCTCGCGCTGCCGACGACGTGGGAGAGGGTGCGGATCACAGGCGCCGAGGCCGTCGCGGGTTGCCTGCTTGGCTCAAGCGTCGCGCTTCCATCGGCCTACGCGATCTACCGATCGCGCCTGCTGGCCGCCGCGGTCGAGCCTTTCCTCGGTGCGACGCAGGCGTTGCCCGCTATCGCTATCGCTCCCATCCTGGTCCTGTGGGTTGGCTACGGCTTCGTCGCCATCGTGGTCCTGTGCGCCCTCATAGTCTTTTTCCCAATCCTCGTCTCCACGGTCGTCGGCCTGCGTCACATCGATCGTGACCTGCTGGAGGCCGCCTCCCTGGATGGGGCCACCGGGTGGACGATGGCCTGGCACATGGAGCTTCCCCTCGCCGCGCCCGCCATTTTGGGCGGCCTGCGCAATGGCTTCGCGCTGTCCGTCACCGGCGCCGTCGTGGGGGAGATGGTCATGGGCGGAACCGGGCTCGGGCAGGTACTCACTCAAATGAGAAACAACGTCGACACCGCCGGCATGTTCGTCATCATCATCATTTTGTGCACG
The DNA here is from genome assembly GCA_902373545.1 of uncultured Actinomyces sp. GTDB lineage: Bacteria > Actinomycetota > Actinomycetes > Actinomycetales > Actinomycetaceae > Pauljensenia. The sequence continues at coordinate 24,568 of CABKMZ010000001.1, read as the reverse complement.
ATGGCGACGCTGCTGTACACGATCGTGTACAGGGTCGAACGGTCCAAGCGTTACGACATCACGCAGTGAAGGAGAATCCCATGAACGTGTCCCAGTCTCTTCGCGTCCTCGCGCTCGGCGCGTGCGCCTCGCTGGCCCTGACGGCCTGCGCCGGCGGGGCAGCCACCCAGTCGGGTTCCAAGGACGGCTCTCACGTCACGATCGGCCTGACCTACATCCCGAATGTCCAGTTCGCGCCCGTGTACGTAGCCGATGCGCAGGGCACATACAACGACGCGGGCATCAGCGCCACCATCCGTCACCACGGTTCGCACGAGGGCTTCTTTACGGCGCTGCTGGCCGGGGAGGAAGACGTCGTGATCGCCTCCGGTGACGAGGCCGCGGTGGCCGCCTCGCAGGGCCTGGACATCGTCTCGATCGGCCAGTACTACGCCACCTACCCGGGCACGGTCATCGTGCCCGAGAGCTCGGATATCACGACGCTGGCTGACCTGAAGGGCAAGACGGTCGGCATCCCCGGTGAGCACGGCGCGAACTACTACGCGACCCGATCGGCCATGCAGAGCGCGGGCCTGGCCGAGGCCGACGTGACGATTGCGCCGATCGGCTACACGCAGCAGGCAGCGATCGCCTCGGGCCAGGTCGACGCGGTTGTCGGTTTCACCAACAATGACGCGGTGCAGATGCGCCTGGCTGGCCTGGAGATTCGCGAGATTGCGCTGGATCCCTCGACGCCGCTCGTGAGCGCTTCGATCATTACGACGCACAAGTGGGCCCAGGAGCATCCGGAGCAGGCGCGCGCCGTCGTCAAGGCCACGACCGATGCCATGAACGCGATCGCCGCGGACCCGCAGATCGCCATCGACGCCACCAAGAAGTGGGATGACTCGCTGGCGAGCGAGGACTCGCTGGCGGCCGCGAATGCGGTGCTGGCCGCGACCGTGCCGCTGTGGGTGGGCGAGAGTGGTCAGGCGAGCGGCGCGCAGGACCTGAACAAGTGGGCTCAGATGGTCACCTTCCTGGGCACGCTCGGCGAGCTTGAGGGCAGCGTGGATCCCGCAATGATCGCGACGAATGACTACGTGACGCAGGGCGAGGCACAGTCCTCTGCTTCCTGACGGTGAGCCGCGACAGGGACGCGCGCGTTTGGACGTAGGGTAGGCGGGTGAGTACCGCCCCTTCCGCCAACGTGCGCGTCCTTGAGCTTTTCGTCGAGCTCCTGGGCGCGCGGCCGGGACGCACCAAGGCGCAGTTGCGCTCTCTTCCCGGTTACCGAGGCCTCGCCGACGAGGCCTTTGAGACCCAGTTTCAGCGCGACAAGGACGCGCTGCGCGACGCCGGCGTTCGCCTGAGCGTGGGGCGCAGTGAACGCTACGCCATCGACAGGGATTCTTTCGCCCCGGACATCGAGGTCACCAGCGTGGATCGCGTGCTGCTCTCGCTGGCGGCGCGCGCGTGGGACCGCAACGATGTCCTGGCTGATTCGATCGACGCCAAGGCGGCGGCTGCGTCCGAGGAGGATATCTCTGCGCCGGTCATTCGCCTGGGGCTCTCTGGCCTGGAGGCCGCGACGTCGTTTGCGCGTGCGATCCGCGAGCGCCGCGTCGTCAGCTTTGAGTATCCGGGGTCGGGGGAGTTGACGGTGCGCGCGGTCGAGCCGTGGGCGCTGACCGTCCAGGGGCGTGCGCTGTACCTGTGGGGCTGGGACTTGGATCGTGAGGCCGAGCGCACGTTCCGTGTCTCGCGCGTGCGTTCGCAGGTGGAGTTCCTGGGGGAGGCCGGCGACGCGTCGGTCGCGCCGAGCAGCGCTGTCCCGCGGGTGTCCTCGTTGGTGTCGCCGCTCGTTGAGGTCCGCTGCGACAGCGCGGCGCGCGCTCTCCTGCTCGGGTACGAGGCCTTGGCGCAGCCCGGTGATGAGCGGGCCGCGCGGCAGGGCTGGGAGTCTATGGCGTTGGAGGATGGCGAGGTGGGAACGTGGATTGCGCGTTTGCTGCCGCTGGCCGCCGACGTCGTCGTCGTGGCTCCCCCGACTTTGCGCGACGCGATGCTGGAGCGTCTGCGCATCGCTGGTGCGTGGGGAGGACACGATGCCTGAGAACGTGTCCCTGGCCTTTGTCCGTCTCTCCTCGATGGTCGCGTGGATCGCTGACCATCCGGGCGTGCACGTTGATGAGATTTGCTCGCACTTTGGTCGCACGCGCCGCCAGGTGCGCCGCGACATCGAGTACTTGGCGTCGGTGGGCGATTCCCTGCCGGGGCAATCCTTCGAGGTGGACTGGGCGCTCTTCGAGGAGGAGTCGCGCGTGTCGCTGCGCGCGACGCTGGGCGCGGGCGCACCCCTGCGCTTGTCGGAGGTGGAGGCGCAGGCCCTGCTGATCGGGCTGTCGGCGATTGCCCCGTTCCTAGCGCCGGATGTGGCCGCTCACCTGCCCCATGCCGCCCTCGTCGTCTCCGCCCTGGGTGGGCTCGGGGATGCCGACGCCCAAGGAGGCATCGATGCCTCCCCAGCCCTGGCCTCGTCGCTTCCCGTGGAGGCGCTGCGCGACGCCCTGGCACGCAAGCAGCGTGTGTCTTTCGACTACGTGTCCTCGCGCGGACAGTCCTCGCACCGCGTCGTCGATCCGTGGTCGTTGGACGCGAGCGCGACCGGCTGGCTGCTGCGCGGGTGGTGCACGGCGGCGCAGGGACCGCGTACCTTCGCGCTCTCCTCGATCTCGAACCTCGGCGTGGTCGGCGCGCGCGTGCAGGAACCGCGCCGCGTACGCGACGACGCGCCCACGTGGACCCTCGACGTCGACCGGCCCGCTCGGTGGATCGCCGACGAGTACGGCGGGCACATCGATGGGGAGCTTGAGGGCGGGGGAGCGCGCATCACCTTGCCCGTGTGGAACGAGGAGTGGGGGCTGAGCCTGCTCACCGACATCGCCGCCCACCTGCGCGACGTCTCGCCCGATCGGCGAGCCGAGGCGGGGCAGCGCGCACGCGCCATCGTGGCCGTATGGACCCAGGAGGATCAACCGTGAGCCCGAAACGACGCCGACACCGCGAGCGCGTCACCGACCCCTCGGCTTCCCAGGAACGCACGAGCGTGGGCGAGGGCAGTGCCGCCCAGCGATACGCGGCCTTCCGGGAACACGCGCGGGCGGCCTCGTCCCTGCGCGGACGCTGGGTCGCGGGGCTGAGCTTTACCCCCGACCCCTTCCAGATCGACGCGCTCGACGCCGTCGAGGCCGGCAACTCCGTCCTGGTCGCGGCGCCCACGGGCGCGGGCAAGACGATCGTCGGCCAATTCGGTGCCTACGTGGCGCTTGAGCGCGGCATGCGCGCCTTCTACACGACGCCCATTAAGGCGCTGTCGAACCAGAAATACCTGGAGCTGTGCGAGCTCTACGGGGCGGACAACGTCGGCCTGGCCACCGGCGACACGTCGATTAACCCCAAGGCCCCCGTCGTCGTCATGACGACCGAGGTGGCGCGCAACATGATCTACGCCGGTGTGTCCCTGGATGACTTGGGAGTCGTCGTCCTGGACGAGGTGCACTATCTGGCCGATAAGATGCGCGGGCCCGTGTGGGAGGAAGTGATCATCCACCTGCCCGCTCACGTGTCGATCATCGCTCTGTCGGCGACAGTGTCCAACGCCGAGGAGTTTGGCGCGTGGATCCGCGAGGTTCGCTCCTCGTGCGAGATCATCGTCTCCGAGCGCCGTCCGGTTCCCCTCTACCAGCACATGATCGTGGGGGAGGAGATCTTCGACCTGTACGCGCCCACCGGCAAGCGCAAGCTGAACCCCGAGCTGGTGGCCGCCACGAACGACTCGGGGATGCGGGGTGGGCGCGGCTCGCGCTCGTGGAACCGACCCGTGCGCGTGCGCCGCGAGTCGCGTCCCTCCACGCTCATCTCGCTGGATCGGGCCCACCTGCTCCCGGCGATCACGTTTATCTTTTCGCGCGCCGGGTGCGAGGACGCCGTGCGCCAGGTGCTGCTCACCCGCATCACGCTCACGACGCGCTCGGAGGCGGCCGCAATCGAGCGCTACGTCGACGAGGTCATCGCGCTGATCGCCCCCGAGGATGCGGTCGTGCTCGGGGTTGACGCGTGGAAGCACGGGCTGATGCGTGGCATCGCCGCCCACCACGCGGGCATGCTGCCCCTCATGAAGGAGGCCGTTGAGCATCTGTTCTCCGAGGGCCTGGTCAAGATGGTGTACGCGACCGAGACGCTGGCGCTGGGCATCAACATGCCCGCGCGCACCGTCGTCATCGAGTCTCTGACGAAGTGGAACGGCTCGGCCCACGTGTCCCTGTCGGCCGGTGAGTACACGCAGCTGTCCGGGCGCGCGGGGCGTCGCGGCATCGACACCGAGGGGCACGCGGTCGTTTCTCACCGCGGGGGAGTGGCGCCCGAGGAGGTCGCTGCCCTGGCGTCCAAGCGCACCTATCCGCTCATCTCCGCCTTCACGCCGACCTACAACATGGTCGTCAACCTGCTGGCCCGCTCCACGCGCACGCAGACCCGCAAGGTCCTCGAGTCTTCCTTCGCGCAGTTCCAGGCCGACTCCGCCGTGGTTACCCTCGCCACGCGCCTGAGCGAGCTCGAGGCTGCGCAGCGCCTGGCCGGCGACGATCTGACCTGTTCGGCGGGCGACGTCGGCGAGTACCTCATGCTGCGCGATCGTATCGGCCAGGCGGAAAAGTCGGGTGCGCGCGCCCGTAAGCGCGAGACCCGCGAGGAGTCGCGACGGGTCCTGTCGCAGGTGCGCACGGGCGACGTCCTGGCACTGACACGCAGACGCAAGCTGCGCCTGTGCGTCGTCGGCGCGAAGGCCACCACGGCCTCGGGACGAGTCGAGGTCTCGGTCATCTCCGAGGACGCCACGTGGCGGGCGCTGGCCCCCGAGGATGTGCGCGGCGGCATCGCGGTCGTGGGCCACATGGCGATTCCCGGCGGCTCGGCGCTGCGCCGCACGAAGGAACGCACGCGCATCGCTGGTGAGCTGCGCTCTGGCAGCGCGAAAGGCCGCTTCCCGCTGCCCGAAGGCGCCGAGGAGCAATCGGACACGATCGGGGAGCTGCGCGCCGCGATGCGCGCTCACCCGGTGCATCGGTGCCCCCACCGCGAGAACCACGCGCGCGCCGGCGCCCAGTGGGCACGGATCAGCCGTGAGATCGAGGCCCTGCGCCGCTCCATCGATTCCCAGACCGGATCGGTCGCCGCCCACTTCGACCGCGTGTGCGCGGTGCTGGAGCGACTCGGTTTTCTGGACGGCGACCGGGTGACAGCGTCGGGGGAGAGGCTGCGTCGCATTTTCGGCGAGCGTGACCTGGTGATCGCGATGTCACTCAACGAGGGCGCGTGGAACGACCTGGACGAGGCCGAGCTGGCCTCGATGGTCTCGGCCCTGGTCTACGATTCGCGCAGCGACGACGACGCCAACGAGCTGGCGCCCACCGGCGTGGGTATTCGCCTGCGCACGGCGTGGGAGGAGTGCGTGGGCACCCTCGCGCGGGTGCACCGTGTGGAGAAGCAGTGCGGGTGTGATCCCACGCCCTCCCTAGACGCGGGCCTCATGTCTGCGACCCTGGCGTGGGCGCACGGATCGACACTGGCCACCGCGATCGACGGGGCGGATATCCAGGCCGGTGACTTCGTGCGCTGGATGCGTCAGGTCATGGACTGCCTCGGTCAGATTGCCTCCGCCGCGCCCACGAGCGATCTCGCTCGTCGGGCCGAGGCCGCCAAGGACCGCATCGGTCGGGGTATTGTGGCCTGGTCCACCATCTAACTGTCCAGGGAGGTACGCATGGGGTATCGGGAGGTCTTGCAGCGAGTGTCTCTCGCGCACGTGTGCGGAGACGCGTTGATTGGGGCCTCCGCTGGCCTAGCCCTGTACTCCGCCTTTCCGCCACTGGGCTGGTGGTGGATGACGATCCCCGCGCTGGCCCTGTTCATCTCACGCATTGACGAGGCCCGGGCTCCTCGTGCGCTGACCGTGACGATGTGCTTCGGCATGAGCATGTGGCTTCCCCTCATCGACTGGGTTCCCATGGCCGTGGGCATGAAGCCGGCGTGGTTCGTGCTGGCCCTGGCCCAGACGCTGTTCCTGTGCGGCTGGGTGCTCTTCACGCGCTGGACGCAGCTGTGGTCCTGGGCGCGCGGCCCTCTCATGCAGGCTCTCCTGTACGCGATCACGTGGGCGGGCGTGGACGCCGCGCGTTCATGCTGGCCGTGGTCGGGCTTCCCCTGGGGCTCCGTCGCGCTGCCGCAGGTCGATTCTCCGCTCGGGCACCTGGCTCCCTACGGCGGCACGACCGTCGTGACGGCCGCGGTCGTGTTCCTGGCGGTGCTCACGCGGCGCATGTTCGCCTATCGCGACGCTGCTGTGCGCCGTGAACACTGGTTCTCTCGGCCCCTCCTGGCGATCCTCGTGTTGGCGGGGGTCATCGCGCCCCTGGCGATCCCCCTGTCGAACAAGGCCGAAGAAGGAACCCTGCGCGTCGGCGTCGTTCAGGGCGACATCGCGTTGCCCGGGACGCGGGCGTACAGTCATCCGGGTGAGGTGACGGGCAACAACCTGCGCGCCTCCCAGGCGCTCGCGGCCGATCCCGCGCTCGTCGACAAGCCGATCGACGTGGCCCTGTGGGGCGAGGGCTCGGTGGACCGAGACCCGGTCCTGTTCGGCGACATCGGTGCTCTCGTCGATGAGGCCTCGGTCGCCCTGGATGCGCCCATCCTCATCGGCTACACGAACCTGAACGAGCGCGATCGGGTCAAGAACTGGCTGGCCCTGTGGCGCCCGGGCGTCGGCGTGGACGAGCAGGCGCGCTATTCCAAGCACGTGCCCGTGCCTTTCGGCGAGTTCATTCCCTTCCGCGAGCTCGTCTCTTCCTTTGCCACCCAAGCGGCTCAGGCCGCCAAGGACATGGAGGCCGGTGACGAAATCCCGCTCATGAGCGTCCCCGCCCGCGACGGGCGCCTCGTGCCCGTGGCCGTGGGCATTTGCTTTGAGGGTGCCTACCCCTCGGTGATCGGTGAGGGCGTGGCCGCCGGCGGGCAGATGATCGTGACGCCGTCGAACAACTATCACTTCCGATCCTCGGGCGAGTCCGCCCAGCAGGGACAGCTCCTGCGCATGCGTGCGATGGAGTATTCGCGCAGTGCCGTCCAGTCCTCGACGACCGGGCACTCCTACGTGATTCGTCCCGACGGCTCCGTGCTCGCGTCCACGGATACCGAGTCCGTGGCTACCTTGGTGGCCGATGTGCCGCTGCGCTCGTCGCTGACGCTGACCGCTCGGGCGGGGGAACGGATTCCCCTGGCATGTATGGGGCTCAGCCTCGTGATCGGCCTGGCGGGCACGGCAACCGCGATCCGCTGGCGCGTCGCGGAGCGTGCAGCACGTGCGACCACTCGTTAAAAGAGGCAGAATGTGACTCATGACTACCGCGCAGCGTCTTGCTCCCTCGCCTCAGGGCGACCACACCCTGATCGTGATCCCCACCTACAACGAGATGGCGACGCTGCCGACGATCCTGGAGCAGATCTGGGCACACGTCCCGGCCGCGCACATCCTCATCGTGGATGATTCCTCGCCGGATGGGACGGGGGAGTGGGTCGACCAGCGCCGCGCGGGCGAGGAACGCCTGTTCGTCCTGCATCGCGCCGCCAAGTCCGGCCTTGCGACCGCGTACGTCGACGGCATGGGCTGGGGCATCGACCACGGCTACCCGTTTATCGTGCAGATGGACGCCGACGGCTCGCACCGCCCGGTCGACCTGCCCAAGCTGCTGGCCCGCATGGGCGGGCCCGATCAGCCCGATCTCGTTATCGGGTCGCGCTGGGTGCGCGGCGGGCAAGTCAACGGCTGGTCCGCCAAGCGCGTCGCCCTATCAAAGGCGGGCAATTATTATGTCCGTTTTTGTCTGGGGACCCCCGTGCGCGACGCAACGGCGGGGCTGCGGGTTCACCGCGCGTCCTTCCTGGCCACTCGCGGCGTGCTCGGCAAGGTGGCGACCACCGGCTTTGGCTTCCAGGTGGAGATGACCGAGCTGGAGCGCAGCCTGGGCGCAACCATCGCCGAGGTGCCCATTACTTTCGATGAGCGCCTGGCGGGAGAATCCAAGCTCGACTCGTCGATCTTCGTCGAGGAGCTGGCAATGGTCACAAAAGGCGGCCTGAGCCGTCTGGCCCAGGCCGCGTGCGCGCCGTTTCGCAGGGGTTAGCCCTTGCGGTAGGAACCCTCGGGGCGCAGACGGCCCTCGCGGTAGGCGGTGAGCTGCTCGGTCAGGACGACCTCGAGCTCCTCAATGGAGCGGCGCTCCAGCAGCATGTCCCAGTGCGTGCGCTGAGGCTTGACGGGCTTGTTGTCCTCGTCCTCCTCGGTCTCGCCAATCAGCTCGGCGGTCTGGCCGCACTTGCATTCCCAGGTCGCCGGGGCGGTGGCTTCGCTGGAGAGGGTGACCTCAAACTCGTGTCCGTTGGGGCACGCGTAACGAACGTTGAAACGATCGGCAAAAACGACGCCATCCTCGGATTCGAGGGACTTGGCGCCGATCTGCATGCCACGCAGTGCGCGGTCTGCCATAACAGCCTCCTGGACGTAGATAAGAAACGCATCCATTCTATCGGACGCGTCAAGCGGAGCGATGCTCGGCCCCTTCTCAGGACACCACTTCAATCCGATAATGTACATTATGTCCGTTTTGCTCCCCTGGCGGGCCCCCGACCACGCGCTACAGTTACGACCATGACAACGGACCACCCGACACAGCGCCAGACGAGACACCCGATTCGCGAGGTCGTCGTCCTGGGCCTCGCCTGCCTGTCTTACTCGATCCTGTCCTTCCTGGCGCGCGCCAGCGAAACGGTTGCCGTCGGCCACGCGCATGACGTTGTGACTGTCGAGCGCAGCCTCGGCTTCCACTTCGAGCCGTCCGTCAATGCGTGGCTGGCCACCCATCCGACGCTCGCGTCACTGGCCTCCATGCAGTACGCGGCAACTTTCCTGCTGTTTACCGGCCTCGCCCTGCTCGCGCTGTGGATCAAAACGCCCCAGTACTACGCGCGGGCGCGCTGGACGCTCGTCATCATGACGGCTGGTGCGCTCGTTACCTACTGGACGTACCCACTCGCTCCCCCGCGCCTCGTCCCAGGCCTCGGCATCACCGACGCCGTCGCACAGCACACCTCCGCCTATTCCCAGCTGTTTGGGACCCTCGCCAACCCCTACGGAGCCATGCCCTCCATGCATACGGGATGGTCGGTGTGGGTCGCCGTCATGCTCGGAACGTACGTCTGGCGCTCATGGTGGGCGCGTCTCACACTAGCCCTCCATCCAACTTTGACCATCGTGACAATTGTCGCAACAGGTAACCATTATGTGGTTGATGCCATTGCTGGAATCACGTATTTCCTGGTGGCATGGCTCTCTGTCACACTTATTCGTCGGACATTACTGAAAAACGTGCGAAGCACCGGCGAGACGTCCTAGGAGCGGCGGGAAATGCGCGATAGGGTTGGTGCTATGAGACTTGGAGTAGATTTTGGCACCACCACAACCGCGATCGCTATTGTTGATCGGGGGAACTATCCAATCGTCTCCTTCGTCAACAATCGAGAGGACACCGTCGACTTCATTCCGTCGGTCCTCGCCCTGGACGGCGACCGCCTGATCTACGGCTTTGACGCCGAGGATGCGGCACGTGAGGGCGCTCCCCACCTGCGCTCCTTCAAGCGGCTGTTGTCGGATCCTTCGGTGACCGACACGTCCACGCTGCGCCTGGGAAACCACAGCATCTCCGTACTCGACGCTCTGACCGGCTTCCTGACGTACGTCGCCCGCCAGCTGCGCACGAACTCCTCCGTGGCTTCCCTCCCCGCTTCCGAAAAGCTCGAGGCCCTCGTCGGCATTCCCGCGCACGCGTGGTCCGCGCAGCGATTCCTGACCCTGGAGGCCTTCCGCCGCGCGGGCTGGGATGTCCTGGCGATGGTCAACGAGCCCTCTGCCGCAGGTTTTGAGTACACGCACCGCCACGCGGGCACCCTGAACTCCAAGCGCACGGCGATCCTCGTCTACGACCTGGGCGGCGGCACGTTCGATGCATCGATCGTCTCCGCGACGGGCACGCTGCACGAGGTCCTGGGTTCGCGCGGCCTGAACCTGGTCGGCGGCGACGACTTCGACGTGATCCTTGCGACCCGCCTCGCGGCGGCGGCTGGCACCGACTCTGGTCTGCTCGGCGACGAGGCCTGGGAGCGCCTCATCGAGGACGCTCGCAGCGCTAAGGAGGCCCTGACTCCCTCCACGAAGTTCATCACCGTGCCCGTCGACGGCGAGCCCACGACGATCACCGTTGCCGAGTTCTACGAGGACGCAACGGCTCTCGTCAACGCCACCATGGACGCCATGGAGCCCCTGCTCGTGCCGGGCGCTTCCGGCGTCGGACAGCTCGGCGGCGATATCGCGGGCCTGTACGTCGTGGGTGGCGGCTCGCAGCTTCCCCTCGTCGCCCGTATTCTGCGCGCCCGCTTCGGCCGACGCGTGCACCGCTCGCCCCATACGGCTGCCTCGACCGCGATTGGCCTGGCCATCGGAGCTGACCCGGAGGCCGCGTACACGGTGCGCGAGCAGCTCTCGCGCGGCGTCGGCGTTTTCCGTGAGCGCGATGCCGGTTCGTTCATCTCCTTCGACACGCTGCTCGAGCCCAACACCGAGCTGGCTCCGGGTGAGACCCTGACGATCAAGCGCTGCTACCGCGCCGCCCACAACATCGGCTACTTCCGTTTCGTCGAGTACTCGTCCTTCGATGAGTCCTGGGTTCCTCGCGGCGACCTGCAGCCCTACGGTGAGATCATCTTCCCCTTCGACCAGAACCTGCGCCGCAGCGACGTCGACCTGGCGTCTGTGCCGGTCGTGCGTACGGAAGAAGGGCCGCTCATCGAGGAGTCCTACATCGTTGACGAGAACGGCATGGTCACCGTCGAGATCACTGACCTGGACACCGCGTACAGGATCCGCCGTCCGCTCGGCCGCAAGTAAGGGTCCTCTCCCCCACCTTGATGACGATAAGGCTGTGGGCCAGGCGCTACGCCTGGCCCACAGCCTTCGGTGCTTTCGGGGTGAGCGATGTCCTGATCACTCACGGAATCGCTGGCGCCAAACATCGCGAGAAGCCTGATGAGACCCGTCGCTAATAGCATCATGCCCGAGCCGTGCGGCTCGGGCATGAGTGGCGTAGGTTTTAGGAGGCGGTGCGCTTGACGTGGCGACGAACAGCCAGATCGTCGACGTAGGAGCGATCATCGGGACGCTCGAGCGGCAGCTCGGCGAGGGAACACTCAACCTCGCGCCACACGCGGCCCACGGCGATGCCGAAGACGCCCTGACCGCCCTGTAGAAGATCGATGACCTCATCGGTGGAGGTGCACTCGTAGACGGAGGCCCCGTCGCTCATGAGGGTGATCGACGCCAGGTCATCCACTCCCCTGTTTTGCAGCGAGCCGACGGCCACGCGCACCTGCTGGAGGGACACGCCCGCGTCGAGCAGCTTCTTGACGACCTTGAGGACCAGAATGTCCCGGAAGGAGTACAGGCGCTGGGAGCCTGAGCCGCGCGCGGCGCGGATCGACGGCTGCAAAAGCCCCGTGCGCGCCCAGTAATCGAGCTGGCGATACGTAATGCCAGCGGCGCTACACGCGATAGGTCCGCGATAGCCGACCTCGTCTGTTTCGATGCCCTCAAGCGGGTCGCCGAAAAGCATGCCTTGCCGAGATGCGGCGTTTGCTTCTGCGCTCACTGTGGGGCTCCTTGACGATTGTGTGGGATGAAAACAGGACTACGTTAGAGCACTAATGCCAGGTGGTCAACGACCGCCCCGGCGCGTCCAACCCTCAGGTTGAAGATGAGGGTTAGACTCCCTCGTCGGACAGTGCCGAAATGGCCACCGTCAGCAGGTCTCGATGCAGCTCGGCGAACAGTTCGCCCAGCTCGACCGCGCGTGCGCGCGCCCTCTCACGGTCCGCGCCACGGCCTCGTCCCCTCTGGGAGGACACCGTCTGATCAATGATATCCGCGCTGCGTTCTGCGCCCTGACGTACCGCGCGCAGGACGCGCACGTCGACGCCTGCGCACTCCAAGCGCGCGATGGCAGACACCGCCTGCACGCAGCGCGCCGGGAAGTATCCCGCCATGTCCGGCGTGATGAGGCCCAAGCGGGAGTAGCGTTCGAGCGCGTCGTTGTCCACGCCCGTCAGGTCGGCCAGATCGGAAGCGGGAATCGCCCGGCGACCACCCAGGGACACGGTCTGCCCCTCGGAGGACACCATCTGGGCGACACGGCGGCGCGAGGGCGTGTGCCCCGCGTCGAGGGCATCCAGCTGCGAGCGAATCACACTCAGCGGCGTGAAAGAATCACGCTGCTCCGCCAGGACGTAGCGCAGGCGCGCCACGTCCGCCGCGGAATACTTGCGGTAGCCCGCCCCCGTGCGCGCGGGGTTCACGAGCCCCTCGCTCTCCAGGTAGCGGATCTTCGACAGGGAAATCGCCGGGAACTCTTCCTTCAGTTCCTCAACGACGCGCCCAATCGACAGCTCGGGGCAGTGATCGGCGTCGTGAGGCCACGACGTCGCGCCCGATTGCGGGCGCGCGTCGCGGATACGAGCAGCCGATCCCGTCACGTCAGGCCTGCTTGGTCGACGGCTGGTAGGTCAGGCGGTACTTGCCGATCTGAACCTCATCGCCCGCGCGCAGCTGGACGGAGTCGACGCGCTCACGGTTGACGTACGTGCCGTTGAGCGAACCGGAGTCGCGCACGATGTGGCCACCGTTTGCGGCGATGAACTGGCAGTGCTTACGCGAGACGGTGACGTCGTCCAGGAAAATGTCGGCCCTGGGCGAGCGACCCGCGTTGGTCACCTCGGGATCCAGGAGGAAACGGGCTCCGGTGTTGGGGCCGCGCTGAACGATCAGCAGGGCCGAGCCAGCGGGCAGAGCCTCGACAGCCTCACGGTCGCGAGCAGACAGGGCAACCGGAGCCTCCTCAACGTCATCCGTGAAAGGCATCACGCCGAAAACGGACGTTGCTGTGGGGTCGAAAGGCTGGTTGTCAGACATAGTGCGCTCCAAAAGATCTCATAACGGGACTGTCATATAAGTGTAAACGTTCACCATGCCGCAGGCGCGGGCACGGCGACCTCCCACTTCATTATAAGTCCCGGTCGTTTATTCGTAGGTCGCGTATTGGGCGGGACGCGGGGTGGCGAGGGAGTTGATAGTCACGTCGTCCGTCTGGCTGATCGTGACGGTGGCTCCCTTGGCACGCATCTGTGAGGCCGAGCCGGCCTGAATTTCCAGAGCCGTGGAGATGGTCTGGGAGTCGCCGATGACGGTCCACGTGTAGGGCGCCGAGATGGGGATGCCGTCAACCACGATCGCTCCGGCCTGGCCCGTGAACGCCGAGCGGGTCGTGAGCCGCACGCCGTTCAAGTCGATGGCTTCGGCCCCGGCGTTGCGCAGCTCCCCCAGCGTCATCACGAACTGGGTGGGGCTCAGGTTGGAGCCCGGATCCACGACCGTCACGCTCACCCCGGGGCCGTGAACCGCGACCGTGCCGGCGGCGATCTGCGCCTGCAGGGCGGCCTTGGCCGAGGCCTGCTCGCGCGCGTCGGCCTCGCTGGCGGCGCTTTGCAGGTTAGCCAGTTCCTCAGAGAGCTCGCCGCGCCGGCCCCTCAGGTTCTGTTCCTGGGTTCCCAGCTCGTCGAGCAGGGTCACGAGGTCCTGTTCGGAGAGCCCTTCGAGAGGATCGGAGCGCTGGGCGCGCACCTGCGTGGCCAGGGCGAATCCCAGGATCATGAAGATGATGAGAATAACGACGTGCAGGCCACGGGGAAGCGCGAAGAAAGCTCCCCGGGCGCGCGCCCAGAGCCGAGGCCCGCTGTGCGCCTCGCGGTGAGCGGCCCGTGTGGGTGTGCCCTGACCGGCACGCTTGGTCGGCTCAGCCTCTGTTGCTGTGCCCGTAGGGGGTGTCTGATCGCTCATGTCAGGCCTTCAGCAGCAGTCGACGGATGGATGCGGTGTTGGAGAAGATGCGGATTCCCAGGACCACGACGACGGCGGTCGTCATGGCCGAGCCCACACCCAGCTGCGAGCCGAGGAAGACGAGCAGGCAGGCGACGACCACGTTCCAGAAGAAAGAGGTCACGAAGACACGGTCGGCGAACTTGCCTTCGAGCCAGGCGCGCCCGGCGCCAAAGAGCGCGTCGAGCCCGGCGACGACGGCGACGGGTAGGAAGGGGGCCAGCCACGCGGGAACGGTCGGGTCGAGCAGGACCCCCAGGACGATTCCGATGATCAGGCCGATGACGGCAATCACGACGTGCCTCCTTCGTTCGTGGCAGTGATGGCAGTGGCGTATTGGGAGCTGGTTGGGGCCAGGGCGTCCATCGACAGAGAGGGCGCGACCTTCGTGGAGACGGTCATGCCGGTCATCGACTGTGCGGCGGAGAGGTAGTCGCCCGTGTTGCCACGCACGAGCGCGACGGACAGGGCGTTCGAGTCCCCGATCGCGCTGACAACGTAGGGCGAGGACACGGGCGTGATGTTGACCAGGATGACCGTGCCCGCGGTGCGCACGAAGGTGGCGGGGCCGATGCGCTGGCCGTTAATTGAGATCGCCTCGGCGCCAGCCCCCCACAGCGCGTTGACAACCATGGCCAGGTCCTGGTCGCGCACGGCGCCGCTGCCCTTGCCAGGGGTGGCGCGGTCCGTCAGGGTGACGGTGATCCCTGGCCCGGACACAGGGACAGTCGCACTGGCCAACGCCAGCGCGTGGTCAGTGTCGGTCACGGTGTCCGAGCGCGAGTATAGGTCGATCGCACGGCCCAGGGATTGGACCTCCTCGTCCAGACTGGCCACCTGCTCCGAGCGCTGCGCCGCCTGGTGCTTGAGGTCGGCTTTGACGTCCCCGGCCGGTGTGCGCAGGGACGCGGTGGCCACGATGGAGCCAAAACCCAGCGCGACGGCCACGACGAAGACCCCGAGGCGGCCGATGAACCTGTTGGGGGTGGGTCCGTGTTCGGCGCGGTAGTGCACGTAGCCCGCGTCGAGGGGGTTGGCCAGGAGGGACGTCAGGAGCGACATCGAGGCGGCGGGGTCCACGAACGAGGCCTGGGTGGCCTCGGGCGTGTCCCCCGCCCCGCGCGGGGCCTGCCCACGAGGCGTCACTGATCGCTTCCCCAGAGGCGCTGGACGCGCTCGCGGCGCTCGAAGTCGTCGAGGTGTTCGACGACGATGCGACGCAGCTGCGCGGGAGCATCCTCGTTGGCGGCGAGCCAGGAGCGCAGCAGGTGCACGCTGGCCTCGACGCTGCCTTCGCGGTCGACGTCCACGCCAAGGTCGAGAACGCCAGCGGCGTAGCGCAGCGACATGCCGATCGTGTGCGACTCCCAGTAGCTGCGCAAGCGTTCCACGGCCTCGGGGATGCCGCTGGCGCCCACCCAGGAGGAGGCCTGCAGGCCGGCGAGGGTCGCGCTCAGGTAGTCGTTGGACAGCGTGTCGGAGTTGACCGACTCCCATGCGCGAGAGCGGGCCGCTTCGTCGGGTAGGGAGGCCAGGGCTTCGGCGCTCATGCGAGCGGCCTCGCCGGAACCGTCAGCGTCGCGCCACGCGGCGATCGTCTGCTCGTCGGCGAGCCCGCGGGCGGCCAGTGCGCGGCGTGCACGCCAGGCGATATCCGGGTTCTCGCACGCCGCACATGCGCGCACGGCGGCTTCGAACTCGTCCCCGCCTCGGGCGGCGAACTCGGCGATGAAGGCGCGCGTGTAGGCGCGCCACGCGTCAGCGTCGGTCTCGGCGCTTTCCTTGGACAGGCGACTGGTGGTGGCCAGAACCTCCTCGTGGACCTGAGCGCGCGCGCTGCCGGGCAAAAAGGACGAGATGGCCTCACCAACGAAGAGGAGGAGCCGATCGCGGATCGCGGGCTCGGTCTCGGCGGGCACAGCACCCAGGACGGCGACGATGAAGCGGCGCGGGTCCGCCAGGCCATCGCGCACGGCATTCCACAGGGAGGCCCAGATGACCGCGCGGGTGATGGGCGCCTCGATCGTGCCCACGTAGGCCAGCGCGACGTTGGTGGAACGCTCATCGAGGCGCGAAATCGCGTAGGTCAGGTCGTCGTCGTTGATGACGACCAGGTCGACGCCGACGGCGCCTCCGGGCACGGCGAGCACGCCCTCGGGATCGATGGGTGCGCTCTCGCCGTCGATGCGCACGTCGAAAACGTGGGTGCGCTCCAAGGCTCCGTCCGCCGCGCGCCACGTCGAGACGGTCACACGGTGGGGACGCAGCACGCCAGCGCAGGCCTGTCCGCTCTGGTGCAGGGTGAAGTCCGAGATCGCGCCGACCGGGTCGGTCACCCACGAGGCGGACAGGGTCGAAGGGCCGGGGGTGTCGAGCCACGCGTCCTTCCACGACCCCAGCTCCTGGTTCGAGGCCGCCTCAAGCGCCTCGAGCAGATCACCCAGGGAGGTGGCGCCGAAGCGATGCTTGTCGAAGTAGCGGCGTGCGCCCTCGTAGAAGGCGTCCTCGCCGACCCACGCGACCAGCTGCTTGAGGACCGCGGCGCCCTTGGCGTAGGTGATGCCGTCGAAGTTCGTCTTGGCGGCGGCCACGTCCGGGATGTCGGCGGCAATCGGGTGCGTCGTGGGCATCTGGTCCTGCGTGTAGGCCCAGATCTTGCGGTTCATCGCAAAGTTCGCCCACTCCCCCGTGTACTGGGTCGCGCTCGCGATCGCGCTGGCGCCCTGATTCTCGGCGAAAGACTCCTTGAGCCACAGGTCGTCCCACCAGGCGGGGGTAGCCAGGTCGCCGAACCACATGTGGCACATCTCGTGCAGGGTCGTGTTCGCGCGGCGCTGGCGCTCCGAGAAGGTGGGGGTCGAACGGGAGATGTAGGCCTCGTTGAAGGTGATGCAGCCGGGGTTCTCCATGGCGCCCAGGTTGTATTCGGGCACGTAGATCTGGTCGTAGGAACCCCACGGGAAGGTGATGCCGTAGCGCTCGTGGAAGAAGTCCAGGCCCGCGCGCGTCACTTCGAAAACGTCCTCGAAGTCCAGGTAGCGGGCGAGGGTACGCCTGCACGCCAGGCGCAGCTCCAGCTCGACGTGCCCGCCGTCGCTGGCTCCGCCGCTCCACGTGCCGCCCTCGACGACGGACCAGGGGCCAGCGACGATCGCGGTGATGTAGCTGGACAGCGGGGGCGTCGCAGAAAAGTCGCGGCGAACGCCGCCGTTGTCCACCGGCTGCGCGCCGACCTCGACGCCGTTGGAGAAGACGACCCACTGGGCGGGCGCGACGACGTGGAAGGTCCACGCGGGCTTGACGTCGGGCTGGTCGATGCACGGCCATGCGCGGTGGGCGTCGTTGGGCTCGAACTGGGTGTAGAGGTAGACCTCGCCGTCCTCGGGGTCGGTGTAGCGGTGCAGGCCCTCGCCGCTGCGCGAGTAGTGGGCGAGCGCGCGCACCTCGAGGGCGATGGTCTGGCCCACCGGCAGGCCCTCGACCCACACGCGGTCCTCGTCGTCCTCGAAAGGATGCTCCGCGCCGTTGAGCAGGACGGAGGTGACCTGCCCGGCGATGTCGATGAACGTGCGTTCTTCGCGGGCCACGAGAGTCAGGACGGAGGTGACGGGATAGGTCGCCTGGGAGGGATCGGTGGCGCCCGTGACGTCAACGGTGACGTCGATGGCGGACACCTCGAGGGTGGCAGCGCGGTGTGTTGCTTCGTTGCGTGTCAAGATCTGCATGACTCCTATCCTACTGTGTCACTGAACATGCGCGTGCTACACGGGGGCGCGTAGACGAACTACAGTAGAGACATGACCTCAGTGATTGATATCCGCCCGTCCATCGATCCGATCCCGCTCGTGCGTGCCCTGGCAGGCCTCGAGGTCCAAGGGTTCTACGGCGCGGACGGCGCCCCCACGCCGCTCGACAGCGCCGACCTGGCGATCTCGGGCGTGACCGTGTCCTCCGACGACTGCGAAGCCGGCTGGATCTTTGTGGCCATCCCGGGCCTGACGCAGCACGGAATCCGTTTCGCCCACGCGGCCATCGAGGCCGGCGCGACCGTGATCCTCACGGATGAAGCGGGGCGCGAACAGGCCGTTGAACGAGGCCTGGGCACGCCGATCGTCACGGTGGCCGACCCGCGTAGCGTCGTTCCCACCCTGTGCGCGAACATCTACTCGGCTCCGGCCTCGCGCCTGACGACCATGGCGGTGACCGGCACGAACGGCAAGACGACGACCTCGTACCTGATGCGCGCCGCCATCGCCTCGCGTTTCCCCCAGGCCTCCCTGTGCGGCACCGTGGAGATGCACGTCGGCCCGATTTCTTTCGAGGCGGTGCGCACGACCGCCGAGGCGCCCGTCATCGCCCGCTTCCTGGCGGCCACCGAGCAGTACGAGTGCGGCGCTGGCGTCATTGAGCTGTCGGCCCACGCCCTGTCCCTGCACCGCGTGGACGGCGTCGTCTTCGACGTTGCAGCCTTCACGAACCTGCAGCACGACCACCTGGACTACTACGGCGACATGGAGCACTACTTCGCCGCCAAGGCTCTGCTGTTCACGCCCGAGCACTCCCGCGCCGGCGTCGTGTGCGTCGACGACAAGTGGGGCCAGCGCTTGGCCGCCGAGGCTACCGTCCCGGTCACGACCGTGTCCGCCCTGTCGACCACGAGCGCCGACTGGCAGGTTCGCGACATCGCCCCCGACCAGTCGATCGGGCGCACGGTGTTCACGCTCGTCGATCCCGACGGCGTCGGCCACCGCGTCGCCATGCCGATCCTGGGCGAGGTCAACGTTCAAAACACGGCCGTCGCGATCGTGTCTGCGGTGACGCTGGGCATCGACCTGTCCGAGGTCATCGCCTCCGTCGAGGACGCACCCCAGATCCCGGGCCGCATGGAAAAGGTCAACCCGACCCCCGGCGCCCAGCCCCTCGTGATCGTCGACTACGCCCACACGCCCGAGGCGCTGGAGTGGACGCTGCGCTCGACCCGCGAGCTGACCCCCGGCAAGGTCGTCATCGTGTTTGGCACCGACGGCGACCGCGACGCAACCAAGCGTGAGCATCTGGCGCAGATCGCGGCGCGCGAGGCCGACATCTTGTGGGTCACAGATGAGAACCCCCGCACCGAGGACCCCCAGTCCATCCGCGACTACCTGCTGCGTGGCATCGCCTCCGTGCGCCCCGGCATGGAGGACGTCACCGAGGTCACGACCTGCCGACGCGACGCGGTGCGCCGAGCCATCTTGGCCGCCGACCCCGGCGATACCGTCATCATCACGGGTAAGGGCGCGGAGTGGTACCAGGAAATCCAGGGTATCCACCACCGGTACAACGACGTGCCCGTCGCCGCCGAGGTCCTGGCCTACGACGTGCGCTCCCACGAGTAGGGATGCGCAATCCTGTGAGCTGGCGCGCCACGGGGGTCCCCATCCGGCCCGCGCGGCGCGCCACGCCGTAGACTGGGCGGGTGAATGACTTCGACACGCAGCACGGTGCGACCCCCGCTTTCGGGGACGACGCGACCGACGCCTACACCGCGGACCAGGCCACGGCCTCGTCCGAGATGATCGACCTGACCGACCAAGACGCCGCGGCGCGCGCCCGCGTCATGCGCGCCAACCTCGACCAGTTCGACCTGGACGAAGAGGATCTCGCGCTGCTGTCGGGCGAGGTTGAGGTCGACGATTTCGGCAACGTCGCGGCGGGCCTGCCGGTCCTCGCCGTCGTCGGGCGCCCCAACGTCGGTAAGTCCACGCTGGTCAACCGCATCCTCGGACGCCGCGAGGCCGTCGTGCAGGACACGCCCGGCGTGACCCGCGACCGCGTGTCCTACCCCGCAGAGTGGGCCGGGCGCGACTTTACGCTGGTGGACACCGGCGGCTGGGAAATTGACGTCAAGGGCCTGGATCGCTCGGTCGCCGAGCAGGCCGAGATCGCCGTTGACCTGGCCGACGCCGTCGTCCTGGTTCTCGACGCGACCGTCGGTGTTACGGCCTCGGACGAGCGCATCGTCGAGATGCTGCGCTCGAAGAAGAAGCCGATCATCCTGGCCGCCAACAAGGTTGACTCCCCTCTGCAGGAGGCCGACGCGGCCTACCTGTGGAGCCTGGGCCTGGGCGAGCCACACCCGATCTCCGCGCTGCACGGCCGCGGCACCGGCGATTTGCTCGACGTCATCATGGACGTGCTTCCCACCGAGTCCGCCGTGGCCTCGGCGCTGCCCACCGGCGGCCCGCGCCGCGTCGCCCTGGTCGGCCGCCCCAACGTCGGCAAGTCCTCCCTGCTCAACTCCCTGGCCGGCGGCGAGCGCGTTGTCGTCAACGAGCTGGCCGGCACGACCCGAGACCCGGTCGATGAGCTCATCGAGCTGGACGGGCGCTCCTGGTGGTTCGTCGACACGGCCGGTATCCGCCGCAAGATGCACCGCACGACCGGCGCCGACTACTACGCATCTATCCGCACCCAGGCCGCCATCGAAAAGGCCGAGGTCGCGCTGGTTCTCATCGACGGCTCCACTCCCCTGACCGAGCAGGACGTGCGCGTCGTGCAGCAGGTCATCGACGCAGGCCGCGCGCTCGTCGTCGTCACCAACAAGTGGGACCTGGTGGACGAGGAACGCCAGAAGGAGATCAAGAACGAGCTCGAGCGTGAGCTGGTGCAGATCCAGTGGGCGCCTCGCATCAACCTGGCGGCCAAGACCGGCTGGCACACGAACCGTATCGTGCGCGCCCTGGACGCCGCCCTGGAGGGCTGGGAGACGCGTATTCCCACGGGCCAGCTCAACGCCTTCCTCGGTCAGCTCGTCGCCGCCCACCCGCACCCGCTGCGCGGCGGCAAGCAGCCCCGCATCCTGTTCGGCACGCAGGCATCGAGCAAGCCCCCGCGCTTCGTCCTGTTCACGACGGGCTTCCTGGATCCGGGCTACCGCCGCTTCATCGAGCGCCGCCTGCGCGAGACGTTCGGCTTCGCCGGCACGCCCATCCAGATCTCGGTGCGCGTGCGCGAGAAGCGCCGCCGCTAAGGCCGCCTGTGCATAACCGTCGCGCGCGTCCCCCTATCCACAGGGGTGGCGCGCGCGTCGTTGTTATCCACAGGGCGCGTGCGGGCGATTGACCGCGAGGGTGGGCCGGGCGCACGATGGGGCCATGAAATCCTCGCTTCCCTCCCCCGATCCGCTTGCCCTGCCCGACGGACTCACGCTGTGCGACGACGGCCTCGTGCGACCCACGTGGGCGTCACACGACGCCCTCCTGCGTTCCTATTACGACACCGAGTGGGGCATGCCCGTCCACGATGAGGCTGGCGTCTATGAGCGCCTGGCCTTAGAGGGATTCCAGGCGGGCCTGTCGTGGCGCACCGTCTTGGCCAAGAGAGAGTCCTTCCGCGAGGCCTTCGCCGGCTTTTCACCAGACGCGGTCGCCGCCTTCACCGACGCGGACGTCGAACGTTTGGCGTCCAACCCGTCGATTATTCGCAACCGCCGAAAAATCGAGGCCGCGATCGCCAACGCCCGGGCCACCATCGGGCTGCGCGTCGCCCAAAGCGCGTGTCCTTCGTCCGCCGGCCCCTCGCACCTGGGCGAGCTGGTGTGGTCCTATCGGGGCGGCCCTGATCCGCGCCCCACCTGCGCGAGCGACGTTCCCTCCCAGACCCCCGAGTCCATCGCCCTGGCCGCGGACCTGAAAGCGCGGGGCTTCCGTTTCGTCGGCCCCACCACGATGCTTGCCCTCATGGCGGCCATTGGAATCGTCAACACCGACATCGTGGGAACGCACCGACGGCCCGCGCGCGAAGACCATCGGTGATGGTCCTCACCCTCGTGGATTCTTGTTATCTGGCATGATGGATACATGGCACTTTCCAAGAAGCTCCTTAGTCAGGACGAGGTTGTCGTCCGACACATGCACACGCACATCAAGGTGATCCTGCCGCATATCATCGGCGAGATTATCCTGATCATCGCGGCCAT
Source organism: uncultured Actinomyces sp. (assembly GCA_902373545.1). GTDB lineage: Bacteria > Actinomycetota > Actinomycetes > Actinomycetales > Actinomycetaceae > Pauljensenia. Next base: position 2,534 of record CABKMZ010000001.1, on the reverse strand, counting down.
CGTTGGCTCCGTCTATGTCCCGGAAGACTCGCGCTCCTGGGCGCTGCCGACCATCTGGATCGTGGTTCTGATCCTGTCGGTGCCCTTGCTGGCGATCCCCTGGATCAAGTGGATCAGCTCAACCTACACGGTGACCACGAAGCGCATCATTACCCGCAAGGGCATCTTCACGCGCACCGGCCACGACCTGCCGCTCACGCGCATCTCCGACGTCCAGCTCGAGAAGAACTTCGACGACCGCCTCTTTGGCTGCGGTACGCTCGCCCTCCAGACCTCCGCTGACGATCCATTGCTGCTGCGCGACGTGCCGAAGGTTGAGACGGTCCAGGTCGAGATCTCCAATCTGATCTTCCATGACATCCAGGGAGCTATCGACGCGGATCCGACGAGTTGATCACGCCACGCCAAACCGCGTCCCCACATGCGAATAGACTGCTCTCATGTTCGATATTCATGGCTTCGAAATGACGGTCTTTAAGCTCCTGATCGGTGTCACCCTGATCGTCCTCCACCTGCGCCTCACGGGCAAGCAACGGACGGTCCAGCTGACACCGATCGACTTTATCGGGAACTTCATCATCGGTGGCGTTATCGGCGGCGTCATCTACAACCACGCAATCTCGTTCGCGGAGTACATCAGCTTCCTGCTCGTCACCTTTGGAATCATCTCCGGCCTGAACTACCTCACGTCGAAGTTCATGTCGACCCGCTCGCTCGTGATGGGAAAGGCGTACACGATCATCGAGGGCGGGCGATTTACTCAGGACGCGCTCGACAACACGGATAACAAGCTCGACCCAGTCGAGTTTCTCGCAGAGCTACGCGGCATGGGCATCTTTTCACTGAGCGACATCAGCCTCGTACAACGCGAAGCCAACGGCTCCCTGACGGTACGGCGCAAGGGCGAGGGCGGCGTCAACTACGCCCTGGTGTCCAGTGGCCAGGTCGTGACCGACAACCTCGAGTTGGCTGGCCACAGCGAGGAATGGCTTCGCGGTGAATTGGAGCAGGCGGGTATCACCGACCTGGTCGACCTCTTCCTTGTTGAGCTCGACGCAGCCGATCGTCTGAACATCGTCGATCAGGAGGGGCAGACCACCTCTGTGCGGATCTCGGATCCGAAGGCCGTGGAGGTGACGACGGTGACCGAGTTCCAGGCCCCGCACGAGCAGTCGGCGACGCTGGAGGACGTCATCCCCGAGGATGCGCGCGAGGGCGCCGCGACGTCTGACGGCTGACCGTTCTCGCTCCTCATTCGCGTCTCCGGCTCCCCCGGCCTCGTCTCCGTTGACGAGGCCGGGGCCGTTTTGTGTCGGTCCGTGCACTTCGTGCTCCATCTTGGATGGCGGCGACCGGTACCGGCGAGGTAGGTCGAAATCATCCCCGTTGACGACTTCGACCTGTGCCACAGTTTACTCCACCCATTGACACGCCTCACAACGCATCACATGCGCTGCGACCTGCACGAACCCGCGGAAGATTGGTCGAAAACTAGCGTTTACCAGGAGAAATAGACCACCACAGACGAGCATCACATTTCGGTTACAAAGGTTGACCGACAATTGATGGGGGGGACGGAGGTCCCTCCAACGACTCCAGGCAACGAAGGCCCGTGGAATACAAAAAGCGCGAGGACACAGACCTGTCCTCGCGACTCTATTGTCGGGCTGGCGGGATTTGAACCCACGACCCCTTGACCCCCAGTCAAGTGCGCTACCAAGCTGCGCCACAGCCCGTATTCAGTTCGTCGCCGTGGCGACCTGTAGAACTATAGCGCACCTTTCGACGGGGGCGCAAACTGGGCCACGTGGTCCGCGCCACAAGGCAGTGGTGGCTGTGCCTTCATGTAGCGCCTGCGGCTCGTGCACACCAGCATCGTCGATCGCAATGCTGCGATGAACCGCAGGCACGGGGCTACACTGGCACGTAGATCCCACCCGTCGTTCGTTCCACCGGAAGGAACCACCTGCATGACGTCCCGTCGACTTTTCTCATTGACCGCAGCATGCGCTATCGCCGCGATGGCACTCGCCGTCCCCGCGATGCCCGCGCAGGCCGAGCCCCACCTCGCTAGCCCTATCGTCGCGGTCGCATCATCCGAGGCGCAGACCGACGCCGTTTCTGTGAGCGCAGCCCCGGCCTCGTCCCAGAATGTCCTCGCACCTTCACGGCGCTTCCACTACCACGGAGGAGGCAGCAGTAGTCCGGTCTTCGGAGCCATCTCGGTGGTGATCTTTATTGGCGTGTGCGTCGCCCTCGCGCACGACCGCCGTCGGCGCGAACGGATTGCGCGGGAGCAACTGCGGCAGAATCCCTTTGCCAACACGGGCTCCGTCGGACCTCAGTATGGGGTGTCTGCCCCCTCCTACAACGCCGTGGCCGCTTCCGGACCGCAGGCAATGCCCTACCAGCCCAACGGCGCTGGCTCAACCACAGGACCACATGCCGACTACGGGTACGCAAGCGCTCCCGGCCAGCAGGGCTACTATCCGCCCCAGCAGGGCGGACAGGGTGGGCAGGGCTATGGCCAGTAC